>DFDG01000035.1:0-124 GCA_002367815.1 Opitutaceae bacterium UBA3033 | reverse complement strand
GAAGGTAGCACGAACGGCGTGCCAGCGACATTGGCGGTAAAACCTGAAGTGTTAGCGGAGTTTCTAAGACTGCACGCCCCAGAGGCGAAGATTGAGGGTAAAGAGGGAGCGCGTTATCGGCTTG
>DFDG01000142.1:32486-32952 GCA_002367815.1 Opitutaceae bacterium UBA3033 | reverse complement strand
TGCCCTTCAACTGGGAGATGATCTGAGGCATACCCGCAAGGTTCCCAAAGATACCGACGGCCAGAGTGCCGAAGATACCGCAGACCAAATGCACCGAGAGTGCGCCCACCGGATCGTCGATCTTCAGCTTGTCAAAGAAAAGTACGGAGAAGACCACCAAGATTCCGGAGATGAGACCTATCAGGACCGATGTCATGGCCGCCATTTGGTCGGCACCAGCAGTGATGCCTACAAGTCCGGCCAGAATGCCGTTGAGCGCCATTGAGAGATCAGGCTTCTTCAACACGATCCATGAGGTGAAAGCAGCCCCAACACCACCGGCAGCGGCGGCTAAACAGGTTGTCACCAACACAAGTGAGGTAAGGGCCGGGTCCGCCGAAAGTACAGAACCGCCGTTGAACCCAAACCAGCCGAGCCAGAGAAGAAACACGCCGATGGTCGCCAATGGCATGGAGTGGCCAAGGAT
>DFDG01000142.1:20328-32262 GCA_002367815.1 Opitutaceae bacterium UBA3033 | reverse complement strand
CCAGCCATTGCCCCATTTCCAGTAACCCGTAATCGGATAGGAAATCGCCACAAACAGCGCAGAGAAAATCAGGAACTGACCAAGTTTGATCCGTTCAGCCACCGCGCCGGAAACGATGGTGGCGGCAGTGGCGGCAAACATACCTTGGAAGAGAAAATCAGTCCAATAAGTGTATCCCGGATTATAGACATCGGTCAGAGCACCGACACTGTCGGTGACTCCCACGCCAAAACCCGCAAAGGCGAACCAGCCGCCATCCACTCCGGGATACATCAGATTGAAACCACAAAGCGCGTAAGTCAGCAGACCGATGCATGGGATCAGAGTATTCTTGAAGAGGATATTGACCGTATTTTTCGACTGCGTGAGCCCGGATTCCACCGTGGCGAAACCCAGATGCATGATAAACACCAGCGCGGTGGCCAGCATCATCCAGACGTTGTTAACCGTGAACAGCGTGAAACCCGGGGATTCCGAGAATGCCGCCAGATCTGCGTATTTGGGCGCTTCTTCAGCCAAGCTGGCTGCTTCCTGCGCGAAGACTGACGAGAACAAAGCCAAGAACATAAAGATGCCTGCCATCTTTAGTCCTTTGCTCAAGTGCTGGGACCTTTGCTTCATAATGTTTGGTGTGTGTGATTGGTTGGTATCGAGAAAAGGCACTATCACCAGATAGAGCTGCCAACGTTAAGCAGGCTCTGTGCCAACACGGTCTCGAGATATTTTCCTGAGTCCTGCTCTCTCCATCACGACTGGGGGCCACAAAAAAAGGAGCCCTTTGTAGGACTCCGTTTAAGAGAAAACCAATTTCATGCCTCAGCTTTCCGGCGGAATCACGGTTTGGATGTGAAGCTCCTTAAGCTGTTTGGCGGTGACCGGAGTCGGACTCTGCGCCATAAGATCCTGCCCCTTCTGAGTCTTGGGGAAGGCGATTACATCACGAATACTCGTGGTGCCACACAACAATGCGACCATCCGATCGAGCCCAAATGCAATACCCCCATGCGGCGGTGCGCCAAAGGTGAATGCCTTGAGCATGTATCCGAAACGGCTCTCGACCACGTCGGTCGGAATTTTGAGCACATCCTCAAAAACTTTCTTTTGGAGAGCAGGTTGGTGAATACGAATTGATCCACCTCCGAGTTCCATCCCATTGAGGACCAGGTCATAATGCTGACCGCGAACCTTCTTTGGATCGCTGTCGAGCAGGGCAATATCCTCCGGCACCGGTGAGGTGAAAGGATGATGCGTGGCCGCAAATGCGCCACGTTCCTCATCATAGGACATCAGAGGAAAATCAATCACCCAGAGAAATTTCCAATCGTCGTGCCGGATGGCTAGTTTACCGCGCTTGACCAACAGTTGGGCCGCATCGAGTCGCATCCGGCCAAGAATCGCACAAGACCGTTCCCACTCCGCAGCCGCGAAAAAGATGATGTCCCCATCCTCGACATTGAGTTTGGCGGTGAGTTCGGTTTTTTCGGCGTCACTGAAAAATTTCACGATGGGCGATTTCCATTCGCCGCCCTCGATCTTGATGAAAGCCAGCCCTTTCGCACCCAGCGATTTCGCAGCCTCCTCCATATTCTTCAATTCGCCCTGAGTGATGTCGGCGAGACCCTTGGCGTTGATCGCCTTGACGGCCCCACCACTGGTGGCGGTGCCGGAGAATACTTTGAATGAGGAAGTTTTGAACAACTCGGTGAAGTCCATCAACTCCAGCCCGAATCGTAGGTCGGGTTTGTCCACCCCGAAACGATTCATGGCATCGGTATAAGTCATGCGTTGGATCGGTGTCTGGATATCGGTGCCCAAAACATCCTTCCACAGTTTAGTGAGCATACCTTCAAACAAAGCGTAAATATCTTCGCGGGAGACGAAGGAAGCTTCGACGTCAACTTGGGTAAACTCCATCTGCCGGTCGGCCCTCAAATCCTCGTCACGGAAACAACGCGCAATCTGAAAATACTTTTCCACGCCCGCCACCATCAGAATCTGCTTATACTGCTGGGGTGACTGAGAGAGGGCATAAAATTCACCGGGATGAATCCGTGACGGCACGAGATACTCGCGAGCACCTTCCGGTGTGCTTTTGAACAAGGCCGGTGTCTCAACTTCAATAAACTCCTGTGAGTCAAAATAGTCGCGGATCGACTTGGTTGCCTTGTGGCGCACTTGCAGATTCTTGGTCATCTTCGGCCGGCGCAAATCGAGATAGCGATAAGTCAGGCGCAAATCTTCGTTGACCTTGTCGCCGCCCGCATCGTCGAGCGGAAAAGGAGGCGTTTCAGAAGCATTGAGAATTTCCAATCCCGTGGCATTTATCTCAATCTCGCCCGTGGGCAGAGCGGCATTGACCGTGCCTTCGGGGCGCACCACCACCGTGCCGATGATGTTAACCACCGACTCCGGTTTCAAATGCGCGGCCCGCGCCCCCAAATTGGCATCATCCTGAGGATCAAATTTGATTTGGGTGATGCCCTTGCGATCACGCAAATCAATGAAGTTAATGCCGCCGTGGTCGCGGACAGAGTCCACCCAGCCGGACAACGACACAGTTGTGCCGAGGTCGGTCTTGGTGAGTTGGGCACAATGATGGGTGCGCTTCATAGGTAAATACAGCCGGACAGAAGAACGTCTCTCACCCAGTGAGCGCAACGACATTCTCGGTCATCAGGACAATCAACCGATTCCGGTCCAATCTCCATGGGTTTAACCGACTGACTTATTTCGCGATCAAGGATTCTCCAGTCATCTCAACCGGTTTGGGCAGGCCCATTAGATCGAGCACCGTCGGGGCGACATCGGCCAAACGACCACCCTGGCGCATGGGCGTGCCTGCCTTGGTAAAGCCCGGCCCCACCACGAAGACTTCGACGAGATTCAAGGTGTGTGAAGTGTGCGGCGAATCGCTGGCAAAATCCCACATCTGTTCGCAGTTGCCATGGTCGGCCAATATCACGGCCCGCCCGTCCATTTGCTGCAGGGCTTCGAGGAGTTCCCCCACCCCTTGGTCGGTCGCCTCAACGGCCTTGATTGCGGCAGGGATGGAACCGGTATGCCCCACCATGTCGGGGTTGGCGTAGTTCACCACCAGTAAACCATATTTGCCGGACAGGATGGCGGCTTTCGCGGCCGCGGTCACTTCACTCGCCGACATTTCCGGCTGCATATCGTAGGTCGCTACTTTGGGGCTGGCCGGACAAGCCCGGTCCTCGCCTGGAAACGGTTCCCCGCGATAGTTGTTGAAGAAAAAGGTGACGTGCGGGTTCTTCTCCGTCTCCGCACACCGAAACTGGGAGATACCCGCGGCGGCCACGACTTCGCCCAGAATGTTTTTCAACTTCTCCGGTTTCGGTGAAATCACCTGCACCGGCAGTCCCTTCTCATACTCCGTCATGGTCGCATAGAAAAGATCGAGTTTCGCTCCGCGATCGAAGCCCGCGAATTCATCCATGACAAATGCCTTGGTGATTTCGCGCGGACGGTCTCCGCGATAATTATAAAAGAGGACTGAATCACCGTCGGCAAAAGTCGCGACCGGCTTTCCCTCCGCATCAACCACCCAGGTTGCAGGCACAAACTCGTCGCCTTTTTGCGTCTCGGTCAGCGGATGCGCATAATAATTTTCCATCGCCGCGGATGCGCTCAGCGCGGTGGCCACGGCCTGGCGCCCGGTGAGCATATCATAGGCCTGTTGCACGCGCTCCCATCGATTGTCGCGATCCATGGCCCAAAACCGCCCGCACACCGTGGCGATTTTACCGATGCCCAATTCGCGGCACTTCGCCTCGACCTGTTGGATGTAACCCAACCCACTCATGGGGGGGGTGTCCCTCCCATCGGTAAACGCATGGATAAACACCGAGTCCGGGTTTATACCCTCGGCCTTCGCCTTGATCAGCAGACCATAAAGATGCTCCAGCATACCGTGCACCCCGGCATTCGACACGATACCCATGAGATGCAACTTCGTGCCTTTGGATTTCACCCGTTCCACCAAAGTCCGCCACACCTGTTTATTCGCGAGCTGATCCTCCAAAAACAGTTTGTTCAAGCGCACGAGTTCCTGGTCCACGATGCGGCCGGCTCCGATGTTTTCATGGCCCACCTCACTATTGCCCATGATCCCGTCGGGCAGCCCGACATCCAAGCCCGACGCCGCGATCATAGTGCGCGGACAGGTCGCTTGCAGTCGATCATCACACGGTTTGGCCGCTTGGGCCACGGCATTATATTTATCCTGCGTCGGATCGGGATTTTTACCCCAACCATCGCGGATCACGAGGAGAACTGGCTTAAGATGTGTAGACATGGCGCGTTAATTGGCATCCAACGGGATCCCGCGGGATTTGACAACTCTGCGCATTATGACGAGGTATTTTCCATGTCCCGGCGCGCTGTCCTAATCGTTAATCTCGGTTCTCCTGCTTCCACCTCGGTTTCTGATGTGCGAAACTATTTGCGCGAGTTCCTCGGTGACGAACGTGTATTGGACATGGCTGCCCCACTACGCTGGGCCCTGCTGGAAGGGATCATACTGCGCACTCGACCAAAAAAATCAGCTCATGCTTATGCGCAGGTTTGGACCAAAGAGGGATCCCCTCTGATCACGACATCCAAAGCAGTGCAATCCAAACTTGCTGCGACTCTGGGGCCGGATATTCCCGTTTATCTGGCCATGCGTTACGGCCAACCATCAATCAATTTGCTAATCGGTCAGATGATTGCCGACGGCATAGATGAATTTTTGCTATTTCCGCAATATCCCCACTACGCCATGTCGTCGTGGGAAACGGTGGTCGTCAAAGTGATGGAGGAAGTGGCCAAACAATCGCCCCGGATGAAAGTGACCACCGTGCAGCCATTCTTCGCCGACGCTGACTACATCGAAGCATTGCATGCCGTGACGGCACCCTACCTCGCGCAGGCCCACGATCACCTATTGTTTTCATACCATGGCTTGCCTGAAAGGCATATGCGCAAGGCAGATACTTCAGGCGCTCATTGCACCATCGTGCCGGATTGTTGCACGAACTGTTCTCCCGTTCATGCCACTTGCTACAAAGCACAATGTCTGGCCACCACCCGCGCATTGGTGACCAAAGGAGGGATACCCGCTGAAAAACATTCCGTATCATTCCAATCTCGTCTCGTCGGTGAGCCGTGGTTGAAACCCTTTACCGACAAAGTCCTGGAAGATTTGCCGCGGAATGGGGTGAAGAAACTGCTCGTGATATGTCCGGCCTTCACGACCGACTGCTTGGAGACGCTGGAGGAAATACAGATGCAGGGCCGAGATTCATTTCTCGGAGCCGGTGGCGAATCGTTCCAACAAATTCCCTGCCTCAATGATCATCCCGCGTTTATCGATTTTCTCGCCAAACGGGTTCGTGGATGGTTGGCTGATGCCCAGTGAGCATCCCTCCAACACAGACTGATGCTGCAAAGTCCGCCAATATGCCCACAGCGGCAGTGCTCATATTGGATCAATCGGGCGTTGTTGTAGCCAGTGATGTTTCAGCCGCCCGCCTCTGGGGCGTAGCTCCCCGCAACTTGTGCGGTGAAACTTTTGTGCGGCTTTTTGAATTCGACATCGTATCCGATGACATCGACTGGTTGGAAACCCAATGGTTGGCGTTGCGCGATTCCGCTTTGGATCATGACGCCAAACTCGATGCAAAACTACATGATGGCACCAGCTGCAAAGTGGTGGTGCGCCTTGAGCACGCCACGGGTTTGGACGATCGCCTGATTGCGAGCATCCTGCCCCAGACGGCCCCGTTGACCAATACCGCGATTGATGACGATAGCGTGACACTGCTTTCCGCACCGGGCGGACTGGGCTTTTTCGATCTCAATCCCCAAACCGGGGCCGCCCGATATTCTGTAACGTGGAAAAAAAATCTGGGTTATGCTGATCCTGAGCTCAATGACACTTACTCGACTTGGCTTGACCTGATTCATCCGGAAGACTCTGCCGCCGCCCCGGATCAAATCGGTTGTCGGATGTCAGCGGGTTCTCATTCTTTCGACGTGGAGTTTCGCATGAAACACCAGCGGGGGCATTTTGTTTGGATCCATTGCCTTGGCATTCTGATCGTGAATGAGGAAGCCAAAGTTGATCGGGTCGCGGGTGTGATTATAGACATCACGGATAGCAAGGATATCGAGGAGGCAAGTCTGGCCAATGATGATCGCATGCAGGATCTCAGCGATGGTGGTCCGTTGGGGGCGTTCGAACTCGATTTCAGCAACCAGCGTTTTTGGTATTCGCCGGCTTGGAGCGAATTGTTGGGTTTCGACCCAACCGATGAAAACCAGGGCTCCGAATTATTCCGCGCCATAATTCCGCCCGCTGAAGCCGGTGCAGGCTTGGAAGGCTGGTGGTTGTCCCGTCAGCCCGGTCATTCGTCGTGGAGTGAGGTTGTCACTCTGCAGCACAAAAATGGTTCGCCTATATATCTGTTACTGGGTGCGCAGCGCCAATTGAGCCGCAAACACGATTTGGTCAAAGTCACTGGATTCCTGTGTGCTTTGCCGAAAGATCTAAGCGCCGCATTGAGTGGCAATAGTTTGGCTCCGCAATTGGTCGAGGACACTTTGGCCACTTTGGCCGAAGCGGTGTTGGTGACTGATGTCCACGGCAAGATCCGTTACATCAATCGCATGGCAGCACGTTTGTTACAGGTGGCCCCTGATCAAGCTTTCGGTCGCCCGGTCAATGAAGTCATGAAACTCATAGACCGTCAGTCAGGTTTACCCGGAGATGATGTTTGTGAACGTGCTCTGGCGGCGGAAGGAACCATTCCCCTTTGCGACGACCATGCACTCGATCTGGGCGAGGAAGTAACCCCGCAGCCCATTGTCTGGACCACCACCGTATCCACTGATTCATCAGGCTTGGCCCAAGGCATTGTGGTCATATTCCGTAACCCCGAAGAAATGAGTCTGACCCCCGAGGAATTGCTCAAGGCCAATCGCTTTGAGGCACTTGGATTATTGGCCGGCGGTATTGCCCACGATTTCAACAATTTGCTCTCGACGATCCTTGGTGGAATTTCCCTCGCCAAGGACAACAGAGACGACTCAGCCCTCGCCGATAGCGAAAAGGCCTGTCTCAACGCCAAAGGCCTGACCAAGCAACTGCTTCTCGCAGCCAAAGGAGGTTCGGGGGCCCAGTCCGTGGTCAATTCTACTGAAATCATCCACGACGCCGTTAAAATCGCGAGCGCAGGCAGCGATGCGAAAATCGAGCTCAACGTGCCGGACGATACTTGGCCAGTGTTGGTTGATCGCTCGCAAATACTACAGGTTTTTCAAAATCTGATCGTTAATGCCATTCAAGCCATGCCACCGGCACCGCACCGTGGCCTCGTCCAGATTCAGGCGAAGAATGTAACTCTGGCGGATGGAGAGTTTTCTCCCTTGGCTGCGGGGGACTATATAAAATTTGATGTGATCGACAATGCCGCCGGGATCAAACCGGAGCATTTGGAGAATATTTTTGATCCGTTTTTCACCACTAAGAAACATGGAACGGGTCTCGGCCTCGCCACGGTCCTTTCAGTAGTGCGCAAACATGGCGGCGAAATCGGCGTCGGTTCCACCGTGGGGGAAGGCACCACTTTCAGTGTGTTTCTACCTCAGGCTGACAAACCGGCGGAAGTCCAAGCGCGTCGCGCGGCCACCCTGCGATTCGGCACCGGTCGCGTGTTATTCATGGACGATGATGAAAAAATCTGCGCACTCACCTCCACCATGCTGCAGAGTCTCGATTACAAATTCGACATCGCGCATAATGGAGAGGAAGCGATCAAATTCTATCAACGCTACCTCAATATTGGACGCCCCTACGATGCGGTCATCATGGACATCACGGTGGTAGGTGGGATGGGCGGCGAGGAATGTTTTCATGAATTGCACAAACTCGATCCTGATGTGCGCGCTATCGTCTCCAGTGGCTACGACAACGATGAAATGGCCCAACGGTTTCTCAAAATGGGTTTCTGCGGCTACCTGACCAAACCCTACCGTGTGACCGATCTTGGCAAGGTTTTGAAGGCCGTTCTGGGCTGAACCGGTTCCCCGATCCGCATGACTCATGAGCATGATTCAGCGGGTTGATACCGATGATGAAAGTCATGATTGAACGAATCATTGAAAGGTCGAGATCCAGCGATTAGGATCCTTGATGGGTGGGTTTTGAGCCCACTCCCCGCATGAATTCACCTGCTTCACCTGGCACCCACCCACCATCCAGTCGAAGATTCCAGCCCAGAATTCTTGGCCTTCTTCGCCTTGGTTACGGCAAAAGGGAAGCCACAGATGATGTCCTGGCCGGAATTACAGTAGGTCTCATTGCCTTACCGCTGGCCCTTGCCTTGGGTGTGGCCAGTTTTCCCCCGGGTATCATTACGCCATTCCCGGCACCTGCCATCGGCATTTTTACGGCAATAATAGGCGGTTTCATCGTCTCTTTGTTGGGCGGCAGCCGGGTGCAGATCTCCGGGCCTACGGCAGCTTTTGTCACTGTGATCCTGTTGATCGTCCAAAAACATGGATTCGACGGCCTGCTACTCGCCACATTGATGGCAGGGGTCATTCTCATTTTGATGGGAGTTTTCAGATTGGGCAATCTGATCAAATTCATCCCCTACCCTGTAACCAGCGGTTTTACCAACGGCATAGCTGTTACCCTGATTGCAGGCCAAGCCGTTTCCTTTCTCGGCATCACAGGTGTGGCCCCGAGTGAATTCGTCGAAAAAATACCCTGGTTGTTTAAAAATCTGTCCTCGCTCAATCTTTCCACACTACTCCTCGCATCCGGTGCATTTGCGGTGATCTACTTCTGGCCCCGACTGCGCCCCATTTTTCCCACCGACCGCATTCCCGGAGCCATCGTGGCAATGGTCGCTGCCGCCGCATTAATCGCAGTATTTGGTTGGGATCACAGTTTGGGGATTGCCACAGTTGGTTCCCAGTTCGGACCTGACGCCATTCCACACAGTCTGCCTCCATTCGTCTGGCCGGAAATATCTCTGGCCCGTATTCGTGATCTGATTGGACCCGCCACCACGATCGCTTTGCTCGGGGCCATAGAGTCACTGCTCTCCGCCGTAGTTTCGGACGGGCTCATCAATGACCGTCACGATTCGAACACCGAACTGATCGCACAGGGTGTGGCCAATCTCGTCTGCCCTTTCTTTTGCGGCCTTCCGGTAACCGGAGCCATCGCGCGCACATCCGCCAACGTGAAAGCGGGAGGACGTTCACCGGTATCCGGCATGGTGCATGCCGTCACCCTTCTGCTCATAGTATTGATTTTTTCATCCTTTGCCCGGTATGTGCCGATGGGAGCAATTGCCGCCGTATTGATGATCGTGGCATTAAGAATGGGTGAATGGCATGAACTGTCGCGGTTACGCAAAATGCCGGCCAGCGATGCTCTTGTTCTGCTCACCACGTTCAGTCTAACGGTGATATTCGATTTGGTAATTGCGGTGGAGGTGGGCATGGTCCTGGCCGCAGTGCTTTTCATCAAGCGCATGGCTGAAACGACGGAAATTTCCGCAGTTACCACGCATGACGAATTGGAAACTCATGAACAAATTGCCCATGGCAAAAACATCCCTGAAGGCGTCGTCGTTTTCCGGATATTCGGGCCCTTCTTCTTTGGCGCAGCCGAAAAAATGGAGGATGCGCTGCAACGTGTGGGCAGCCTGCCCAAAGTGCTGATTTTACGCATGCAGCTTGTGCCAGCCATGGACGCCACCGCCTTGAACGCGCTGGAGAGTATTGTTGAACGAATGCAGGCGGCCGACGGCACGGTAATATTAAGCGGTCCGCACCGACAGCCTCTCAATATGATGATGCAGGCGGGATTCGTGGCAAAAATAGGCCGCAAGAATATTCAGGCCCATTTCGATGACGCACTGATCCGCGCCCGCGAGATTCACAGCGAGTCCAGACAGCCATCATCATTGTAAATTACCTGAGCGGGAAATTCTACTCCCGCCAGGTGAAGGCGTGGCACAGCGCCACCCCCGCTGCATCTGCCTCGTCAAAGGCCAGCGCCCGGCCATGACCGAGCAAACCCATTACCGTGCGGGCCATCTGTTCTTTGCTCGCCCGGCCCGCCCCCACCACGGCCTTTTTTACTCGTAAAGGCGCATATTCAAAGACCGGGAGATCCCGCAATGCGACTGCCGCGATCGCAGCACCGCGCGCGGCGCCAAGTATCTGCGCCGTTTGAAAATTCTGCACGTAGATTGTTTGCTCCAGTGCCACATGTCGCACGGGGAAATCATCCAGAAAGGAAACAATGGCCCGATGGATTTCAGCCAGCGCATGCGGCATGGGAAACTTGGGTGCCACCTTGATGGTGCGACAACGGAGCATGACCGGTTGTTGTCCGGGGGTGAATTCGACCAAGGCCAGACCCGTCCCCCGCAAACTCGGATCCACCCCGAGCACCTGCCCCCTGAACGGCGGCTTATGCAAAACCAGACTCGCCGCAACAGCGCCGGGGACGTTGCGACCCTCGAGTTTGGCTTTCCACATATCTCTTACATTCATTCGGGCCATAATTTCCTTAATCCGATACGATCCGGGCAAATAGTCGAACCGAGAAAATCCCCGATGACTTGCTTGTGGCTTTTTATATAGGGCCAGCTACATGAGACTCCCATGTTAACGCGTAGTTAATGGAAACACCAGAGCCAAAACCCGATGATAATTCGTCCACCCCTCCCTTTGTGGCACGCCGTCGGAGATGGTTGAATCATATGCGCAATTTTCACATCCGAGATGTTTGGTGGGGCGTGCTCGATATTTGGGACAAACGAGTCTGGTTGAGAAGGTCGGTTTATTTGCTCATCACTGCAGGAATTATCAGCGCGGGCCTTTGGTCATGGTATTATCCACAGTGTTTAAGTAAAAATTCCATCAAGATGACCCGCGATTGGATCGCCGCCGGTAAACTGAGAAATGCCGCCGAGATAGTGCAAAAGGCTAATGACCTGATGCCGGAGCGTCCGGAACCTTGGTTACTCGCTTCTGAACTGGCCCGATTGGGTGGCCAGTATACGCTCGCAGCCAGATATGCCTGTCGAGCGGTTAAACTGGCCCCGGAAAATTAGGCCGCTGCCATGGAATGGGCCTCCGCCTCTTTGCGGGCAGGGCTGATCAATCAGGCAGCGCTCGCCTTCGAATATATTCCCCCCGAGGCGTGTTGATGAACTCACCCTACGCTTTGCGGCTGCGGGGTAAACTTGCGCGACGAAATTTACGCTTGGACCCAGCCCGGAGATTCTTCGAAGCCGCCATCCAAATTGAAGGCCCTGAGGTCACTGTCCATGACGGATGAAGTGAAATACCGCGAAGTATTAAACAATTTGGAACAGGAACATGCCGTGACGCCGGAGGCGGCAGCCCAATTATTAGATTGGCCAAGCAAATTGGATGCCACGCCGACGCCGTGCGCTGGAGGCAAACACTCCCCGCTCCCGCCATGCAAAACCCCCGCTGGCCGTGCTGACGGCGGTAGCGCTACGGGCCACGGGTTCCTGGTCCCAATTGGCCGCCCAAACCGAAGCCCAGGAATGGGGGCCCGAATTTGAATACGTTCGCTGGGCTTACCTTTTGCAAGCCGCCGAAGGCCTGGGCCAAAATGAATTGGCCGATGATTTGAGACAAACGCGCCATAATCAATTGTTTGGGGTACATGCGCTCTTCATCGCTTCAACCTTTTACAGCTGGGGACAGATTTCCGATGCATTGAACATCTGGTGGCAAATCGCTGAGATGGGAGGGAGACTCGCCATCGAATACTTGGTTGCTTTGGCGCGCCATTACCAGGTGCACCGCGACACCGACGGTCAATATCGGGTTTTTCGTGATCTTTATTTTGCCAAGTCACATGATAACGACATC
>DFDG01000142.1:17659-20103 GCA_002367815.1 Opitutaceae bacterium UBA3033 | reverse complement strand
CATGATAACGACATCGGCAATAACTTCGCTTTTTTGCGTTGCTAACCAATCGTGACCAACGCTTGGCGAATACAATTCCCCAAGAGAATTTGATCAGGGAACCGGGCAATGAGAATTTTACCGCCGCCCGTGCCTTTGCCCTGTTGATGGGCAATCAAACACGCACGGCCATGGTTTTGATTCAACCACTGGCCAACCGCGACAACCTAGCCCCAGGCGTGATATTTGTTTACGGTCTCATCCTGACGAAGGACCGACAGAAAGAGGTGGCCCGCCAATTATTGCGGGCATTGCAACTGCCACGTTAACTTTTCGGGAAGTAGACTTGATCAACTCTGTCCTCGCTGATTGAGCGGAGACGAGTCTATGCCGACATCGTTTCGTGCCCGATCCGGCGAGACCAAATCCGCCAACCAAAAAGTCCCAGGGCCAAAATGATTGGCAACACGGTGCCTACTTCGGGGATCGGGCTACCATCAATGGTGGCAAGAGCGCCGACTTGATAAACCAACAGACCACTGGGGTTGAGTGCGGTCGAACCGGATGATCCAGTAATGCTGTTGGTATTGGTCACCAGCACGTAAATGTAGTTTGTGCCAATCACCCAATTGGCGTTATCCGAGCCGTTCTCATCGGCAAAGTTCTGAAGATAAAGGGCCGAAGTATTATTCCATGCGCTGGTCCTGGATCCGGCCAGAGTGCTTCGCCTAGTGTTGATACTGTCGTCCCGCCTAAGCCGCGGATTGACGTAAACCACATACTGGTCATCGGCGGCAATCGTCAGGGAAATTCAAACGTCATTATTTACATCGCCCGAGCCCGTCCCCGTGATCGTAAATGCCAACCGGTAAAAGTAGCTGGCCGTGTTGTTGCCCGACGTGCCATTGCCTGGAAGGTAGTCACTGCCGGCACTGGTTGTGCCACCCGAAGAAGCCGTGCTCGCACCCGGTGGCACGATCAATTGCGCGCTGGAGGTGTGTTGCACCAAACCAGCATCAATACAGGAACCACTAACCACGTATGAATCTCCGGTATAAGGGCTTCTGGTATTGTAGTCGTTGCCCCCGACCCTGGCATAGGTGACACTCCAATTTGAATCATTTTCACCACCCGCGGCCAGCCCGCCACTGCTGTTCATCCCCGTCTAATAAGACCCGAGATATCCGTCGCCGAACTTGCAAAAACAGTAGAGTAGCCCAAAATTAAGAGGGCGCTCATAACGGACAGTAATCGGTGTATTTTAAATGAATGCACAACTCTAGCCCAGGGTTTATTACCTATAATTCAACTGGTTTATGTTTACTGATAATCAGTAGATTAAAAAAAGAGCAGCTTTACTCCAGCTAGCGCTGCGAGGACCAACGCAACATTCTCGAAAAGTTTTTGCGAGATATGCTTGAGCACTATTTTGCCCAGCAGCGCCCCGGCAACGACCATCGGAGCCAACATCAAATTACCGGTAAAACTCTCCGGTGTGATCAGACCCAAATGGATCATGAAGGGCACTTTGAAGAGATTAATTAAGAGAAAATAATACGCACCGGTGCCCATGTATTCCATCTTCGGCAAACGCATCGCCAGTAGATAAATTACCATCAGCGGGCCGGCGGCATTGGCCACCAAAGTCGTGAACCCAGCCAGAATTCCAATCGTGGGAGCAAACCAAACTGAGTGCTCCGGTTCTTCGCTTTTCACCTGCGACTTCCGCACCATATGCACAGACATCAAAGTGAGGACGATGACACCAATCAGCAGGCCTGCTTGCTGGTTGGTGATTCGCCCCATGGCAAAAACACCCAGTAATATGCCCAAAGCCGTCCATGGAAACAATCGCCACAAATGCGACCACTGCGCATGTCGTCGGTAGGCCAGGACGGCCACGACATCGGCCATGATTAACATCGGCAGCACAAAACCCGCGGATAATTTGGCCGGCAATATATTCGCGAATACAACCACCGGGATCATCCCCAAACCGCCAATACCGGTTTTAGCCACACCTATCGCCAGCGCGCCGACCAACGCAAGCGCCCATTGCCAAAGTTCGAACGTCATTCGGTCTCCTCCATGGTGGTTGTGCTCTCATTGAATTCTCCCGCCGTGACCATAAATACCTGCCACGATCCCAGCTCCGCTTCCGGCAGCGCAGTGCCAGTGGCGATGATTTGCGATTCGTGATCAATCGCCGCCCAGAAACGTCGGCGGCGTTCAGGGTCAAGTTCACCCAAAACATCATCGGCCAACAACACTGGTCGCACCCCCGAACGCGCATGAAACCAAGCCGCCTGGGCCAATCGCATCGCCAGGACCAAGGACCGTTGCTGTCCCTCGGATGCAAAATCACCGGCGGGTAACTTACGCACCAAAAACTCAAAATCATCGCGATGCGGTCCGCTGAGCGTGGTGCGGAATTGTTTATCCCGGGCGCGCCCCTTCAACCAACA
>DFDG01000142.1:8104-17466 GCA_002367815.1 Opitutaceae bacterium UBA3033 | reverse complement strand
CTCAACCAACGTTCACTCCACACTGCCGCCGATGTCCCGTCAAAGTTCGGCGAATAACGCAGGCCCCCGAGTTCCGAATCCTGGGCGAGCTTCGCATAAAACAACCCCAAACGCTCATCGAGTTCCAACAAACCTGCACGACGTTTCAACACCAGATCCGCCGCCGCCGGAGCCAATATTTGTTCGAAAGCGGTCAACTCATCCTCATCGGATCCACTTTTCAATAAACTGTTCCGCTCTGCCAGTGCGCGGTGATAGGTTTGCAAGGTGCGCAAATATTCGGCATCCATCGCCGCGAGCGTGAGATCGAGCCAGCGACGGCGTGAGGCCGGAGTTCCACGCACCAGCAGAAGATCCTGAGAGGAAAATACTACGGTAGGAAATCGCCCCAGATGGTCGGCCAGTTTCGTAACTTTTTCTGCATCACACCGCAGTTCGCGGCCTTCCGGACGAAGGATAATGGTGAGTTGGGTATCGCCCGAAACCTCATGCTCAATTTCACAAGCCAAACCAGCCTCCCGGTTTTCCCGGGCAATAAGTAATTTTGCATCGGCCGTGCGGAAGGATCGTAAAGCCGTGATAAAACCCGCCGCCTCCAGCAGGTTGGTTTTACCCTGACCATTGGCACCCAACAAAAACGTCTGTTGTCCCCTCAGCGGTAATTTCGCCAATTTGATGTTACGAAAATTCTGGAGCGTAAGTTGGCGCAAGCGCATGGATCTGAAAGTAGCGAGTAGCCCGTAGCCCGTAGCGAGTAGAAAATACCCGGACAGCCGATGCAAAATGCTCGCTACCCGCTACCCGCTAGACACTACTTTTCTCTACCATGACATTCGAAACGTCACTCGCCGAATCCGTTCGTACTCTACAATCTCTCACCAACATCCGCCCCGAGATCGAAGCCGCGGCCGCCCTTATCTTGGAAACCCTGCGCCATGACAAAAAGCTGTTGATCTGCGGCAATGGGGGCAGTGCCGCAGAAGCAGCCCACTTCGCCACCGAATTGGTCGGTCGCTATCAAAAAAACCGCGCCTCCCTGCCCGCGATATCACTTTCATCCGATGGCTCACTCGTCACCTGCATTGGCAACGACTACGGTTACATACAGGTGTTTTCGCGGCAAATTGCGGGCTTGGCTCACCCCGGCGATCTCGTAGTTGCGCTGACCTCCAGTGGCAATTCTGCCAATATCGTGGCTGCATTGCACGAAGCGAAGAACCTCGACCTTAAGAGTGTGGCATTTCTCGGTCGCGGAGGAGGTAAAGCCCAAGGAATCGCCACCTGTGACCTCATTATACCAAGCGAAAGTGGCGCGGCCTGCCAGGAAGGGCATCTCTTCCTGATTCATCATTTCTGTGAACTGATCGACGCCACGTTCGTCTGATTCTCCGTTTTGTGGCTTGCCGCCTGCCGCTCTCAGCGGTTCGCTGCCCATTCCATGAGTAAAGAATCAACTGTAGAACAAGCCATCATCAAGACCACCTACGGCGATCTCACTATCGCTTTCTGGCCCGAAGTCGCACCCAAGACGGTTGCGAACTTCAAAAAACTCGCCGGGGAAGGTTTCTATAACGGCACCGCCTTCCACCGGATCATCAAGGGTTTCATGATCCAAGGTGGTTGCCCCAACACCAAGGCCGGCCAAAGCGGTATGCCCGGCACTGGTAGCCCCGGCTATCAAATCAAAGCCGAGTTCAACGACAAGACCCACGAGCGTGGGGTTATCTCTATGGCTCGTTCCGCCAATCCCGACTCCGCTGGTTCCCAGTTCTTCATCTGCCACGGCGCCGCCAAGTTTCTAGACGGCCAATACACGGCCTTCGGCAAACTTTCCGCCGGTGACGACGTGCTTGAGCGTATCGCCACGGTTCCCACGCAAAGCAGTGGTGGGGGCGAAAAAAGCACCCCGATCGATCGCATTGAGGTAGTGAGTGTCGAAATCGTGACCGCCGCGTAATTATTGGTATTTCTCAAAAGCGGCTCTCTACCCGGGAGCTGCTTTTTTGTGTCCAGAAATCAGGCAGTCATAACGTTACGCGTAACCCAATGCCTTCGCCACGGCTTCGCAGGTGATCTTGCCATTGCGAGTGTTTACGCCAGCCGCCAAACCTTTGTGTTCAGCGATCGCACGCTCGATCCCCTTTTGCACCAACAGCGCCACAAAGGGTTCAGTGGCCTGCGTCAGACCAATTGTCGAAGTACGGCCGACGAGTGCCGGCATATTGGGCACGGCATAATGAACCACACCATGCTCAAGGTAGGTGGGTTCTGAGTGCGAAGTCGGACGAATGGTTTCGATACACCCTCCTTGGTCGATCGCTATATCTACAATCACACTGCCCGGGCGCATCTTCTTTACCATTTTTCGTGACACCACAATTGGTGCTTTCGCGGCTGGTATCAACACGGCGCCAATTAATAAATCCGCATCCGCCACTTCGTTCTCAATGTTGGCCGGGTTGGACATGAGTGTGACCACGCGACCGCGGTAATCGATATCCAGCGCCTCCAACTTACGCATATCCAAATCGAGCACGGTCACTCGCGCCCCCATGCCTGCGGCCATTTGCACGGCATGCGCTCCCGAGTTGCCTGCCCCGATCACAACCACGTGTCCGGGCATCGTGCCCGGGATACCACCGAGCAACACGCCCGAGCCACCGAGCTGCGACTGCAAACGATAGGCACCGATCTGGATCGAAAGTCTTCCGGCTATTTGCGACATCGGTTGCAGCAACGGATACGACCCGCCGGTTGCTTCCACCGTTTCATATGCGATGCCGAGAATGCGTTTCTTCAACAGCACTTTGGCCAACTCGGCCCCGGCGGCGAGGTGCAGGTAAGTGAAGATAGTTTGCTCGTTTCGCATCAATCCATACTCGGCCGGAAGTGGCTCCTTAACCTTCAGGATCATATCTGCTTCGCGCCAAACGCGTCGCGCCGAATTGGCAATGTCCGCACCCGCGGCCCGGTATTCGGCATCGGTAAAACCAGCGCTATTACCAGCGGATTTCTGCACCAACACTTTGGCACCGAGTGATACACAACGCCGACAAAGGCTCGGGGTCATTGAGACACGCGTTTCACCGATTTTTATTTCTTGGGGAACTCCAATAAGCATGGATTTATGACATGAGCTTAACCTCAGCTGACGCAATGTAAGAAACACCATCGCCCTCGCGGATAATTAAATTAGTTCTTTTGAGCTATGAAGGCGCGTCGCGAACGACCTAGCCGCCATCTTGTCCGCCATAGCTGCTGCGACGGTGGGAGCTTCAGCGACAATGGAAGCCCGAGTGAGCCAGTTGGTCCTGCTAATTGCTCTTGGGCGTCATTCTACTGGCCAGCCGAACCTTGCCACGCTCTGATTCAAAACCATGTCCAAGCGCTTAAATTTCATCGTCGCCTGCGGAGAAAATCGGGTGATTGGTCGCGACGGGAAACTGCCCTGGAGCATCCCCGAAGATATGGAGCATTTTCACGCCATGACCCGAGGACAAACCGTCGTTCTGGGGCGTATCTGCTATGAGACATGGCCAAGGGTCCTGCTGGATGGACGTGTTCCCGTTGTCATTACGCGGAATCAATCTCTCGCCCAACCCGGGGTGCACATCGCTGAAAGCGTCGATGACGCCCTCGCTATCGCCCAAACCCTGCCAGGTGAAATACTGATCTGTGGAGGACAGAAAATTTACGAGGAAACGCTGGAGCGGGCCGATCGTATTTACCTGACTCTGGTCCACGCGGAAGTGCCGGGGGACACATTTTTTCCGGATTGGGGACACCTATCCTGGCGAGAGTCTGATCGTCGGGAATCCAGCAATGCGAACTATCGCTACACCTTTTCCACTCTCGAACGGATTCGATAGGATTAGAGATAATGCCCGGACCGGCCTCATCGAGGCCAGCTACACAATCAACCCTCCAATGTAGCCGGACCGACATTGAATTGGGACAGGTAGACCGCCTGCTCGCAGGCGCTGCTCACAACTATAGTTTAGCCCTTACCTGCATGCATCGCGGCATGGGCCTTGGCCACGTCCACGTATTTTTCTGCCCATGGTTTCAAGGTAGCGATCTCAGCTTCTGTCAATGGTCGGATAACTTTTGCCGGTGAGCCATAGACCATCGAGCCCGGTGGCACAACCATCCCTTGCGGCACCAAAGAGTTGGCGCCCACGATGCTCCGGGCACCTACGTGCGCGCCATCCAGCACCGTCGCCCCCATGCCGATGAGGCATTCATCTTCGATCGTGCAGGCATGCACAATCGCCGCATGCCCAATCGTGCACCAATCACCAATATATGCCCCCAATTCATCGGCCAGATGCACGATGGCATTGTCCTGAATATTGGTGCCCTCACCCACCCGGATCTCATGGATGTCGCCTCGCAAAACCGCACCATAAAATACACTGCTTTGGCGACCGAGAACCACATCGCCATTAACGGTGGCGTTGGGCGCAATAAATAGGGAGCGCTTGGTGTCAGGTGTGCGCGTAAGGTAACGCGCAAGTCGTTTTGGATGGGTCATCACTTGGTTCTCGCGCGTTTCCATCATTTCGGCAAGCTTCTGCTCAACTCTACCCCGACTTATGGAGCATCTAAATCACCTCATCCGCGGCATGATAGGCGTCGCCGCATTTCTCGGTATCGCTGTTCTGCTCAGTGAAAATCGCAAAGCCATCAATTGGCGTGTCGTTGGCATCGGCATGCTACTGCAATTTGTATTCGCCAGTTTGGTAATCTACGCCCCACCCGTGCGCTACGCGGTGGAGGCCGTCGGCAGCTTCTTCGTGCAGTTGCTGGGCTTCACCGGTGAAGGCGTAAAATTTCTTTTTGGCTCGTTGGTGGATCAGGAAAAACACGGCGTCGTTTTCGGCCTGAGCATTCTGCCCTCGATCATCTTTTTCTCTGCCTTTACTTCTGCCCTCTACTACTTGGGAATCCTGCAGAAGATTGTCTGGTGCCTCGCTTGGGTAATGACCAAGACCATGCGGTTATCCGGCCCGGAAACCCTCAGTGCATCCGCCAATATTTTTCTCGGTCAAACCGAGGCTCCACTGCTGATCAAACCATACCTCAACACGATGACTCGCTCGGAGCTGCTCTGCGTCATGGTCGGTGGCATGGCCACGGTCGCGGGTGCAGTGCTCATCGCCTACATCAGTTTCCTCGGCGGCACCGATCCGGCCCAGCAGGTCATCTTTGCCACCCATCTCATCACCAAGTCGGTCATCTCCGCACCCGCCGCATTGATGTTTGCCAAAATCCTCGTGCCGCAAACTGAGCCTGTGGAAACCAGCCTCGAAGTTAACAAAGAGAAGATCGGCACCAACCTGCTCGACGCCATCTGCGTCGGCACGACCGATGGCATCAAACTCGCCGTCAATGTCGGCGGTATGCTGATCGTCTTCGTTGCCCTCGTCGCCCTCGTCAACTACGTGCTCGCCCACTGGATCGGAGACCCACTCGGTCTCAATAACCTCGTCATTTCCATGACCGGTGGCGCCTTCAAAACCTTCTCGCTCGAATTTATTCTCGGCATCTTTTTCGCCCCCGTGGCGTGGTTGATGGGTATCAGCAATGACGCGCTTCTGCAGTCCGGTGCCCTGCTCGGCACGCGCACCGTGCTCAATGAATTCGTCGCCTTCATCAACCTCGCGGACCTCAAGAACTCCGGCGTCTACACCGATCCACGCAACCTGATGATCATGACATATGCGCTGGCCGGTTTTGCCAATATTGTATCCATCGGCATCCAGATCGGAGGCATCGGCGCGATTGCCCCGGCGCAACGGGAGAATCTAGCCAAGCTAGGCGTCAAAGCTCTGATCGGCGGCAGCCTCGCCTGCTTCATGGCCGCCACCATCGCGGGTATCTTGACCTGATGCGGAAACACTAGTGCTCAATCCATTGCATGTGGAAATCTGGAAAGTAGATGCTGCGCAATTTCAAGGCTATCCTTCGACTTCACTTGGTCTTTTAACGCGGAAATCAATTTCGCAGATAACCGCGGAACTTACTCGGGTTGGCCGTAAACTTTGGGAACACTCCACCCAATGCCCCGACGTCGACGCCCATGTGCCGCACACAAGCCTCGGCGAAAAAGTCACGATAATCCGTGGTGATCTCAAGGTCGCGACCCTCAAATAGTTTGTCGGGGGACAGTCCCGGCCACGACCCGAGCACCTTGCCTCCATTCACCGATCCACCGAGGGCAAAGAATGCCGTGCCGTGACCGTGATCGGTGCCACGATTACCGTTCTGTCGCGCCGTGCGGCCGAACTCACTCATCGTCAATATCAGCACATCGGACATTTTATTGTCGAGGTCGCGGTGCAAGGCCGCCAGTCCTCCTCCAAATTCGGTAAGTCGATTCGCGAGTGCGCCAGTCGCTGCGCCTTGATTGGCATGGGTGTCCCATCCACCTATTTCCACAAATGCGATCTCGAGCCCCACATCGGCTTTGATCAACTGTGCCACCTGTCGCATCGAGCGACCGAAACTGTCATTCGGATATTTTGCCCCAAAAGCTGGTTTGTAAGTATTGGGCGCTACTTTCTTCAACAGATCTATCGCCGCAAAACCATCCTGACCTGCTCCATGCAAAGCATCGCCCACGGCATTCTCATAAATGGCCGCAAAACTGGTGGCCGAAGAATTTCGACCACCTCCACCCATCAAACCCACATCGCCCGCCACGCCGAATCGTGCGATGTCTGCGATGGCGAGAGCCTCCTCGGGTCCTAACAAACTGCGGGGCAATTGGCTGGTCATCGCCACGGCATTGAGTGCCGTCCGATGCGCAGCATCCTCAGGGCAGGCCGTGATCAAGCGGTTGAGCCAACCACTGGGCAGATTCTTGTCACGATCAGTGCCCAATTCCATGAGGTCCTGCGCCTCGAAGTGGGAACGCGTGGCCAAGGGATTACCGCAGGCATGAACCACGGCGAGTTCTCCCGCACCATAAAGTTCATGTAAAGGGGCCAGTGAGGGATGCAGGCCAAACCCGCCACCCAGATCCAGCACACCCTCTGCTCCCGCTTTCCGAGCCGGTGCGGGCAGGGCGATATCGCTGCGCAGCCGATAATAATCGGGATCACCAAACGGGGCGACCATCGATAAGCCATCGGCGGCGCCGCGCTGAAAAACACAAACCAAGACTTTGCGGCCACCCGACGCCCGACGAGGCTCGGCCGCCAGCACGGAAGATCGTAGGAAGTCAGGACCAAAGAGCGCCCCGGCCCCGATGGCAGCAAATGCGAGTCCGCTCTGTTTGACAAAAAATCGACGGGAAATGATGGGCGATTTCATAAAATCATCGGCGTTGAAATTCCGGTGAACCGAGCAATAAGGCTACCACTTGAGCCGGTTGCATCACCGCATGATTCGATTCAACTCCCTTTCCCCCTTGAAGCAGCAGAATACGGCGAGTGGAATCACTGAGCCCACCCGCCAGCAGATTTTCGGCAATGGCATCCACGGTGCCGTCAGGGTCATCGGTTTGAGCATCTCCCAACAAGTGACGAACATCAATGTGTGCATCGGGCACTTCACCAGCGGAAAGTGCCAACGCGAAATTGAGCCGGGCCACCAAGGCACCTGAACCAATCCAAGTCGTGGAGTCTTCCGAGAAACCAGTCGGTGGCGCCCAACCATAAAGCGGCTGCCCCATATCCACCAGATGCAGTAACACGGTCTTCCGTTTAAGTTTCGCCAGTCGCTCTCCACCACGACCAAGCACTGCACCGGCCTCCACCGCATGCAAGGACAGTCGACCCGGCCAGCGCACAACCTCGGTCAATTGCGCATCCGTGGCTCGTAAACTGGAGGCAACATACTCAAACGGCGATTTGGATTTGGCCCCATAATATTTGGGGTCAAAGAATTCCGGATCGAGGAAGAGCGCCTGATAGGTTGTGCGCAGATCACCTTGGCTGCGAAGAAATGCCTGCGCCACACGTTGCACCAGTTCCGCTGGAGGTTCGTCCGCCACAAATCTCTGGCAAAGTTTGTATGCCAGATGATGGGCGGTGGCCGGATGCCCCGCCAGTAAATCGAGCACCTTTTCGCCATCCCGTCTTCCTCCACCCGAAGCAAATTTTTTCCCAAGAATGACCTTCTTGCCATCATCGTGCTGACGTTGACGAAAGATAAATTCTCCCGTGCGTTGCTCAATGGTCCAACCCGTGAAGGCCCGGGCCACTTCCTGGACATCTTTTTGTGTGTAGCCGCCTTCGACCCCCAAGGTGTGTAATTCGAGCAGCTCCCGGCCATAGTTTTCATTCAGACCTCTGGTCGGTGGTGGCGCCGCGTTGGCGACTTCCTCCCCCAACAAATCTGCTTGCGCCCGGCGGATCATCCTCTTCTCCAGTTCACCGGGCTTGTAAGCCCGTGAACTCCGAAAATTATCAAGATACACCAGCATTGATGAACTTTGCGCGGTAGCGCCCAACAAATCGCGAAAACTGCCCCAGACATTTGGCCGAATGACATTTTGCTCATAGTCCGAGATCGTGGCACGGACCAGTTTTTTGCGCGCATCGACATTGAAATGGTTGAACCAAAAATCCACCAACACTTCCTCCAATTGACGCTCCGACATCACCGCGCGCGTGAGTTTCGCGTGCATCAGTTCACCCAGTGTTTCTCCTACCATGAGTCGGGCAGCTTGCCGTTCCTGCGATGGCTTGCGGTTGGCATCGACGCCCGCTTCCGCTGATGCCATGGTGCCCTCAGCTTTATCCATTTTACTCTGCTGGGCCTGCACCAGTCGACGGGCACGTATCTCTGTCTGATAAGCGGCAACCAAGTCTGAGGAAGGAATGCGTAATTTGGTGAAAGCCGCGATTGCTGTTTCCGCGCTTTGATCAGGAATCTTCCTGGGATCGAGTTGCCGTAAAATCCACTTTTCCACCCCCACTTCGGCAACCTTCGCCACTTCACCCGGTCGAGGTCCATAACCCAGACGATTGAGAGCGTGCGTGGCCTGCTGTTCCACGGTCAGTGAGCCGTGGCTGGCTGCAGTTTCACCCATGCCCACAAGCGGTGGTAAACAAAACAAGGTAAGGAAAACGAGATATAAAAGATGTAATCCAGTCCGGCTTATCATTCCAAATTATGACGCCGGAAACACCACAGGGTTACATTTCGATCTGCTAATTCACTTTTGATACCATCGACCGCTCTCGTCCTGCAACCAAACCCCGGATGCGCTGCCATTGGCAATCTGACGGGCGCGGGCACGACCGACCTGCTCGGAAGTCGAGTCGGTTCGCCGGGCAAGC
Source organism: Opitutaceae bacterium UBA3033 (assembly GCA_002367815.1). GTDB lineage: Bacteria > Verrucomicrobiota > Verrucomicrobiia > Opitutales > Opitutaceae > Cephaloticoccus. The sequence goes on along the minus strand of DFDG01000142.1, from coordinate 8,176 downwards.
TCGGCATAAACAATTTGTCGATCAAGGTTCTCCGCAGAAGTCACACCGGCCGCATCACCTCCACCGTCACGG
>DFDG01000142.1:0-7965 GCA_002367815.1 Opitutaceae bacterium UBA3033 | reverse complement strand
CATTACGGCATCCGCGGCGCCGTGGGCGGATTCGTCGCCGCGTGTGCTTCCTCGAGCCATGCCTTGGGCTGCGCCTTGGATGACATTCGGTTGGGTCGCCAAAAACGAATGCTAGTGGTTGGGGCAGAAGAAGCGACGGCGGAGAGCATTCTGCCCTTTGCTGCCATGCGTGCCCTCTCGACCAATCCTGATCCGGCTACCGCCTCGCGCCCGTTCGATAAGGACCGCGATGGTTTTGTCGGTTCGGGTGGCGCCGTGGCCATGATAATTGAGGAAGCCGAATTTGCAGCCAAACGCGGCGCCCCAGCCTATGCCGAGTTTGCCGGTTGGGGCCAGGCCGCCGATGGTTACAACATCGCCATATCGCATCCGGAAGGTGCCGGCCTGGTGGAGGCAATCCGGCGCGTCATGGCAGATACCCAAATGGATGCGTCCCAGTTTGACTACATCAATGCGCACGCCACTTCCACCCCCGCGGGTGATCGTTCGGAAGCGATTGCGTTGAACCGAATGTTTACCGCAAAAGGTGCTAAACCCCGGGTCAGTAGCACCAAGGGCCTGACGGGGCATCCGTTGTCGATGTCCGGCGTGATGGAAGCCGCATTTTGTGCTATCGCGATTAAGGATGGTTTCATTCCCGGCAATGCGCATCTGCGCCATGCCGATGAGGCTTGCGAGGGTCTTGATTTACCGCGCCAAACCCTGAACGAAGCTCCCCGCACCGTGCTCAGCACGAGCAGCGGTTTTGGGGGCAGCAGTGTCGCGTTGGTTCTGCGCGACACTTAAATCAAGTGATCGGCACCGCGGGTAAATTCCAGATCTGCTCGGCATATTCGCGAATAGTGCGGTCGCTGGAGAATTTACCGACCCGGGCAGTGTTGAGCATCGCCATTTCCGCCCATTTGGCCTTGTTGCGAAATGCCTTATCCACCCGGGCTTGGGCATCACTGTAGGAGCGAAAATCTGCCAGGACCATGAACGGGTCACCGCCTTGTAATAAACTGTGATGCAAGGCACTGAAGGCACCATGTTCACCGGGTGTGAAGTGGTCGCTGCCAAGCCAATCTACGATCGTGCGCAATTCTTCATCATGTTCGTAGAATTTCCTGGGGTTGTAGCCTTGCGCGCGTAGTGCCTCCACTTCCTCGACCGTCATGCCGAAGATGAAAATATTATCATCCCCCACTTCCTCAAGAATTTCGACATTGGCCCCATCAAGCGTGCCGATCGTCAGTGCGCCATTGAGCGCGAGCTTCATGTTGCCGGTGCCGGAAGCCTCCTTGCCCGCGGTTGAAGTTTGCTCGGAAATATCCGCCGCAGGAATAATCTTCACCGCCAACGACACCCGATAATTCGGGAGAAAAACGACTTTGAGTTTTCCGTTCATCCGTTCATCCGCGTTGATGCGAGCCCCGATGACGTTGATCGCCCGAATTATATTTTTGGCGAGATCGTAGCCCGGTGCCGCCTTGGCGGCAAAGATAAATACCCGCGGCACGATATCGAGTCCGGGGTTCTGCAATAACCGCCGGTAAAGCGCGATAATGTGCAGCAGGTTAAGATGCTGACGCTTGTATTCATGCAAGCGTTTGATCTGCAAATCAAAGAGGGCGTCAGGTGACACCTCTACGCCGCATTCCAGTTTGATAAAGGCCGCCAGATCCACCTTGTTGGCGTGCTTGATCGCCATGAATTCAGCCTGGGCTTTGGGTTTCGTCGCGGTCTTGGCCAAGGCCTGTAGCAAATCCAAATCCCGCACCCAACGATCATGGCCCAAGGTTTTGGTCAGAAATACAGCCAGACGCGGATTGCACTGCAATAACCAGCGACGCGGGGTAATGCCGTTGGTTTTGTTTTGAAATTTACCCGGGTAAAGTGCGTCGAATTCTGGAAATAGATTTTTGCGCAACAGCTCGGTGTGCAGCGCTGCCACACCGTTGACGGTGTGCGATCCGGCGACCGCCAGATTGGCCATGCGCACCATCTTATATCCATTTTCCTCAATCAATGAACAGGTCCGCTTTTTCTCCCCATCGCCCGGCCATTGCCGTTCACATATGTGCATGAGCTGGGCATTGATCTCGAATATGATCTGCAGATGTCGTGGCAGCACCTTTTCGAAAAGCGGAACCCCCCATTTCTCCAGCGCTTCCGGCAACAAGGTATGATTGGTATAAGCAAAGGTCTTGCTGCCAATTTTCCATGCTTCGTCCCACGAGCGACCATGCTCATCGAGCAGGATGCGCATGAGCTCGACCACCGCGATGGCCGGATGAGTGTCATTAAGCTGAATGGCAACCTTGCCGGAAAAATTCTCCCAGGTGTTCGATTTATCCCGGAAGTGGCGTCGAATGAGGTCGCGCAAGGAACACGCCACAAAGAAATATTGCTGCACCAAACGCAGCTCCTTGCCGTTCTCGGTCTTATCATTCGGGTAAAGCACTTTCGAGATTGTCTCGCCAGCCGCTTTCTCTTTGACCGCTTCCTCGTAACCACCGGAGTTGAATGCCGCCAAATCAAAGTCCTCAGTGGCGTGGGATGACCAGAGACGAAGCAGGTTGACCGTCTTGGTGCCATAGCCGGCGATGGGGATATCATGCGGCACACCGAGGATGGTCTTGGTGTCCACCCAACTCGGATGTGAATTGCCCCGGTCGTCGAAAACATTTTCCACCCGACCATAGAAAGGTATGATTTGGCTGTAGTCAGAATGCATCACTTCCCAAGGACTGCCGAATACCCGCCAGCGGTCGGGATGCTCCACTTGATGACCATCGACAAACTCCTGCTTGAAGAGTCCAAATTCGTAATAAATACCGTAACCCAAGGCCGGGTAATCCTGTGTAGAAAGTGAATCAAGAAAGCAGGCCGCCAATCGCCCAAGGCCGCCATTACCCAATCCCATGTCCAATTCTGCTTCGCGAACCTCATCCAAATCGACATTCAGCCCGGCCAACGCGGCACGGGCAGTCTCGTGCAAATTGGTCGCGTGCAGATTGCAGTCAAACAAACGGCCCATCAGATATTCCATCGAGAAATAATAGAGGCGGCGGACATTCTTCTCCGCATGCACCGCTTGGGTCGCAATCATACGACCATGAATTGTATCGCGGACGGCCATCGCAGTGGCCACCCACCAATCACGGGACGTAGCCCCGCCTCGGTGTCGGGCCAGAGTAGAGGTCAAATGTCGCAGGATCAGTGAACGCATCACGACTTCGGGAGCATCGACTGGCGCAGATGGCTTCATGCTTTTCCGTAAAGTTTCTTTTTTGGTTTTAGGCATCTCTATGTTCAGATATATATTAATCGGACACTTGATGATCACCGATATATTTATTTTTGGAAACGACGAGCCAACTCAGCATGATTAAGTTCTATATAAGTTGGGCGACCGGCCGGACTGGTCAATGGATGATGGGTGGCAAACAACTGGGTCAGGAGTGACCGCACCTCGGTTTCACTGGCAGTTTCAGGCAATCGCACCGCTTTGGCGACTGCCAACTGGGCAAGTTCATCCCGGGCCAAATCGAGATTTTTATCCTGCAATTTACCCTCGCGTAACAAGGCCAACAGATCGCGCATAAACGCTTCAACATCTGCCGGTTCCATCCAGGTAGGCAAGGCTTCGATTCGGAAGAAATTCCGGCCAAACTCCAATACTTCGAAACCATTGGATTTTAGAAAATCCAGACGATCCAGTAACAAAGCAGTCGCAATGGGATCGAGTTCCAACGGCACAGGCAGCAGCAGGCGCTGGCTCGGCACCTGCCCTGCACGGAACTCGTTCTGCAAACGCTCGAACCAAATGCGTTCTTGCGCGGCGCGACGATCCAGCATCACCAAACCAGCATCAGTCTCAAACAATGCAAAGTTACCATGAGCCAAACCAAGGAATCGCCATGAAGGTGTTCCACCGGTTGGCATGGTATTCTTTTCGATTTGTGTCACCGGTGGAGCCACCAGCGGCGAAGGATTTTGCTTTGGCCAGGCTCCCATAACCATCGGCACTCGCGGGCGAATTTCTTGAGGGCGTGCAACCACCGGTTTCGATGCGAGCGGAGCCGACGTGGTCGGTGGAAGCGGCGGCGTACCGGTCAAGGTTTCGGAGGCCGTCGATAATTCGCGCAGCCGCCCCAAGACGCTCCGGATGACAAATGCCCTGACGGCCGGTTCGCTGCGAAATCTCACCTCACGTTTCGCCGGATGCACATTGACGTCCACCAGCGAGGGATCGCATTCAAAAAAAACGAATGCCAAAGGGTAACGTCCTTTCGGTAGCGAATCGTGATAACTTTCGATCAAAGCATAATTCAAAGTGCGACTATCCACCGGCCGTTGGTTGACGAAGACCACCATCTCGTGCCGCGTCGCACGTCCCACCCCGGGCCGGCCTATTAATCCGCTCAGTCGCATGCCATTCTCCTCCCCTTCGATAGCCACGAGTAACTCCGCCGTCTGCCGACCAAATATTTCGGCCACTCGTTCGGTCAGGGTCGCACATTCTGGAGAACGAAATATCACCCGCCCATTCTCGATCAAAGTGAATGCCGCCTGCGGACTCGCCAGAGCATAAAAACGCACGCACTGGATGATGTGGGCAGCCTCGGTCTGGTCGGTCTTGAGAAATTTGCGCCGTGCCGGGACCGAATTGAAAAGATGTGTTACCACGATGCGCGTCCCCACCGGTCTCCCGCATTCGTTCACGTGCAAGAGTTTACCGCCATTGACGAGAACCTCGGTGCCAATATCGCGGTCGGCTTCGCGGGTCTGAAGTTCGAACCGACTCACACTCGCAATCGATGGTAACGCCTCGCCTCGGAATCCGTAACTGCTCAAACGATCCAAATCGGCCGCTTCGGAAATCTTACTGGTCGCGTGACGTTCCAAGGCGAGTAGCGCGTCATCTTTGCCCATTCCCCGGCCATTGTCTTCCACCCGCATCAACGACCGTCCTCCATGCCGAAACTCCACTTCAATCCGGGTCGCCCCGGCATCCAAAGCGTTTTCAACCAGCTCCTTCACCACAGCCGCAGGCCGCTCAATCACTTCGCCGGCGGCGATTTGATTGGCAACCCGGTCGGGCAAAATGCGAATAGAAGCCATGGACTTTGGAGCCAATCATGGAAACAGCCTCGGAAGGAAGCGCGGAATTAATCGTCAGCGGATTTAGGCGGAGCATCGTCGTCCCGCGCCAACCCCTTCAAATCGATCAAATTGACCAAATATGTGGCGGCCCGAAAGGGACGCAGCAACGCATTGCCAATGATGATCGGCTCGAATTCAGTTTCTATATCTTCCTGCAGCCGAGACACCAACACCGATAGAATGGTCACACTCACCAGCAGACAGATAAAAAACCACTGAAACATTCCGGCATCGATGCCCGGGGTCCCGTCGGCATTGGTTCCTTTTAAAAACAAGCCCCAGAAAATAGGAGAACAACCACCGAGGAATGAGGTCACCGCGGCAAAGATCGAAATACACAATGCCCGATCCTCGGCAGGGACAATCTGGGGCAGGTAATTCATGTTCGCCAAATTCCAGCAAACCGCGCCCAGCCCCACCACGAAGTAGATGCCGAATAGCGCCCCGCTGGATCCCACCAATCCATTCAAAAACAACAACCACAGCACCGCCACCATGGCATAAAGCACAAGCGCGAGTAGGAAAAACGGTTTGGACCCGGTTTGATCAATGCGCCGACGCAGCAACCAAGCCCCGGTGATGACCCCCAGATAGCGCAACACTTCAAACATCATAATCCGGCCCGCTGTCACATTAGCATCCACCTTAAGGAAATAGGCGGAAAAGGGAGGAATTGATACGATGGCGACCGAAAACCAAGCCGCCAACCAAACGTAATGCCGGAAGACCGAACGCTTGAACAAATGCCTCGGAGTGTCGCGCAATACAGAACGCAGACTGATCGTGGTGGGTTTATTGATATCCGGCAATCGACCCAACGCACCATAACTAAGCACGGACCCAATGACCGTGATGCTGTATTGAACCAACAACGCCGAATAAATTGGCATGAAGGCAAAAAGCATTGAGCAGGACACCAAAGTAACCACTCCCCCGATGCCGGATAACATCTGGTCATTGCCAAAAAAACGGCCCCTGATTTTTGCGGGCAAAAACCCATAGAACCAAGGCGTCAGGGCCGATGCTCCGATGGTCCGGAAAAAACTGAAGAAAAAGACACTCCAAATGAAGGCATTGACCATCCAAGGGCTACCGACATCGGGAGCAATCAAGGCCAGCACCAGTGGGAGGATTAGGAAAAGACTGCGGGCCGCCCAACCACCCATCGCCACTTTCTTAAAACCGAATTTCGGAATCAAGGCCGTGGACAAAATCAACATGGGGGTCTGCAGAAAAACGAACGAATAGGCCAATCCAACCTGAAACGAAGTCGCGCCCAATCGTTCAGCAAAAAGCACCATGGGCGTGCCGATGGCGATCTGCCAGACTGGTGCATTGAAAAATCCAAAGAACAACCCGGAGCGATAGGGATATAGCTCAGGGTCCGACTTGGCGGTGGGAAACAGGGTCGCCATGGCTCAGCGCAGGCCGTGGAACATAGCTGCACGACAACAGACCATTATCTCAGGTCCGCTTCCGTAATCGTTGGGTCCAACGAGTGAATTGCCGGCGCAACTGCTTTGGACCCGGCATGCCGGTGCCACGACGTTTCGCCATGGCGCGTTTCAGATCAAACACCTCAATCCAGTCGGGACCAAAGGCAGGATTAATCTTAACTACCTCCTCGGTGGGTAATTGGTCAATCTGCACGGAGTTTTTCTCCGCCAGTTGCACAATGGCACCCACCGCATGATGGGCCTTGCGAAAAGGCACGCCCCGCTCGACGAGATAGTCAGCCAGATCGGTGGCTAGTAAGGCCGGATCAGCTACCGCGGCGGCACAGGCATCGACCTTAACAGTCAGGCCTCCAATCGTTCCGGCGAGCACATCCACACAAAGTGCGGTTTGATCGTAGCTATCAAATACCGGGAGTTTGTCCTCCTGCAAATCCCGGTTATAGGTCATAGGCAGACCCTTGGTAAGGGTAAGCAAAGTATGTAAATTGCCTTGTAACCGGGCGGACTTGCCGCGGAGCAACTCACACGAATCAGGATTCTTCTTTTGGGGCATCAAGGAAGAGCCCGTGCAAAAGGCATCGGGTAATTCGATGAAATTGAATTCTGTGCTACTCCAAAGAATCAGGTCCTCGGCGATACGGGAGAAATGCACCCCGGCCAACGCGCAGGCAGAGGCGAACTCGATGAATACATCGCGATCCGCGACCGTATCCATGGAATTTTGCGTAACTTGTGGCCGACCTTTAGCATCAACAAACCCAAGCAGCTTCGCGGTATATTCACGGTCGATCGGCAGGGTCGTGCCCGCAATGGCTCCTGCCCCCAAAGGACACCAATTGGCCTGAGCAGCCACCTGCTGAAACCTCATACAATCGCGGTCCAACATTTCCATCCACGCAAACAGATGGTGCGCTAAAGATACGGGTTGGGCCCGTTGCAGGTGAGTATAACCAGGGATAAGAACGTCCTGGTTGGTCCGGGCAATGTCCAGCAGGGCACGTTGAGCCGCCCGGAATTTCTCCAAAATATCCGCGCAGGCGTGCTTGAACCATAGCCGCATATCAGTCGCCACTTGGTCGTTCCGACTGCGGGCAGTGTGCAGTTTCGCTGCCGCCGGCACCCGTTTGGTCAAGGCCTGTTCAATATTCATGTGAACGTCCTCCAATTTCACGTCCCACTTGAATTTCCCGGTCTCGATCTCGCGCCCGATCTCATCCAGTCCTTGGTGAATTGCGCTACGTTCTTTCGCGGTGAGCAATCCCACTTTGGCCAACATCGACGAGTGCGCCTTGCTGCCCGCAATGTCGTATAAGGCCAAACGATTATCAAAAGAAACCGACTCGCTGAATTTCAGCATCAA
>DFDG01000052.1:19157-39029 GCA_002367815.1 Opitutaceae bacterium UBA3033 | reverse complement strand
TGGGCTTCGTCGAGAATCACAAAGGCATTGGAAAGCGTACGACCACGCATGTAGGCGAGTGGGGCGATCTCGATGAGTCCTTTTTCGGTCAGACGTGTAATATCTTCCGGGTCCATCATATCGTGCAGGGCATCGTAAAGTGGTCGCAGATAAGGGAGGATCTTTTCCCGTAAATCACCCGGCAGGAATCCCAGAGCCTCGCCGGCTTCGACGGCCGGCCGCGTGAGAATGATCCGCTTTACCTCGTTGTTCAAAAGTGCTCGGACACCCGCGGCGATGGCCAGGTAGGTTTTGCCGGTGCCGGCCGGCCCAATGCCGAAGACGACCGCATGCCGCAGCATCGATTGCAGATAGAATTTCTGGCCAAGCGTCTTTGGCACGATGCTTTTGCGATTGGTCGGGATAACCATGGGCTCGGCCACCAATTCGCGCAATTGGGCTCCCTCACCTCGCGCGAATGTTTCCAGGATGCGCTCAAAATCCGGGGTGCGAATGGTCATCCCTTGGGTGCGAGCCTGATCGAGAAATGTAAACAGCTCCTCGGTCACTGCGACTGCCGGGGCGGGGGCCTCGATTTTCAACCATTCTTCACGGGTGACCAGTTTTACGCCCAAGAGCTGCTCCGCTCGGGTCAGGTTGTCTTCGTGCCCGGCATAAAGCTGATGCAGATGCCGCGGGTTGGAAAAGTGCAGAGTCTTGGAAACCACTGGTTCTAATTAGGGGTTGGGGGGCATGGTGCTCGCGACGGATGACAGTCTTTCCCACATGACGTCGAGGGATTGCGGGAGAGTGCGGGTTTGGCCAATGACCGGCATGAAGTTGTTATCACCGTTCCAGCGGGGCACGATGTGGGCATGCAAGTGGGGGATGCTGCCGCCTGCGGCCGAACCCAGATTAAACCCCACGTTAAAGCCATCGGGTTTGATCGCTGCCACCAGCAGGCGCTTGGCGAGTACAATGGATTCCATGATGTCGGCACGTTCCACGGACGTCAGTTCCTCCAACTCGGCAACTTCGCGATAGGGAATCGCGAGCAAATGGCCCGGGTTGTAGGGGAAACGGTTCATCAACAAGTAGGAATACGCCGCCCGATGCACGATCAAGGCAGTGCGGTCATCGCCCAGTGCAGGCAGTTCCGTAAAGGGACGTTTGGTCTCCGGGTAACGGGGCGCTTCGATATACTCCATGCGCCAGTAAGCGTGCAATTGCTCCATCAGAATAGGGGAAGATGAGAAACAGCCAAATGAGCAAAGTCAAAGCCCCTGATTAACAGAGTAGCCTGTGCCGGGTGGATCATTCGGGAAATGCGCTTGCGCTTTGGTATGACGAACGTCATGTTATGCCCTTCAGTCAACCCAACCAGCCCGCCATGCGCTACCCACCCAGCCACAAACTTGCCACCCGGCGTCGAATTGTATCGGCGGCCAGCGCGGCATTTCGAGAACGCGGCGTAGAAGGCATGGGTTTGGATGAGATTATGCGTCGGGCCGGGCTTACTCATGGCGGCTTTTACGCCCATTTCCGCGACAAATCCGAATTGGTGGCCGAGGCCTGTGCCGAGGCCTTTGAAACGGCGGTCATCAATCTGGATCGAATCGCCCAATTATCCACCCCGGCGAAACGCACCCGCCTGTTGATCGACAGTTATCTTTCCACGAGGCATCGCGACAACCGTGGGTCAGGCTGTTTGATCGTGGCGGTAGGTGCTGACATGGCCCGCTTGGTCGGTGCAGCGCGGGATGGTTTTGCACGAGGATTTGAGCTGCACTTGGCGCGTTTGGAAGCCGTCCTGAAACTTTCGTTGGATGCAATCGAAAATCACGATCGCGTGACGCACTTGATGAGTTCCTTGGTGGGCGCTTTGATTTTTGCCCGCGCCACCAAAGATCCTGAGCGCAGTGATGCTTTGCTGGTGTCGTCCCGTCGCATGCTTAAACACGAATTCTGCCAATAATTTTATTATGAACACGATCATCCCCACTTCGAATCGACGAGTCGTCATTACGGGTCTCGGTGCCGTTACCCCGGTCGGCAACAGCGCCAAAGACACTTGGGCGGCCTTGGCCGCCGGTCGCAGCGGTATCGCCAAAATTACCCGATTTGATCCTACGGGATGCAATGCCCAGATCGCGGGCGAGGTGAAGAATTTTGATCCCACTCGGTTACTTGATGCTCCGCTTCACCCGCGTGGCTTGAACGAGGCTCCGTTAAACCAGGTGCTGACACAGAAAGACGTGAAGAAATTCGGTCGATTTACTCACTTGGGTTCAGTTGCCGCAGTCGAGGCCTACGCCGATTCCGGGCTTGATGCTCATCGGGCCGAACTGAATTCCGAACGGATGGGAGTTAATCTCGGCGTGGGCCTCGGTGGTCTGCCTGAAATGGAAGCCATGCATGACACGTGGAAAACGGGTGGTTATCGCAAAATTTCACCTTTCTTCATCATTCAAATCGCCCCCAATTTGTTGGCGGGTGAAGTCAGCCTGTTACTGGATTTTAAAGGCCCGAATATGAGCGTGGCATCGGCATGTGCGACCAGTGGACACGCGATCGGCGAGGCGGCTGCGGCCATTGCACGGGGGGATGTGGAAGTGATGATCGCGGGTGGGTCGGAGTCCACCATTACACCTTTGGCGATTGGTGCTTTTGCCCAAATGCGGGCGCTGTCGACCCGTAATGATAACCCCGAAGCGGCATCACGACCCTATGATGTAAATCGCGACGGATTTGTGCTGGGCGAAGGTTCGGTGGTTTTTGTCCTCGAGGAATATGAGCAAGCCGTGCGACGAGGCGCGCGGATCTATGCGGAAGTGCGTGGGTATGGGGCGACCGCCGATGCGTATCATCTTTCTTCCTTGGCTCCCGGCGCCGAAGGCTCGGCTCGCGCGATGGTGGCGGCACTTAACCGCTCGGGACTGGGGACGATGGATGTGGATTATGTATCCGCGCACGCGACCTCGACCCCGGGAGGCGATGGTGAGGAAGCCACCGCCATTGCGACCGTGTTTGCGGATAATAAAACCAACCTGAATGTTAGCGGAGTTAAATCCATGACCGGCCACTTATTGGGCGGCGCAGGCTCGATGGGCGCTTTCGCGGCGGTCAAGGCCATCCAAGAAGGGCTGGTGCCACCGACGATCAACTTAACCGATGTGGATCCGGTTTGCGCGGCCACCGGTCTTAACTTCACCCCCAATTCCGCCGTGAAAAAGGAAGTGCGTGCGGCATTGGCCAATAGCTTTGGCTTTGGTGGCACGAATGCGTCGTTGGTCTTCGCTAAGGTTTGAAGTCTGTCGAGGTCTTGTTTCGTTTACCTGCCTTGAAAGCTCTCTGGACCAAACTCACGCGGACGATTCCACCGGCATTTTTGGCCGCCATGGGACTGGGTGGAGCGTTTTGTTTATCTGTGACCTGGGATCAATCCCATTGGTGGAGCAAGAAGGAGGATTACAGTTTCGGTTGGTTGGTGCCGCTATTCGTCATCTATGTTGTTTTTGAAAGATGGGAGCCGATCAAAAAGGCCTTGGTCGGGTGTGCAGCGCCCGATAGTCCTCGCGCCGCGGGTTTGCACAAGTGGCTGTTTCGAATTCTGATTACCTGTTTTCTATTGTTCGGGGCCTTGTTCTTTCTGCTCGGGGCATTTTATCGGGCGGGGGCGGGACCATCCTATCCCGGCACGCTCGCCATTACGATGGGCACGGTCGGGTTGTTGTTCGGCTTGCTGCTGACCAATACGCCGGAGAGCCCCTCTCCGGTTAAATCCAGTTTGCTGGCTGATGCCCGCGTGCAACTGGTGGCACTCTTTACCTTCCCAGTGATGATCTGGTTCGTATCCGCGCCCATGGTTTCGGTGATTGAGAATCAGCTGAGTCTTTTTCTCCTGCACAAGGTCGTGACCGTGGTCTCCTTTGTTTTCGACATGTTGGGCATGCCGGTGGAACAGGAGGGCAATGTGCTGGTGCTGCCTACGGGGCGGGTCGGGGTGGCGGAGGCGTGTTCCGGCATTCGCTCCCTGACAGCCTGTCTTTTTGCCGGATCATTTTTGGCCGCCGTATTTTTGGACCGATTGTGGAAAAAGATCACCTTGGTGACGCTCTCCATGATGTTCGCATTTTGCACCAACCTGATCCGCAGTTTGTTTCTGACGGCCTATGCCTACAACTACGGGCCTGAAGCCATTGAGGGCGCGGTGCACGATGTCGCGGGTTACGCCGTGCTGGGGTTAACCGTGATCGGGCTGTTGTGTCTGTTGCCCTTGTTCAGTCTGAAACTGGCTACCGACGCTGATCTTCATTCTGAAACGGAGCCGTCCTGAAAATAAAAGCAGCGGCAGGATCGAGATAACGATCCAGCAGGTTCTGAATCTCCGCCTGAGTGATGGCATTGTTGTCAGCGGTGCGGTTTCGCGCAGAAATCAATCGCTCGGGTTTGGTCTGGGCGTCACCCAACACGGTATGTCCCCAATAACTGTTGCGCCGTAAATCCACGCTGCGTTGGGTCAAATATGGCTGCTTGGAACGATCGAACTCATCCCGGGTGATGCCTTCCCTACGCATGGCGGCGATTTCACGCTGGATCAATTGGTCAACTTCGTTGGCCCGCGAGGATTTCACTTCCGTGTAGATCTCGAAAAAGTTCTGTTGCGGAAAACCTTCATTCATACTGAAACGTGCGGATACGGAATAGGCGGCCCCAAGTTCCTCGCGCACCCGTTGACGGAGACGTTCCTCGATCACGCGGGCCAACAGTCCACAGCGTCGCTCCGTGGGCACATCCGGCGTTTCGACCACCGGCCAGTAATAGGAGACGGCGATTTGCTTAAGTTTCGGATCTACTGGCCAGGTCAAGGGTGCGCCGGGTGTTATGGGCACGGCGACTTCGCTGGCCTTGGCTGGCGGCACGGTGACCTTTCTTTTCGGTAAAGCCCCCACGGTTCGGGCGAGGGCCGCGGTGGCAGTTTCTTGGTCAATGTCTCCCACGACACTTATTTCAATTTGGCTATGGGAGAATTCAGGCTGCATCCACGATTTCAACTCCGCCAAAGTTCGTCGCGTCAGGGTACTCATATCCGGCACCCCGAAACGCGAATCGCCCGAGGCCAACAGCCGTGGTGCGATCATGAAAATCGTGCCACCGGGGGAATTCTGCAGCGTTTCAAATAGGGATCCATAGCCGGAGTGCGCCAATCGCACGGCTTCTGGTCGGTAGGCGGAGTCGGTTAATATAGCCGTGATAATTTGCATGCCCAGCAGTAGCTCGCGGGTTGCACATCGCATCGAAAAGGCAAAGGCATCCGTATCGACGGCAAAATTCAGGCTGATGACATGTCCGTTGAGCACGTCGGTCATTTCCTCATTGGTGTGCCGGCCCAAACCGCCGGTGAGGAAACCATAGTTGGCCAGCAAGTTCAGGCCGGGCAGTCCTTCCGGTTGGGTCAACCAGCCGTGGCCCACGCGTAGACTCACCAATACCGTATCATCCTCGAAGTCGGTCTGCTTGAAATTAAAACGAGTGCCGTTGTCGAATTTGGCCAGCCACACGTCGAGATCCGGCATATACTCATTGGCAACCAACTTACCGCTCGGGCCAAAATCAGTGTAACCGAAAACGACTTCGCCTCTTTCCTGGGGAGGCAGGATCTCGATGCGGCGACTATAGTCATAGGCCTTGCTCAACTCTGCTTCGCTTACGTTCAACGATGAGTTGGCGACCATGAATAGTTTTGGTGTTTCTTCTCCCCATGCCTGGCGAAACTCCTGCCAGCATTCCACCAATGTCGCTTTTTCAACCATGGGCATCATTATTTCGCTCACAAGCTCCGGACTGGAAAAAATGTGATTATAGGCGATGGCATTCGCGAGACCAGTCGCCAAGGAATCGGATGGAGCGGTGGCGGCAGAACGCACCCCTTGTTCGTAGTATGTGCGGTAGTAGATTTTGGCGTCCTTGAGTTCGGCTTCGGTGAACCCGTAGTTCAACGCCCGCCGCAATTCCTGCTCGGCATCCTGGATCACGAGCCGCCAGGATCGCAGACTGCTGTGCAAGCTCAGTGCGCTGATCTGCCAACCTTGGGGGCCATTGCCGAAATTGACACTGGGGGAAATGAAACTTGCGCCCCGGCGGGTCGATATCTTGTGGAATCGCCTTTGCAACATGTGAAAGGCAAGTGATCCATTCAGATTTTGGTTCCATTTGGTTTTCGTATCAATCTCAAGCGGATCGGTAATCGCATGTTGGAGATTCAATCCCACTCCGGTTATATTTTGCTCCTTGAACAACATCGTGGATGCCGTGCCATTATTTTTTTCATTCGCGATGGAACGCGATGGCTCGGGCCGACTCTGGCCGCGTGATTCAAGGGTATCGAATAGCTCGGCGATGAGCTTTGCTCCTTCCGCTGGATCGATCTCACCGACCAGAGTCAAAACCATGCGCTCCGGTCGATACCACGCATCATAAAATGCCTGAATTTGCTCGGGAGTGAAGTTACGGATTTGAGCCTCAAGTCCGATGGGAGCCCGCTCGTTGATTCGAGCCTCCGGCAGCATGAACGCCTGATTTGCGTTATAGGTGCGCAGATCCGGTTTGTCTCGGGTGGACAGCTCGCTCAGGACCACCCCGCGTTCCAGATCCACATCCTCCCGGGTGAAAATGAGACCATCAGCATACTCGCGAAATACCCCGAGCCCTTCGCGCAGAGTGTGCTCGCTCGAGTCCGGCAGCTCGAGGTGGTAAATCGTAAAATCGTAATTGGTGAAGGCAGTGTTGTCCGGACCGAAGGCAATGCCCATCCGTTGCAACGACGCGATCAGGGTTCCCTCGGGGTGGTCCTTGGTGCGACGGAATGCCATGTGCTCCAGAAAATGGGCCAGGCCTCGTTCGTCGTCGGCCTCGTGCAAGGAGCCAGCCAAGACCACGAAACGCATGGCAATGCGGCCCTTGGGTTCGGCATTGGGGCGGATGGCATACCTCAGCCCATTGGGCAGAATTCCCCAATGCACGGCCGGGTCGGGCGGCAAATCACTTTGCTCATGAGCCCATTTGGTCTTCGCCATGGCGGCTTGGGTTAGACAGCAAAAACAAAGGACGAGGGCGAAGCGTGGGCCGATCACACCTGCATTACTAATTTTGTTCGGGTATCATCGTCACGCGGAAACCGTCCTTGGGTCACAAACATTTATACATAGGAAGGGGAAAAGGCTCGGAAAAATCCCGATTGGGTCTTTTTGACTAGAGTGTTTTCACCATGCTTTGGCTTTATCGACTGCTTTTCCTCCCTGCGTTGATTTTGGGTTCACCGTTTTATTTACGGCGGATGTGGCGGCGTGGCGGTTACCGCGAAAATTTTCGGCACCGCTTTGGTGGATTGGATCCATTGCCGGCGAAGCAAGCCGGCACCAAGCGAATCTGGCTACAGGCGGTGAGTGTGGGTGAAGTGCTGGCCATTGGCCCGCTGTTGACTGCATGGCAGCGTGAGGGTGGGTTGGAAATATTTCTCACAACCACTACCAGCACCGGTTACAATCTGGCCCGGGAGCGTTACCGCGATCTGGTGATTGGTATTGGCTACTATCCCTTGGACTGGTGGTGCTTCAGTGCCCGGGCCTGGCGAGCGGTGCAACCCGATCTGGTTATTCTGACCGAGGGCGAGCGCTGGCCCGAACATATTTATCAGGCTTCGATACGTGGAGTGCCCGTGGTCAGTATCAATGCGCGCGTATCTGACCGCAGTTTCCAACGCATGATGCGGGTGAAACCTTTGGTGCAATCATTGTTGGGCGGCATTACCAAGGTGTTGGCTGGTTCGACGCTGGATGCGGACCGGTTTCGCGAAATGGGATTTCCCGACAAGTCCATCACGACCACTGGTAGCATTAAACTCGATGTGAGTATTCCGGTTTTACCCGATGCTGAGAAAAGCCGGTTGCGACAGGAGCTGGGCTTACCCGCCAGCGGACTTGTGCTGATGGGCTCATCGACTTGGGAAGGGGAGGAATCAGTCATGATCAGGACGCTGCAGAAAGTTCGGGCGGCGGGGTTGGCTTGTTCCCTTTTGCTGGTGCCACGCCATGCCGAACGCCGGGCCGCGATTGAGTTGATGCTCAAAAGTTTTGGCGTGAAATACCAATTCAGGTCAAAGCAGGTCCGCTCCGCCAAGAGCGCGACGGATGCCAGCCTGACAGCAATCGACGTCGCTGTGGTGGACACAACCGGAGAGATGCGCGCCATGCTGCAATTGGCCGATGTGGTTTTTGTGGGCAAGAGCCTGCCTCCCCATGCCGAAGGCCAAACTCCGGTTGAATCCGCGATCTTGGGCCGGCCGATTTTGTTTGGTCCCGGCATGGGAAATTTCCAATTGATTGCCCGCGAGTTGGTCAATGCGGGGGCGGCCCGAATTGTTGCCAATGGCGATGAACTGACGGCTGCTGCCATTGATTTACTGGGAGACTCTGAGAAACGGGGAAAATATTCGCTGGCCGGCCAAGTCTGGCATCAGCAGAATGTCGGTGCAGTCGAGCGCACTTTGAAAGCGATTAAAGACTGTCTCAATACGAACTGATCTTGGGGCGAGCAAGGTCGCCGTTGGTTAAATCCATCAAGTATCAGGTCCGGTGTCTGAACGGGTATCTGTCCAGATGCCTTGGTGTAGGTGCCTGCAGGCAGGCGATTCGTGGTTACAAACTACAAAGCCTGACCCATTTTCTTGCCTTTGTCCGCTATAGTTTCAACGACAGCGGAAGCCATCAAGCGATGGCAGCAGTTCAATATTTACCTCGAATTGAGTCGGTTGGTCAGGCCAATACCCGATGGTTGGCGATGGCCTCGCCGGTGAGCAGGGCCCGAGAGTAGATACGGAGCGAGGTGACTGCGGAATTGATCGCCAGGGTTTCACTGCCGTTGACGTGGCGAAGTTGCGGACTGAATCGGCCCCAACCGTATTTGCGGGAAGTGCTGCCGTCACACAGGACCCCATCCACGACAAACGAGATGATATGTGGCCCGGCATCCACGATGGCCGTGAGATGATGACATTGGTTGGCGCGGATAACACCGGGATCAACCGCCCAGTGGTTCTCGGTGTGCCCATCTTGCAGCATGATTTCAATGAAGCCGAATTCATTGACGATCAGGGCAAAGCCCTTGCCGGTGGGCGTGCGGGTATCTAGCAGCACTTGACCGGGATTGAGCGATGCTATTCGCAACGATAGATCGATGCTGAATCCCGTGCGCAAGTTGCCTTGGCCCATGTACGCTAATGAGACATCACGTTGGGTGAATTCGGGCAGGGTGGGAGCGGCGATAGATGAGGGGATCGGGGTAGTGCCGTCGAATTCGAGGATGAGATCGCGCCGGGTAATAGCATCGGCTGGGGTGCGGTTCCAAAGTGCCGCCATGAACTCAGGCGGCACGCGATGAGTCCGGGCCTGGTCCTTCTGAGTTTCGGAGATCCATACTTCGCTCTGATCCTCAATCAGGTCGGGATAACTCATTCGCACATAGGTATCGTCGTCGTAGAGGAATATTTCGGGTTGGGACCACGCGATGATTTTCCCGTCCGGGCCATCCTGTTCGACGCCGCCGCAAAGCCACACGGGGTTACGATCCTCATACCAGGTACCGCCATGGTTATGGAACCAGTAAAGGTATTTTCCGTTTTGCAGACGCCACGCGAAGTTGGCGGCGCGCGGGTGTTTCATCATTCGGCCGTTGGCGAATTTCTGATAATCGGGCGCCGACCAAGTGTGGCCCTCGTCACGACTGTAAGCAAAGGCGGGATGACCGTCGGTGGTGCGGTAGACCACATAGAACGAACCGTCACTGAGCACCGAATAGCTGTGTTCCTCGGCAATGGGGCCACCTCCTTGCGGGGAGCGAATGCCTCGTTCTCCGTCGGGCAAGGTTGCCCAGGTGATCTTGGTCGGATCCGTTTCCGTCAGGATGTTTTCGCTGCGCAGTAGCACGCCTTCTGAGGAGGTAAAAAAGCCTTCGCCGAAACCGCCGACTTTGTGCAGCGAAACATAGAGCGCACTGTTGTGCATGAACGGTCGGCCGACATTCCAGAAATACCGGACCTTTCCTCTATCGGCGTTGTTTCGATCGATCTCAAATGCACGCACATCGATGGGGTAGCGATTGGCGGACCAAGAACGACCATGGTCGTCGCTGAATTTGAACACGTAATAACCGATTGAATCCACGCGCATGCAGAGTCCGTTTTCGTAAGGCGGGTTGTCGGCTTTTACGGCCCGTTGATTATCGGAGTTGTGGTTGTAGAATACATAAAGACGACCGGAGGGGACCTTGGTAAGAACGGCGTAGGAGGCTTCGGGTCCGGCGGAGGGCTCGACATCAATGGGAGCTGACCACGTGCGGCCTCGATCATCGCTACGCACGGAGACGACGTGTTGACCGGAAACGCCTTCATGGCCGGGACCAGTCGTGACGGTGCAGACCCAGGCGCCGTCATCGGTGTGGGTCAGAAAGGGCTGATCACTGTAATTTTCGGTGGGGATTTCACGGCCATGGGAAATATGGCGCCAGTCGGGGGTTTTCATGGGGTGATGATTGGGCTGGATACGTCGATAAGCCTGAGCCGAAACACTGATAGCGACTGACTTCGGATTGAGGAGACAAAACTAAACTAAGAAGTACTAAATCTGTTCCCCTCAACCAACTCCTCGATGAAAGACGAATGCGAATGGAGCTAAGCTTCAACTGCATCCGAAATCAATTCCGGCTGTTGCATGGGAAAATCCTGCACAAAGTTGGCGAATTCCAACAGTTCATAACTGCCGTCATATTGTTCCACAATAGCGGTGAGCGATTCCACCCAGTCTCCGGAATTGAGGTAGTGGATATCACCATAAATTTTGTCCGCCGGGGTGTGAATGTGCCCGCACATGACGCCCGTGCAATTACGCTGCTTGGCGAGTTGGGTGATGTGCTCCTCGAAATTTGACACATGATTCACCGCCTCTTTGACGCGGGCTTTTATGGCTTTGCTGAGTGACCAGTATTCCTTCCCGCGCCAGGCCCGGTAGGCATTGTAAACGCGGTTTATCTTGAGCAATACCCGGTAGCCCCAGTCTCCGAGGTGAGCGAGGAAAACAAAGTTTTTGGTGACGGTATCAAACACATCGCCATGCAACACCAGATAACGCCCGCGCGGACCTTCATGGATGTAATCCTCTACAATGGAGAGGCCGGAAAATTCCATCGGTAAAAAAGCTGAGAGCACATCATCGTGATTGCCCCGCAGGTAGATGATCTCAGTATCACGCTTTTCTAATTTCTTGAGCACAATACGCACAAAGCGGGTATGGGCTTTGGTCCATTGACCGGCCCGTTTCAATTGCCAACCGTCGATTATGTCGCCGTTGAGGATGAGTTTATCGCAACGGATGGTGCGTAGAAAATGATTCACCTCATCGATCTTACAGTCCGGTGTGCCCAGATGGACATCGGAGAGAATGACCGTGCGAACATGGAGTAGCTTTTTATCCATGACTGGAAACCGGGGGATTTTTAGCATTTTTAATGTCACCTATTAAGTGACACTTAGCTTTAAATCTATGTTGTAAAGTATTAGAGGTTAAAACTGGATCTTGAGAAAAAGTGTCACTTAATAGGTGACACTTATTTATGGACTTTAGACTGAGCAGGTGTTGGACGATGTCAGCTGCGGCGGTGGGGCGAGTCAGATTGGCGAGTTGGTGGCGCCATGTGCGCCAGACGGTGCCACCTTTTTCAAAACCCAAGCGTAACGCACCGATAACAGACTCGGGAGTGGGCGCATAAGCTCCGATGTCGTGGCGACGGAGCAACTCGTAATTGCCTTCCTCCTGTCCGGGGATGATTTGATTCACGATCATGGGACAACGCGCAGCGATGGCTTCCTGCGTAGTGGCGCCGCCGGCTTTGCTGACCACGGCGTGATGAGTCATAAGCAATTGCGGAATCTGATCGGTCCACCCGAGCACAATGGCCGTGGTGCGCCGCCGGGCCACTTGCTGCGCTAATTTTTTGCGCAACCGATGATCGCGCCCCACGGTAAAGGTGATTTCCCAATTCGTTTCGGCGAGTAACAATTTTGCGGTGTGCTCTGCCTGGGATGAACCGGAGTTGATGATGTAAAGCACGCGTGGATTGTGGCCGGCGGCGAGATTGGGAGGCTGCAAGTTATCGGCTTGTTCGGCGAAGATTGGTTGGACCGGAAACCCGCAGGCGTGCAACTGGTCGCGACTACGGCCGGCGTCGGCCATAACCTGGGCGGATTCCTCGTTGGGCAAATACCAGCCATGGCATTGGGGCAACCACCACAACGAATTGATGCTGATGGAATCAGTTACGATGTTGTAATACGGAATGTTGATCGCCCCGGTGGCTGTCAGTTGCTCGAGCAAAAACGCATAGACGGGATAAGTGCTGCAGATCAGGTCAGGTTTTTCGTGGCGGATAATTTCAACCAGCAATCTCCGTTCGTGGCGCAAGACCCACAGGTGATGCGGAAAGGGCCGGCTGCGGTCGATCCAGGCGTAAAATGCACTCCACAGTTTTGGCGTCCGGTTAATAACCGTCAGATAACCATGACGCGCCAGATGATTCAGGCGGGGCGATGCGAGGGCAAAGAGATCAACCACGCGGGCGGTGCCGGTTCCTGATGCGGCGTCAAATGCGGTGGCGAGGTTATATGCAGCAGCGTTGTGGCCTTCACCGTAACCGGCAGTAAGGATAAGGATTTTGCTCATGCGCTGAACCCCAGTTTAGTCACGGCGATGAGGTCGTCCTCAAAACGACCGATGACATTGGACCATGATTGTTGCGCGAAACTCTCGCGAGCCGCTTGGCGCAGTTCTGCCCTTAGGTTTTGGTCGCAGGCAAGTTCCACGGCAGCGGCGATCAATTCATCGGATTTATCGCACGGCACGACCAAACCGTTTTGTCGATGTTGGATGAATTGGCGGGCGGCTGCATAGTCAAAACCCGAAACTGCGAGTCCGCTTGCCATTGCCTCGGTGAGCACATTGCCGAATGTTTCCGTAAGACTGGGGTGAATATAAATGTCAGCCGAAGCGTAATAACGGCCGATTTCCTGCCGTGAATAGAAACCGGCAAAGTGGCACTCGGGATGTTGTTTGATCAGCGAATCGCGCATTGGGCCATCACCCGCGAGGACGAACCGTAGTCGTGGATTGGCATGTCGCATGGCCTCATAGCACTTGAATAGCAGGCCGTAGTTTTTTTCCGGAGCCATGCGTCCAACGTGCAACACGACCGGATCGTCGGGACCTGCTCCCCACGATTCCCGCAACGAGCGCGAACGTCTGGTGGGCGAAAAACAATCCGTATCCACACCACGGGAGAGAAGGGTCATGTTGCGAAAACCGAGATTGCGCAATTCCGCACATAATTCGTCGGTCGGGGCGAAAGTGCGTTGGGTGCGATTGTGCACCCGGCGCAGCCAGCCGAGCACCATGGGGTATAAAAGTCCAAAACCGTAGTTGTGGGTATAGGCGTGGAAGTTGGTGTGAAAACTGGACGTAACGGGCAGTCCCATGGCGCGTGCGGCACTGACCGCAGAAGCGCCGAGCGGTCCTTCGGTCACGACATGCACCAGATCAGGGCGATCTGATTTCCAATGCCGCACCAACCGACGACGGGCGGGTAACCCCAATCTGAGCAAAGGATAACCAGGAATCGGCATACCCGGCATTTGCACCTCGGTGTAATCGAAGGTCTGTCCGCTGGCAGAGAGATCAGTACGCTTGGGCCGAAAAACAGTCACTTGGTGACCTCTTTGCGCCAACTCGCGGGCAATAACCCTAAAAGTCATGGCCACACCGTTCACTTCGGGTGGGAAGGTTTCGGTAACAATGGCCAACTTCATATGAGCAAAGCATTCATTTGTGCGGGCCCAAGATATTGGTATATCGTAACAAACAGGTGTCGGTTGGGTGACAATTTGGGCAAAATCGCCAAGTCGCTAAATGTTCTCACTTCGGAGTTGCACCCATTTTGTCGAATTCTAGGTTCTACTCTTTTGTTGGATGCAAGCACACGGCCCCAAGCGAGTATATACCCCTCAGTCACTCGAATTCTGGTTCGGAAAACTCGAAAACGACTGGTCAATCGCGTTTAGCGAAAGCCAGTTGGAATCGGGCCGTAAGCTTTACCGCGAAGGGGAGGTGCGTGAACTCGAACTGACCGACAAGGACGCCATTATTCACCGGCGGATTGAAAAGAAAGATGAGTATGCGGTGATTGAGTGGGAAGAGAAGACGGGCATATCCGTGCGTTCATCGACCACCGACATGGAAATTGCGCGTGCACTGGCGGTGGCAGGATTGCATGAGATCGAGGAATTGGTCGCAGATGAAATCCCTCCGTATGCTTCGGACTTTGAAAGTAATGGGCATGGCGCAGAAAACGGTGACAAACCGGTTGCACGCACCATTGCGGCGCGTAAAGCGGAAAAAGGTGAAGTGATGCGTCACCTTTTGTTAGTGTTCAAAACGAAAAACACCGGACTGACATTTCAAGCCTGTTGGGTGGATCATGACGGCAAGACCCGTCATCCGGCCTTGGGGGCGAAGGCTCATGCCGATGGCAATGGCCACGTGAGTTCGGGCGAACGCGCCAAACTCATTGGATTGGCGTCCTATGCCCGCAAAGCGCATTTTCATTACAATCAGGTCACTGGAGTTTACTTGATGGAATCATTGGTGGAGATACCAAATTTCCTGAAGGTGACTTTGCCGGCTTGGAAACGGATGTTTAGCGTCGAGCTGGATGAGAAATCCCTCAACCTGTTAAAAGGCACCCGGGCGATCGATATTGAAGCAGTCGCGGAGTCAGGTGCGTCCCAATTCGCCTTGGGAAATGGGGCGCGTGCCGGAGAGTATGCATTGAACCTGCGTTGGATATTTCGTGCGGGTGAAAAAATGCTGAGTGCAAAGGAAATCAAGTCCCTTTTGAAACATGACGGCCAGCCGGTGATTCTGCCGAATTTTGGCATTGTTTCATTATCCTCTGAACGCTGGGAAAGTTATCGCACCTGGCAGCGCAACATCAAGGAGACCCATGGGGACGGGGCGCTTTCACCCTACTTGGTTTTTTCACTTTTCAATGATGCGCGATTGAAACTCACGCTTACCCCCGAGGTCGAGGCGTGGCGTCAGCGCGTATTGGCGGCACCGGCCTCGCCCCCGGATTTACCGGAAATACTGCGACCTTACCAACGTCGCGGGGTGGAGTGGTTGGCCCATCTCGGTGAAGTGGGTTGTCATGGTTTACTCGCGGATGAGATGGGCCTCGGCAAGACTCTGCAGATCATCACGCTGCTGGCGACACAACCGGTGCTGGAACGGCCCAATCTCGTGGTGTGTCCCGCAAGTGTGGTGCCGGTCTGGCAGGAGGAGATGGCGCGATTTTTCCCCGAATTGAAATTCGATGTAATCAAAGCGGGTCACGATTTTACGACCCACCAGGAAAATGTGATCTGGATCGCGAGTTACACCCAATTGCGCAAACACCGCGAACTGTTGCCGCAATGTGAATTTGGCTATGCGATTTTAGATGAAGGTCAGTTTATCAAGAACCCGGATGCCAAGATAACCCAGACCTGCTTTGCCGTGCGGGCCGTGCATCGGATCGTGCTGACGGGCACGCCGCTGGAAAATCGACAACTCGATTTATGGAGCATTTTCCGGTTTCTGTTGCCGGGTCTGCTGGGATCGCGCTCGGCTTTTGAAGCAGCGCTCAACTCTGATCGTCGTGGCACGGTCGAACGTTTGCGGACCCAACTTGCTCCGTTCATCTTGCGACGCACCAAGAAGGAAGTGGCAAAGGAACTGCCCCCGAAAGTTGAAATGGATCTGCTTTGCCCCATGACCGAAGTGCAACGCGCGGAATATGCCCGGATTTGTGCGGAAGGTTTGGAGAAATTGGGCGATGATGTTGGGACGGTGATGCGGGAGAAGTCTTTTGGATTTTTGGCTCTGCTCACGCGCTTGCGTCAGACCTGCTGTGACCCGGACATGTTGCCGTGGCGGAAATCATCGTTGAGCGATTCCGGCAAGATCAACCTGCTGATGGAGAAACTCACCGAAGTGATCGAGAATGGGCACAAGGTGGTTATTTTTTCCCAATTTGTGATGTTCCTCGAACGCGTGAAGTCAGCGTTGGAGCTACATTTTCCAGAACTCGCTCGATTTGAGCTGACGGGTATGACCCTGGATCGGCAGAAACCGGTGCAGGACTTTCAGGCGGCGGAAGGTGCGGCCGCCATGCTGGTCTCTTTGAAGGCGGCGGGCACAGGGATCACTCTGCATGCCGCCGACTATGTATTTTTATTGGATCCTTGGTGGAACCCTGCCGTTGAGGCACAGGCGGTGGATCGGGTGCACCGAATAGGGCAAACCAACACCGTGTTTGTTTATCGCATGGTCACGGCTGGCACCATCGAGGAACGCATTCAGGAATTGAAAGAGGACAAAAAGGATTTGTTCGACAAACTGATCGGTGGGTTGGGGGGAGACTTTGATTTGAGTCAGCATTTCTCTTCCTTGCAGAGTTTGGTGCAACTCACTGCACAAGTGGAAACAGATCAGGATACCACCGTCTGAATTGGCGGTATCAGCTGGAGGGAGCAGACCTACGGCTGTTGCCTTGGGTAAAATATTAGTGTCAGGACGCTTCGCAGGCTTGTTTTGCGGTAGGTGACAACTACGGTGACCTAAAGTGGACACGACTTCAGAGTATTGGCACGAAAGAAACTCCTTGAAATCCCGATTCGATTTCAGGAGCGGGACAGTTATTGGGCTCCTTGATTTTTTAGCGATCTGGAGCGTAATCCAATGAATGCGGTCACGGATCCGGCAAAGTTGATCATGGATCGGATGATGAAGCTCCTGCGCTGGCGAGTGTGGCTGTCGGAGCGACTGCAGCCGACAGAATGGCAGGTTACCTTGGGCTGGGCATCACTGGCCGGATTCATGGGTGCGCTGGCCTCCTTGTTTTTTGCGGCCTGTGCCGAGGGGGTGCACCAAGTTATGACCAATTCGAATGCGGGTGTGGTTGAATCCATGCGCTTGTTGCCTTGGTGGGCAACTATGACTGTTCCGGCCGCTGGCGGATTATTGGCCGGATTGGTGCTTTTGCTGGGCAAACGCTTGGTGCCGGGAAAAAGTTCAACGGATTACATGGAGGCAATCGTCATCGGTGATGGTAAATTGCCCCTGCGCATCAGTTTGATAAAAAGCACGGCGGCTCTTTTTACGATTGGGTCCGGAGGATCCGTGGGGCGTGAAGGTCCGATGGTGCAATTGGCGGCGTTATTGGCTTCGTTGCTGGGGCGCTGGCGACGTTTTTCGCGGCAACAATTGCGCCTCCTGGTTGCCTGTGGTGCGGCGGCCGGTATTGCTTCGGCCTATCATGCCCCGATCGGAGGATCATTTTTTGTGGCGGAGATCATTCTCGGGACCATCGCGATGGAAAGCTTGGGGGCCTTGATTGCGGCTTCGGTTACCGCTGCTTTGACGATGCAGGTGCTGGGCAATGCCGACACCCTTTATCAGGGACCCAAATTTCAGTTGAATTCATCTTGGGAGATGGGCCCCTATTTGCTGCTGGGCCTATTAGCCGGCGCATTGGCCCCGGTTTTCCTGCGATCCTTACGCCGGGCGGAAACGCTGTTCGTCGAGACGAAATTACCTCTGATCGGGAGGTTGACGCTTGGTGGTTTGCTGGTCGGTGGCATTGCCATCAATGTGCCGGAGGTTTGCGGCAATGGCTATTCGGTGATCGTCGATATTCTCAACGGTCGGATTGTCTGGTTGGGATTGATTGGCATCATGGTCTGCAAGTGGCTCGCGACGGCATCTTCGGTGGGCTCAGGGGCGCAGGGAGGGGTGTTTACCCCGACTTTGTTCATGGGGGCCTCCGGTGGTTATTTGTTTGGATCGGCCGTGCATGGGGTCTGGCCGCAAATGGCGGTGGACCCACAGGCCTTTGCCTTGGTGGGGATGGGGGCATTCCTCTCCGCCGCCAGTCGCGCACCGGTCATGTCTGTGATCATGCTCTTTGAGATGACCTTGAGCTATGACATTATACTGCCGCTGATGCTTTGCAGTGTGGTGGCCTATTTCACGGCCAAGGGAATTGATTCGAGTTCGCTCTATGGCGAAGTACTGAAACGCAAGAAAGCGGAAGATGCCGGCACGATGCTTAATACCGGCAAGGTGCTGGACTTGATCAAACCAAACCCGCCGACGGTGCAGCCAACCGCACGTTTTGCCGATATCGCCCGGTTGTTTCTCTCGATCAGATTCAACAATATTTATGTGATCAATGAGCAGGGGCAATTTTTAGGTGCGGTGTCACTTCACGACATCAAACCCTACCTCGGTGAATCGGGCGTGGCCGAACTGGTACTCGCCGGGGATATTCTCCGGGAGGATTTTCCACGGATTAAGACCGATCAAGCGTTGAGCGAGGCGATGGGCATGTTCTTCGGCAGTGATGTGCAGCGGTTGCCAGTGGTGGACGGCAATGGCCTCTTGCTGGGCAGTTTGTCCAAGAACGACCTGATGCTCGCCCTCGTAGAGAAGCGCAACAAGGCTGATAGCGAAGGAAAAAAACCATAGATTTTGGTTCGGGGCCAAGCCGCCTTCCCTCCGAGTGGCTTCATGGACTAGCGGGAGCAATTTTGTCCGCTAGGCCGCGCTTTTGCACGTTTGTGACATTGGTGACACGGGTTCGTAACAAATGCGGTGTAAAACATGACCGTCTTACCAACCAACCAACCAACCAAATGAGTAAACGTATGTTCACATTCAAATCCAAATGGATCGCCCTACTTGCAGGACTTTCCCTAGTCACGAGTCCGGTTTTTGCCGGCGAGAGCGGTGCCCTGCTTGATGTTCTTATCCGCAAGGGCGTCATCAGTGACCAGGAAGCCGAGGATATTCGGGCTGATCTTTCCCGGGAATCCCAGGAATTCGTGATTGCGTCCGTGTCCGGTGGCAAGGCGACCAACTCCATCGCCCTCAGCGGTCGCATGCAGTTGCAATACGCCGGTCTGTCGACCGATCAAAATGTCGCGGCGACCAGCCAGTTCTTTTTGCGTCGCATATATTTTGGCGTCAAAGCCGGAGTGGGTGCAGATTGGACCGCCAATCTGAATTATGATTTTTCCGGCGGCAATTTTGACAAAGCTTACATGGAATGGAGCGGTTACGCCGGTGGCACGCCCATCGCGCTCGATTTCGGCTTGCGCAAGGTCAACCTCGGCTACGAAGAAACCACTTCTTCCGGCAGTTTGAAGTCCATTGAGCGTTCCCCCGTAACCCGTTACTTTGTGGAGCCCAACAATGGCCGCCGTCTTGGCGCGGCGAGTTACCGCATCGGGGCCTACCTTGATGGGGGAGACGTCAATGCTCGCAAAGGCAAGACCTCAGGATTCTTCTTCGGAGCAGCAGCCACCAACCCACAACGGACCGAGAGCACGGGCGACGGTTCGGTTGATGGCTCCAAGAGCAGTGGCAGCAGCGCAACCAATACGGTCGCACTTTGGGCGGATGCTGGTTATACCGGCATGTTTTCTGGCGGCAAGTTGAAGGTCGGTGCAGCTATGGGTATCTTGCCTGATCAAGGCGGAGTTAAAAATACTGCCCTCGGCAAAGGCTACGACATGAATGTATTTTCGCTCTACGGCGATCTAACCATGGGCAAATTCAACCTTGCCGGTGAATATCTTTCTGCCTCGGTGGATAATGGTGCTGGGGTAGGCAAAGATGCCAGCCCCAGTGGCTACTGGATTCAACCCTCCTTTAATTTGACAGAAAAGGTCGAGCTGGTGGCCCGCTTGAGCAG
>DFDG01000052.1:16922-19110 GCA_002367815.1 Opitutaceae bacterium UBA3033 | reverse complement strand
CCCGCTTGAGCAGCATCGATGCGGACGGTCGTGGGGTGAAGATCTCCGACGGGGTTCGCTCGTCACCTGCGGCCAATACCGGTCAGAAACTGGAGGAATTGTTCCTCGGCATGACCTACACCTTCGTGGAAAACGGCATGAAATTTCAAATCGGCTATACTGATAGCAAGTTGAGCGATGGCTCATCCGAAAATGGATCCGGTGTCCGTTCCCAGATGCAGATCGACTTCTAAGCTAATTTCAACCGCAACCAATACATATATAGACATGAAAAAATTACTTATCCTCGCCCTGGCCTCCCTGGCCGCGACATCACTTCAGGCTCAGAAACTCGTCATCAAGGGTTCCGATACCCTGGGCGCCAAACTCGTTCCGATGTTGTCGGAAGAATACAAGGCCCAGTATCCGGGAGTCAGTTTTGAAATCGCCGCCGAAGGTTCCACCACCGGTATTGCCGCGATTACCGACAGCACGGCGGATATTGGCATGGCCTCCCGCCGCGCCAAGCCCACCGAAATGTCCGCCGCCCAAGCCAAGGGCATCTCCATGAAACCGACGATCGTTTGCTATGACGGCATCGGCGTTATTGTGAACTCGGGCAGCCCCATCAGCGATCTGACTCCCCGCCAGGTGGAGCAGATTTTCACCGGTGACATCACGGACTGGTCTGCTTTGGGTGGTCCAGCCGGTAGGATTTCGGTCTACACCCGCAACACTTCCTCCGGCACCTATTCCGACTTCAAGGCCCTGGCCATGAAGAAACGTGATTATGCTTCCTCCTCCCAAAAGATGGCGGGCAATGAGCAGATTGCAGCGGAAGTCGCCAAGAATCCCAATGGCATCGGTTATGTGGGCATGGCCTACATCAGCGATCCGGGGATCAAAGCCGTGGGCATCAATGGCAGTCACCCTTCGAAAGAGACCGTGCTTTCCAAGGCTTATCCTTACGCCCGTCCGACCTTCTACTACACCAATGGTGAACCCGTGGGTGAAGCGGCCAAGTTCATTGAGTTTACCCTCAGTGATGAAGGCCAAAAAATAGTGGAAAAAGTTGGTTTTGTAGCGATTCGCTAATTGTAACCCAGTTGTGACACAAGCCCGCTTGACCATGGGTCGGCGGGCTTCTGTGTTATTAACCAGATAATAACGACAGCACCCAAATCATGGACCCCAAGTCCCCGGCCTCTGAGCCTACTTTTGCCATCAAGAAGTCACGCGTGCGATTTCTGGGACTGAGTGTGGACGATTTTATCCGGCATTTTTTCCAGGGGAATGCCGTGCTTTCGATTGTTGTCCTGGCCTTGATCACCTTTTTCCTGTTCCGGGAAGGCTCCAATTTTTTCTCCCAGAATCAGCAAAATCTACGGATCTATCGCCAAGCCGGTTTGGAATACGTCGATTACATTCGCCAACAGGTGGATGACCACACGGCCCTGAATCGTTATCTGGCAGATGTGCGGCGCCAGCAGTTTCTTTTTTACACGAAGGAGAAGGACATGGATGTTGTCGCGACCAATGCGGCCTTGGCCTCGTTTGATGAGTTTGCCGATAATTACAGCTATGCGGTGGATCCCTTGCGGGATGTGTTGTCGGAGCTCACGGACGTGGCTTCCGCCATCAAGACCAAATTTCTGATCGCAGAGGACAAGCAAACGGAACGGGAACAGCTCTTGGCCGAAGACAAAACGGATGAGGCGGCCAAAGTCGTTCAGATTAAAGTGGATTTTGACGCGGAGTTGGCTCCGTTGGTTGGCAGCTTGCCGGCGTATCTCACGATCAACACCGAGTTCAGCCGGCAATTGAGTGCAACCATCGAGCAGATCCCAGTCATGCCCAATGAGGAAACGGCCGCCCGTATGGTCCGTTTCCAAAAATTTACCCGAGAATATATTGCCGGATTTCCGGCCATTGAGGAAAGGATGGAAGCGTGGGATTACCATAAGGAAGTGCCGCTCTCCCAATCTTTCAGCGCTTTTCTGTTTGGGCGCGAATGGCTAACCGCCAGTTTTTGGCAGGACTGGTATGGGGTCGTGCCGCTCGTGATTGGATCGTTGATGGTCTCTTTTGTCGCTTTGATCTTGGCCGTGCCCATGGGGGTGGGGGCGGCGATTTACGTCAATCAGATCGCCACCGAGACGGAACGACGGTTTATCAAACCGGGCATAGAATTTATATCAGCGATTCCTTC
>DFDG01000052.1:0-16759 GCA_002367815.1 Opitutaceae bacterium UBA3033 | reverse complement strand
CTATATCAGCGATTCCTTCAGTGGTGCTCGGTTTCTTCGGTATTGTGGTCTTGGGGCAGGCGTTACGATTGCTGTCCCAACAGACTTGGCTGGAGTGGGTGCCCGGGTTTCCCTATAGCGAACGACTCAACATCCTGACGGCCGGCTGCCTCCTGGCGCTGATCGCCGTGCCCACAATTTTCACCTTGGCGGAGGATGCGCTCAACAACGTGCCCAGACCTTTCAAAGAGGCATCGATGGCACTGGGTGCATCGCGATTGCAGACTATCATCCGGATTATAGTGCCGGCGTCGTTGTCAGGCATTATATCTGCCGTGCTGCTTGGGCTGGGTCGGGTGATTGGCGAAACCATGGTCGTCCTGCTTTGTGCGGGCAATCGAATCGCGATCCCGGATTTTACGGCCGGGTTGGCGGTGATTACGCAGCCGGTGCACACCATGACCGGTATCATTGCGCAGGAAATGGGTGAGGTCGTGCGGGGCAGCATTCACTATCGGGCACTCTTTGTCGTGGGTATCCTTTTGTTTTTCCTCGCCCTGCTCATCAACTATCTCGCGCAGAAGATTGTGCACCGCTACCGTATCTCAATTGGCTGAACTTATGGACGCCACCGCCGCACCAAATATTTTCAAAAAGCGTTCCACGCCAGGTTCCCGCTGGGAGAAACGCGTTTTTGGGGCCTTCCGAGCTGCAACCTATCTGGTGCTATTCTGCGGCGCTTCCGTTTTTCTGACGATTTTTTTCAAGGGGGCGGGCACGGTGTTCAAGGCGGAAGCGCCGTTCATCAACACGACATTTTTCACTGATGCGCCAGAATCACTTTATGTTTTCGAATATGAAGGGGTGAAACACGAGATGGGAGACCGGCAGTATCGGACCTTTACCGATGCGATTCCCGCCGCGGCCAAAGTGCATGCCGACAGTTACGTTTACTCTGCTGGTGGCATTTGGCCGGCCATTGCCGGCACGGTGTTGTTGGTGTTGGGATCAATGACCATTGCTCTGGTTCTGGGGGTAAGTGCGGCCATCTATCTTAGTGAATACGCCAAGGAAGGCCCATTCATCCGCTTTGTGCGTCTCGCCATTCTCAATCTGGCCGGGGTGCCGTCCATCGTGTTCGGTCTTTTCGGTTTCGGCATGTTCGTGAATTTCTTTGGCTGGAATGTCTCTTTGGTCGCCGGCTGGTTCACGCTGGCTTTCATGGTGCTACCCGTGGTGATCACCGCCTCGGAGGAATCATTGCGTTCGGTGCCGAAAGGCTTTCGGGAAGGGTCCCTGGCCTTGGGTGCCACCTATTGGCAAACCATCCGGAAGAATGTGCTGCCCTACGCATTGCCAGGCATCCTGACCTCGTCGATTCTGGGCATAGCGCGTGTGGCCGGTGAAACGGCACCGATCATGTTTACCGCCGCTTATGTAATTCGGGACAAATTACCATGGGAGGACCTGAAGCATGCGAGCGATTTCATTTTCCAAGGCGTCATGGCCTTACCCTACCATATCTATGTGGTGAGTTCAAAAATCCCCCAGAACGAATATACCGAACGCGTGCAATATGGCACCGCATTTGTTTTTCTTTTGATTGTCGCCCTGATTGCTGCGGCTTCGATCATCCTTCGTAATCATCTCCGTAACCGCTACAAATGGTGACCCACGCCCTTCCCATGGAAACTAGCCAGCCTGCCGCCAACCCCAACCCCGCCGCGCCACAAGCCAGCGTCGTGCCTCCTGCTGCTGCAAAGTCGGTGGGCAAAACCCTGATCGATATTGATCATATGGATTTTTACTATGGCGCCAATCAGGCGTTGTTCGACGTGGACATGAAGATTGAGGAAAAAAAAGTCACTGCCTTCATCGGCCCTTCCGGCTGTGGTAAATCGACGTTGCTCCGCTGTCTCAATCGCATGAACGATCTGATCGACGGCACCCAAGTCAAACGGGGACAGATCAAGATCCGTGGCGTTGATATTTACAGCCCCGAGGTGGATGTCATCGAACTGCGTAAACGCGTCGGGATGGTATTTCAAAAATCCAATCCCTTCCCCAAGTCGATCTACGAAAACATTACCTACGGCTTGCGCTTGCAGGGGGTGAACAACAAGGCGCATCTCGACGAAGTGGTGGAAAAGTCCCTGCGCGGAGCGGCGTTGTGGGACGAGGTCAAGGACCGACTCAACACCTCCGGTATGGGACTGTCGGGCGGACAACAACAACGCCTATGCATCGCCCGGGCGATCGCCGTGGAACCGGATATTATTCTGATGGATGAACCGTGCTCGGCCTTGGACCCGATCTCCACTTCGAAAGTGGAGGAGCTGATTCACGAATTAAAGTCGCAGTTCACGATTATCATCGTGACCCACAACATGCAACAGGCGGCGCGGTGTTCGGACAAAACGGCCTTCTTCTACCTGGGCAAGCTGATTGAATACGCCGATACCCAAACCATCTTTATGAACCCCGGCAATGCCCAGACCGAGGCGTATGTCTCCGGCCGCTTCGGCTAAGTTTCCACGTCACCACATTTCACCCAAACCGCCCCAACCATGAAACGCTTTTTCGACACCGAACTGGAGACTTTTCGCACCCATCTGATCAAGATGGGCGAAATTTCAATCCATCAATTAAATGATGCCATCAAGGCACTGGTGGAAGCCGACATTGGCCTGGCCGATCAGGTGATTGCCCGGGACGACGAGTTGGACCAACTAGAAATCAGGATCGATGAAGAGGCCATACGCTACATGAACATGCGGGCACCGATTGCCACCGAGCTGCGTCTGGTGATCGTGGGCATGAAAGCCTCGCATGATCTTGAACGGGTGGGGGATGAGGCCACGGGCATTGCCAAACGGGCAGTGCGATTGGCCGCAGAGCCACCACTCAAACCCTACATCGACCTTCCGCGCATGGCCGGCTTGGCCGGGGCCATGTTAAGGGATGCACTCGATTGTTTCCTCAATGGCGATGCCGACAAAGCCGCAGATATCATCCGGCGCGATGCCGAGGTCGATGCGATCAACAAACAACTCTACCGGGAACTTTCCAGTTTCATGTTGGAACAACCCGGCAACATCAGCCGGGCCATTGAGCTTATGTTTATCTCAAAGTCGATCGAGCGGATTGCCGATCATGCCACCAATATTGCCGAGGAGATGATCTATCTGGTGAAGGGCAAGGATGTGCGGCATGATCAAAATTTGAAGAAGGACAACTGATCCCAAGTTTACGGACTGATGGCCTCGGGATGGATGGGGCTCATATTACTCATCGATCAGACCGCGCAAACGGGCCCATTGATAACCCAGCCTCTCGTAGATAGCCCAAGTGCTGTTTTCCAAGCCATCAAGACCGCAGAGGTATTCCGACCAGGTGAAACGGTCGTTACTTCGCGTCAGGAAATTGGTGGGGCAGGCCAGAGGGTTCAAACCGGCATGACGCATTAACGCCATTGCTCTTGGCATGTGCCAGGCGGACGTGACCAAAGCAAAGGGAGCTTTCCCCAACTTGGCTTTGATCATGATGGCTTCGTTTTCAGTATCACGCCCATTTTCAAGGAATACGAAACGCTGGGGATCGACCCCAAGGGAAACTGCCGCCGATCCAAGGATTTGGGCGTGGCTTGGCAAATCCGCGTATGCCGGACCAGTGGTAATGATGGTTGCCTCCGGTAGTAGGCGCGCCAAGCGCACGGCTTCGGTGATGCGCCCCAGCGCGTAAGAGCTAAGCTTACTGGTCGATGGCAGAAGCTGAGTGTCGGCATGGCCCCCACCCAACACCACGATGTAACGACATGCGTATAAATTTGTTGGCAAATGGTCGTTGGTCGTAAGTTCCGGAATGGGTTGGTATTGCAGCTCCAGTGGCCGGAGTAGCCAAAGACCCACTTGTCGATTGCTGGCCAAGAGCAATAGGAGCACCCCGCAAAGAGTCAGCATCCTGCCGAAACCTGCCCATTTTTTCCGAGTGGAAATCAGCACCCCAAATACCAATAGCCCCAAGCTCACATTGAAGGGCATTAGGCAGAAGGTAATCGCCTTTTTGAGCCAGAACATGGGTGGTGAAAAATGGGGCGGCCAACGGGATTCGAACCCGCGACCCCTAGAATCACAATCTAGTGCTCTAACCAACTGAGCTATGGCCGCCGTAAAGAAGAGTCGCAAAACCTCATGGGCGGATGGATGTCTGTCAATCTCTTGTTGGGCCTTAGTGCGTTCCAGAGGCTACTCGTGCTTGGGGCCCAAAATTGGTTGAAATACGAACGACAAGATCGTGTTTTACGCGACAGCCAGAACCCGATTTACAGTAACGCTCTTTTCGCATTGCCTCGGATCAGGTGTCGTATTTTTCCCGGTGAACCATGACCGGATCCCGCAGTCTTTCGCGAGTGGTTCGAGTCAACCCTGCCTCATGCTAATGAAAACGTAAGTCGCGGTCGTTGCTATACCCGCCGTAAAGAGGCGGAAAACCTCGCGAGGGTTGAAGCGGCCGTTCAATCCCTACTAATCACGGTTTGCCGTTGCGGGATTGAATTGAAAACGCCAGCTGTTGAGATGCACATGCTTCGTTTGCGACTCCTTACCTTTAATATCGCACACGGCCGTGGTTTGACGCCTATCCAAGGTTTTACATCGAGTCGAAAACTTCGGGCGAATTTAAGGAAAATCGGCCATCTGATCAATAAGCATGAGCCTGATGTGGTGGCATTGCAGGAGATAGACCAGAATTCGCGTTGGGCGGGTAATTTTGACCATTTGGAATATTTGAAACTACACACGGGCTACCAGCATTCTATTTTTGGGATCAATAATCGTCGGGGTGGACTGATCAATCTGAGCTATGGAAATGCATTTCTATCCCGGTATCCGATAATTGAGGCTGAGAACATCGTTTTTGGGACCCGCACAGTAGGAGAAAAGGGATTTCTGTATGTGGAACTGGATGTGGGTGGTATCAGGGTTCCGGTCCTAAACTTGCATTTGCATTATCGGTCGAGGGTGCATCGGTTCCGGCAAATTGAGCGGATCATGGATTATGTGGCCGATAAGCATCAGCACCGTTCTGACCACTGGTACATGCCACCAATCGTTTGCGGTGATCTTAACAATTCCGCTCATCTCCCGGACGCAACGGCCGAGTTGCTGCGATACTTCTCGCTGCACGGGGATTATTCACTGCATCCGCTGGGTGGTCTGACCTTTCCTTCGCCCTTACCCAGTCGCGGACTTGATTTTGTATTCCTACCACCGGCTTGTCATGAGGTTAAATGTGAGGTGGTCCGAAGCTTTCTTTCAGATCACCGCCCAGTTCTGGTGGATTTTGCCCTGAAATAAGATTTAAAACAGACTTTGCTCCCCGGAATTTGTTGTGCAGTTATTGTCAGCCACCATGTCCCGCATTGCTCAAGCTTTCTCCCGTGCCCGCGCTTCAAACCGTTCGGCCTTTGTCGCCTATCTATGTGCAGGTGATCCGGATATGGAAACTTCCTTGGCCGCTTGCCGGGTGTTGATCGAAAATGGTGTGGATATTCTCGAACTGGGGGTGCCATTTTCCGATCCTTTGGCTGATGGCTTGACCAATCAACTGGCAGCCCAGCGCGCCTTGGAAAGCGGGATGACGTCCGCCAAGGTTTTGGATCTGGTGCGCAAGATTCGTGTATTCAGTGAAGTGCCGATCGTATTTTATACCTATTACAATTTGGTTTTTTCGAACGGAGTAGACTCCTATATCAACGCAGCTCGTGCTGCGGGAGTGGATGGAATACTCACCCTTGACCTGCCTCCGGAAGAAGCAGGTGAGGTGATCGAGGCTGGGGCAAAATATGGCGTGGAAACAGTATTCATTGTCGCCCCCACCACTCCAGACGAACGCATAGATCTGATTGTGAAGAACGTGACAGGATTCATTTATTATGTGTCACGCGAAGGAGTGACCGGGGTGCGCAATGAGGTGGCCGGTAATATATCCGAGGCGGTGGCAAGAATCAAAGCCCGCACCAACAAGCCGGTGGCGGTTGGTTTTGGCATATCGACCCGGGCTCAAGTCGCCCAAGTTGCCCGCTATGCTGATGGTGTCA
The DNA here is from genome assembly GCA_002367815.1 of Opitutaceae bacterium UBA3033. GTDB lineage: Bacteria > Verrucomicrobiota > Verrucomicrobiia > Opitutales > Opitutaceae > Cephaloticoccus. The sequence goes on along the minus strand of DFDG01000052.1, from coordinate 10,683 downwards.
TCGTAGGCAGTGTATTGGTCAATGCCATCCGTGACAATTTGGGTTCAAAAGAGGGGATATGTGCACAATTGAAGGTTGTTACTGCAGATCTGGTTGCCGGCACAAATATTGTCTGAATAAATTCCCGGGATATCATGACACGTAAAATACTACTCATTGATGACGATCGGCTGCAGTTCAGTTTAACGAGACAATATTTTAAGGCATTTCGGGCCACCGAATTCGAATTGGAGTGGCAGGAAACTTATGAAGGGGGATTACATGCTTTGATGAACGGCAACTATGTCGCTTGCCTGCTCGATTATCACTTAGGGGTAAGGGACGGGTTGGAATTGATCCGCGAGGCCACCGAACTTGGATGCAAAGTTCCGATTGTTTTTCTCACCGCCGAGACCGGTTCAAATGTCGATATCGAGGCGATGAATGCGGGTGCACTTGATTATTTGGTCAAGGGAGAATTTAGCGCTAAGATGTTGGAACGTTCCCTCCGTTATGCGTTGAAACTGGGTTCTACCATGGAGGCATTAAGATTGTTGGCCACCCGGGATGAATTGACCGGTCTGTTGAATCGCCGGGTGTTTGAAGGGGTTTTAAAAGAAGAAATGGAACGTTCACGACGTTTCGGTCGATCCTTTGCTTTGGCGTTGTTGGATATCGATCACTTCAAAAGTGTTAATGATACCCATGGTCATCCCGTCGGCGATGCGGTGCTGCGTGAACTAGCCAACCGATTTCAATCGTGTGTGCGGAGTGTTGACCGGGTGATGCGGTATGGTGGCGAGGAATTTATCATACTCATGTTGGAAAGCGATCTGGGGATGGCGCGGGCTTTGGTCGAACGCTTGTGCGCTGAAATTCGTGAAGAAGTGGTGCATGCAGACGGGAAGGAACTCAATATCACCATCAGTGCCGGAGTTGCCGTGTTCCCCACCGATGGGAATAATAGAAACGATATCGTGCAGGCTGCTGATTTGGCGCTCTATTCAGCCAAAGAAAATGGCCGCGATCGGATGGTGGCGTATGTGGATATTCCCAAAAGTTAGTTTGGCGGAACCAGAATACTCAGGCACTTTGGGTGCACTTTTACAGAGACGGTCGTTCCGGCCTGCCATGGCTCGCCATCAGTGTGAATCAATCCCGACCGCTCACGTTCAATTTCGAAGGTTGATGAGCGCGCACGGTAAACCGATGGATTGCGATCCAAACGTGCGGTGAAAAGTTGGGTGACCAATGGCATACTGCGAAACAAGCCCAAGGGTGGAATGGAAGTCAGGTCCAATTCCCCGTCGTCAACCTTGGCTCCCGGAGAAATGTAGGCATTATTGCCGTATTGATCGCAATTGGTTACCGCGAGAGTGAATGCGCTCTTTTTCACCTGTCCCGAGTTCGTGCGAATTGAATAGGTTTCGGCGGCATAGTGACGATAGGCATAGGCGCTGGTGCTTAAATATCCCCAGAACCCTCTTTTACTAAGTCTCGAGAATTTGTCGGCAATCAAGGCCTCAAACCCCATGCCTGAGGCATTAAAAAAGAGCCGGCCATCTATCTCGCCGGCATCAATGACCCGGGTTCTTCCCTTAATCAGACAATCCCACGGGTTTGATTTTGAACCGAAGATACCCAAATGCCGGCCCAGACCATTTCCTGAACCGCAAGGAATCAATCCCAGAGTGGCGGTTGTGCCAACCAGTGCAGTGGCCACTTCGTTCATCGTGCCATCGCCTCCTATTGCGACAACCACGTCGTAACCATCATCAACCGCTTTGCGGGCCAAGGTGGTGGCATGCAGGGGATGCGCAGTCGCGATCACAGATGCATCGAGTCCGTGTTTCCGGATGAATTCACGCGCCCGACCCAGCAAATGGGGATTGCGCGCATTGTGACCTGAACGGGGGTTGAAAATGAATTGGAATTTCAAATCGTGCCCACGCTAGAGCGTCGTTTGCCGGGAGAGCGAGAATGGAACGCAATTGAGATTGGTGAAATCACGCGCTTGTAACCTGTAGTTTCGTGCTCTCAGCTTCCAATCATATGTCCCCCCAATATGCGATTCATGTGCTCACTGGTTGCACGGCGGTGGGTAAAACAGAAGCAGCCTTGCAGTGGGCTGAGGTCAACCAGGCCGAGATCGTGTCATGTGATTCGCTGCTGTTTTATCGCGGCATGGACATCGGCACGGCCAAACCGACCCACGCAGAATTGAATAGGGTTCAGCACCACTTGATTGATATTTGTGAACCATCCGAACCCATGGATATCGCAAAATACGTAGGCTTGGCCCAGCAAGCGATAAAGGACCTGACCGAACGCGATCAACCAATCTTGGTGACGGGAGGGAGCGGTTTTTATTTAAAGGCGTTTTTTGGTCCCGTCGTTGATAATGTGACCGTGCCCTTGGAAGTGCGGCAACGGGTTGAAGGAATGAGTTTGCGCGAAGCCTTGGCCGAGTTGCTGTTGTGCAATCCCGCTGGTCTTGGTTCACTAGATACTGCCAACCCCAGAAGGGTGTCACGGGCACTGGAACGCTGTATTGCCTCCAGTCGTTCATTGCTCGATTTGAAAGCGGAATTTGCCGCCCAGCCTGCTTTATTCCTCAACCATGAGATTAAATTGGTGGAGCTGGTCCGGGATGCAAACGACTTGGACAACCGCATCAGACAAAGGGTGCTCAAAATGATCGAGCATGGGTTGGTTCAAGAAGTGCAGACATTAATACCTTTAGGTTTAACCAGTAATCCGAGTGCCGCAGGTGCGATTGGATATCGTGAGGTCAGTGCGATGTTGGAAGGTAAACTGCCGACGGAAGCTCTAGTGGATGAAATCGTCAAAAATACCCGGGCACTGGTCAAGAAACAGCGCACGTGGTTTCGCACCCAATTACCAAAACACCCCGTCTTTAATGCAGAGGGTGTAAATCCAAACCAACTGTTTGGAATTTGATATCGCTATTGCTGTCCAGCTCGACTGAACGGAGGCACTGCTCCGTGTAAGACGCACGAAAATCACAAAATGTTATGCCATGATCAGCCAGACGAAAACCACCACCCTCACCCCGGACTCGAAGGCTTGGGATTAATGCTTCGACTCTACCGAGTTGAGGCCAATTGGTCTTCAACCGATATATTATAATAGCCCAACGAACTTCCGTCCAGACGATGCAGTTCAGCCATGGCCGTGCGTAGACTGACCCTCGCCTGCAACTCGGCCACACGAGCAGATTCCAGATCATCTTGGGCTTCAAGGACTCGGCGGCTGGTGGACAACCCGGCATCGAATCGGGCTTTTTCGAGCTCGTATTGTTTTTCACTCAGGGCCGTGGCCTTGGTGGAGATCTTTACGCTTTCCAAATTGGTCTCAACGGAGCGCACTGCGGCGCGAATCTGCACCATGAGATTTTGCTCAAGCTGGCGCAGTCGGGTCTGCTCCCGATGAAGATTGTTTAAGGCAGTGTTGTAGCGGGCCTTTTCAGAGCGGGCACCCCATGGCAGTTTCAAGGACAGATCCACTTGCCATGAATAACCATCCCCATCGGGTAAACGGTTCAAGGAACTGCTCGCACTGCGATCCAATGCATTGTAGCCCACCGCCCCGCCCAAATCCAGTTCCGGCATGCGATTGCGTTTGGCCGCCGCGACATCGATCTCGAGCTGTTCAAGAGAATTCTTTGCTGCCATATAGTCCGGTTGATTGGCCCGCGCCATTTGAAAGGAAACGTCATAACTTGGCAGCATGGGTTCGGAAGTAGGTAGGCTGACTTCACCCAAAGCGGTATTGAATTCGAACTGTCCAATTAGATTGAGGAGATTGTCCTGTGCATCCCGCACGTCTTTATCGGCCAGCAATACGGTGCGGCGAGCGGTTTCAACGCCGACTTCTGCTTGCAACACGTCAAGATCGGTGGCGACTCCAGTCTCTTTCCTGGTCTTGTTTTCTTCGTAAAGCTTTTCGGCCAATTGCAGGCTGTTGTTGCGCACCTTCAGCTGCTCCCGGGCGTATACCAGGCCAAAATATGAAGCCTCCGTATCCTTCACCAATTGCAAAATGCGACCCTTGTAATTAAGGTTGGCGATTTCCACATCAATTTCAGCGCGATTAATCGCGGCCCGATTCACGGTTGAGCCTGCATTTTTCAGCAGCGGCTGGTTGATGGTCAGTGAAAGGTCAGAATTGTATGCGGGATTGAGAGTGACGAACGTGTTGTTGGATGCGCTGCGACTCAGGCTGCTGCTGAGATTCAATATGGCACCGCTGCTGACTTTCTGACTGACCCTGATTCTGGTGTTGAAATTATCACTCCGAGTGCCGACCAATGAAGTGGCTGCTTGGTCGGACTGTGAAACTGATTTACTCGTGGTCAGGTTGAAACTGGGATCATAAGCAGCCTGTGAGATGGCAAGGGACTCAAGGGAATTGGCGTTATTGTATCCTTGAATCTTCAAATTGAAATTCTTGTCCAAGGCGCGGGCAATGCACTCACGCAGGGTGAGGTTGGCAGCGCCGTCGTTTGCTGCCGACTCAGCCGCGAAAACGGGAAGAATGGTGGCCAGGGCCAGTACCATGGTTTTGCGGTAGAGGGCAGGAGATTGAAACGATAGCGACATGGAGTGCGTTGGAGTTAACAAATAAGGTCGGGTAATTAGTGTTGAGAACACGCGAGTTTGGAAAAAGTTACCGAATTTTTACGCGGCGTAAATTGATTGTGAGAGGAAGACGTGGGAAGTTGCTTTGAGGTTTCGTCGATTTTTATCCGAAAACACGGGCTTGGAGCCATGCCATTGGTGATTACAATCCCGAGTATTTCACGCTCAAATGAGCAGGTTCGAGCCTAAATAGGGCGAACGGTCACCGGTATGGATAAACGGTTCAATCTGAACCTGTCAAACCCGCTGGATAAGAGGCGGGTGGGGGCACTATCAGTTGAGCTTGGGCTCTGATTTCTTCAGCTCCTGCGCTACCAGCTCTTCCAGAATTTTGCTGGCACCCATCCTCGAGGTAATGGCTGCAATCTGCTGACGGGTTTCTGCGAACTTTGGATTCGAGTTAGTTAGAATAGGTAATTGCATGTCGGCCGCATAGACCAACAGTCCCTTATCAGCAGTGATTATCATATCTGAAACAACGCCCTTTTCGAGATCTTCGAGAACATTGAAGTTAGCGAATTCATTCTCTGGCGGCGGCTTCGTGGCCGAGAAAGGTGCCAGTAGTTTGGCATCAATGGTAGACTCGACGGTTTCGGCGACATTCTTAACCGCAGTAATCAGATCTGCACCGGATTTCAACTGGGTTTGCAGCAGGGCTTTGATTTTCATTCCCAGAGCCACGAACTGTTTCCTTTTCTCGTTTTCAACGTAGTCCGCGGTGACTTTGGTCAGGACCTCATTCAATAATGGCTGACGATCAGGGAGAGTTTCTTTCCATAACAAAATCACGGCACCTTGAGTTACGGGCACGGCATCAGAGTAGAAACGATCAGCGCCTAGTCGGAAGGCCGCTTCAGTTACATCGGCGGAATGATTGAATTCCACGGGTCCTTCATTCGCTGTGAATGGTATGAGCGACTGCTCCTTGAGTTGATGGGCAGAAAGTAATGATGCGATGGCCTCAGCATCATTGCTCAGATTGCTTTCATAAAATGCCAGAGAGAGATCCGATGCCGCTTTGGTGGCCAACTTACGGGCTTTCGCTAATTTCAGATTAACTTCAACCTGGTCGCGAAAGAGGGCGAAATCGGCAGAGATTGCTGGGACGGGATCGCCCTTCCCATCAGCTGCAGGTTTTTTGTATCGATCTGGAGCAGCTTCAAATAATGCTTTCAGCTCATCTTCAGTAACACTAACTTGATTAGTAAAATCGGCCGCGGGAAACAAGACGTAATTAACACTTACCCGGGGGCTGATAACGTATCGAAATCCATTGTCGCTGTAATACGCAGACAGTTGTTCGTTGGTCGGCGTGATTGAAGGTTTGAAATTTTCGTAGTTAACGGTTACCAAACCAAGGGTCCACTGGGTCTCAATGCGTTTGAGCTGAGCGACAATATCCGCGTCGAGCACGTATCCCGGGCCGGCAAGCAGCTTACGAACTTTATCAGCCCGGACGTCTGCTTCTAAAATACGGCTGACGTCAGACTCGGTGTATCGTCCTCCGGCCTTTAGGGAGTCTCGAAATGCATTATACCGGATGGCATCGAATTGGCCTTCTTGGGTCGTGAAGGCCCGCAGCCCCTTAATGAAATCTGTGATTTCAGGTTTTGAACTGGTTGGAATGTGCAATTCCTTGGCCAAGTGAAGGGCGGCCGCTCTTTGAAACGCGTATTGTTGCAGCTGGCCCTCGTTTAAGCCGGTGTAGCCGAGTTGGAGCATGGCACTGAGATTGGCGTCGCCAAAAAGGCGGGCCTGATCTTCTTGTGAGCCAAGATTATAGCCGAAGACCTCGCGGGTGGCGATTTTTTTGTCCCCTTGTCCGATGCCGGAAGAAGGGGCAAAGATGACCACCATCGGAATGGCCATGGCCACCAATATCAAAGCGAAGATGATGCCGAAATGTCTCTGAAAGTAGCGCTGGATCCAAGTAAACATAGGGATAAATCGGCGAAGCTAGGTGTGCGTGCCCCTTAGGCAAGGGTTATTTATCTCCACTTGGGGCACGAAGGGATTCAATCCTCAGTCGACTTGCGGAAGCTGAATGGCGGACGTGAGCCTTCGAAATCGTGTTCGGCAAACAACCGATCCAATGGTTTCTGGAAAAAGTCCATTTGGCGGCCCTGTTGCATGGCCGCGTTGTATTGGATGAGCACTGGGTCAAGGGCATCGATGGTCTCGCCGGTAGGATTTTCCCCATGGTTTTCGATCAGTTGTTTGAATTGCAGCAGATTTATTCGGTTCAATGGTCTCGCCGGCTGGTAGAGGAAATCTGAGCTTGGGTCCGATTCTGCCGCGGGGATTGGAGTGATGAGTTTCATGTCCACCAACAGATTTATGCATTCATTCAATATCTGGGTGGGCACTTTTACCATACTGCTCAGTTCGGACGCTGTGCAGGGCGGCAGACAGTTCTGCCAGCGTCGACCAATGGTGAGCAACACGATCAAAGAAAGCCTTTCTTTGGTGGAGGCGGACAGGGTGCTCCACGCATTCTGGCTGCTGCGGTAATGCACATTTTGCACCGCATAGCTGATTTGACCTCCGATCAGGACATACAACCAGAAAATATAGAGACCGAACATCAGGATCGGCAATATCCCCAGTGACCCATACAGACTTTTCGAGAGCACAACCCGGCGCACGTAGATGAACGCGAGGTAGTTGTTCATCAATAGCAGCAAGGCTACTATCAGTGCGCCGACGAAAGCCGCTTTCCAAAAGACATGCGTATTCGGGATGTAACGATAAAAGAGCGTCAGTATAGCGACCACCAGAATGCCTGAAGCGAGCGGTAGCATCCATTGGAACAAATGCAGGATTTCGATCCCGTAGGGCAGTTTGCCAATAAATACATTTATGAATGCGCCTGCACTCAAGAGGGTCACCGAGGCAAAGAAGAGCACCGCGCCCAGAGTCAAAATCGTCCAATAGTAAATGATCCGCATCATCCACGACCGACCCTTACGCACGCCCCATATTTCATTAAATGTGTCTTCGATGGATTTGAATAACAGGATGACAATAAATATCAGGGTAAGTGCGCCCAATGCGCCCGCCGTGCCCGACCGGGAACCTTTCACCACACTGTTGATCAGCTGCACCAATTCGGGGTTTACCTCTGTGGTGTTGGCCGAACTGGTGGATATGTCGTTGGGATTAATGCTGGCTGATTCGATCAATTGAGGGTTAATGCCCGATTTTAAATTCGGGTCCGGAGCAATCAGCTGCACCAGATCCTGACTGGAACTACCCGTTTCCTTTATCGAATTGGCCGTCAGTGATTCATATTGGCCAACTTGAGGGGCAACAAATTTGATCATCCGATTGAGGGTATTGACCGCCAAATTCGGGTCATCCTGTTGCACTACCATGCTGGCGACTACCATCGCGATCGCGATCAACGGACCAAAACCAAGCAGGGAACTGAAACTCAAAGCAGCAGCCCGGCTGGCCGCCTTAGTTTCACCAAAGACCGTGATCGTGATGGAAATGATGCGCAGCAGGTTATGAAAAGCACCTCGCATCGGTGATGCCTGATGGTTGGTCTGCTGCCAAATCTCCGAGCGATAGAGCTCAATAAACCGACGCCAGCGTTCGACTATGCGCCCCATTTGAAATTAGGGGGCGATAATCAGCTGATAAGCGACACCGGCCATTCCGGCCAAACCGATCAAAGAGCTGATCAACACAAGTGGCAGGCTGACACTTACGGTGCAAAGATAAAGTCCGAGTGAGCCCCCGATAATGGCCATGAGGGGCATTGAAAGTCCTTGGGTGAAGAATAAGAAACCGAAGAATCCCAGTCCCAATGCGGCACGAAAGCGAACCAACGGATACATTGACGCCATGCCGAGCATCAGAATTATCGCAAAAATGGCATCCACGCCTCCCAAGATAATCAGGGGATGGTCCATGAGTTTGCCAAGATCAAACTTCATGAGGAAGTCGATCGAAGGGAGCAACTCTCCTAGGGAGGCAATGATGAAAATAATTGCACAGCTCCACAGACCAATGGCTGCTGCCCGAGCCATTGCGATACTTGGGTCAATGCGATCTTTGGTATCATCAGTGCGGCCCTCAGCTGCGGCTAACATGTCACTCAACGTGATGGGGGGGCGACTGTCTGTTTCTTCAGGGTTCAGGCTCTGGAGTTTGACTTTGACTTTCATCTTGAGCTTTTTCTTCTCTGGAAAGAGCGCGCTCATTAATTCGCTGTTACTGCTGATGGCAGCCCACTGTTCAGTGGAGGCATCGTAGAACAATGTATCGCCTAATACCTGACCGTTGTCGGCCAGGGAGGACAACTGCTCCATATTGAACGGCCCACGAGCTTCTGTCTCTGACTCGTTGCGAACGTAGAATTCCTGATTGGCCATAGTTGAAATGTGGCGTGACTGAGCTTGTGCAGCAAGTGATTTGTGGAGGGGTCTGTGGGTCTACATCCGGGTTAAAGTTCGCAGACCCAGTAAATGAAGTCCTGTCTCGAGGAAAAGCAGGGTGCGGGCACAAAGGAGCAACCGTCTGGCTCGGATCGCCGGGTCTTCAACCAGCACTTTATCGGCGGCGTAGAAACTACTGAAAGTGCCGGCAAGCTCGTAAAGATAAGTGCACAGGAAGTGGGGGCGAAGTTGCGCGGTGGTGCTGTTCAGAACCGCGGGCAGCCCCAATAATTTACGGGCCATATTGATCTCTGCAGTGGTTTCAAATGCACTGGCCCCGGCGGTGGCTGTCCCGTCCTGCGGGTTCAGGTCCAATTTGCGAAAGATCGAGTGCACGCGCGAAACAGCATATAATAAATAAGGCGCGGTATTGCCTTCAAAAGAGAGGATTTTCTCCCAATTAAACACATAATCACTACTACGGTTTTGGGCTAAATCGGCATAGCGCACGGCTCCAATACCGACGGTTTCTGCGACGTGCCTTCGGCCCGCTTCAGGCATGTCAGGGGATTTTTCGGAGACGAGCGTATAGGCGCGTTCCACGGCTTCCTCAAGAAGGGCTTTAAGTCGAATGGGATCCCCCGATCTGGTCTTTATGGCTTTTCCATCCTCACCCAAAATTGACCCGAATGAAACATGTTCGAAACGGGGCAAGTGGTACCCCTTTGCTGCATACCATTTTTGCGTGGTCAACCAGAGCTGTTCAAAATGATCACCTTGTCGAGTGTCGGTGAGCACAACTATGGCGTCTGCTTTGAAATGCTCTGAACGGTAGAGCATGGTCGCAAGATCGGTCGTGGCATAATTGGAGGCTCCGTCGGATTTACGGATGATGAATGGCTGTGTTTTGAAACGCGGATGTTCCGGGTGAAAGACGACCAGTGCACCCTGCGACTCGGTCGACAGTCCCGTCTCTTGCATCTCAGCATAGATCCGAGGCAACTTATCATTATAGAAACTTTCCCCTAGCTCGTGATCAAACTTGATGTCCAGGCGGTTGTAGGATTCCTGAAAGGCACTGGAACTGATCGCAATGATCTTCTGCCAGAGCTGAAGATTTTCGGAATCACCTTGTTGGAGTTTCACCAATTCGGCCCGGGCGGCACTTAGTATTTGCTCGTCACTTTTGGTCGCGGAGTCTGCCGCTTTGTAGATGCGTTCAAGTTCTTCCAGCGGATCGTCAGCCAATGCCTCATCATTGCGCAGGTTTTTGTAGCCCCAGATGAGTTTGCCGAAATTTGTGCCCCAATCTCCAATATGATTGTCGCGGATAACATCTGCGCCACAGAACGAAAGCAGCCGACATATGGCTTCTCCAATCACCATACTTCGGATGTGGCCGACGTGGAGCTGTTTTGCCGTGTTGGGGGAACTGTAGTCCACTACATAGCGTTGCCCTTTGTATAATGAAGACGCCGCCGCTTTCAGATGCTCTTCGTTATCGTGCTTCAACAACCAGTCCAACAGTGTCGGCGCTTTGAAGGCGAAATTAATAAAGCCAGGACCCGCAATACTCGCATCGCAATGATCCAGCACATCGGCGGGAAGGGCACCGATCAGTTGTTCTGCAGTGGCTCGCGGATTTAGAGTGCGGGCTTTGG
>DFDG01000112.1:11289-11613 GCA_002367815.1 Opitutaceae bacterium UBA3033 | reverse complement strand
CAATTCCACTAACCCCGGCATGTTCAGCAAAGACAAATTCCTATCGCTGGCATCGATCACCATCCGATCGTCTAAGCCATTGATCCTATTTTCCGCGACAAATTTTCTAGCCCTGATCGGCAACAGTGCTGGCGGACGCCCAGACAACCAACCAGCCGCTTTCTTTGTCCACGTAAACCATGGTTGACGCATTGGGATCTCCACTTTCCACATAGTCCGCCTGAGTGATGATGCGCTCAGAGTTTACGGCGACATTTGAATCAGTTGCATTTGATTCAGACGAGGGTGTAATGAAAACAAAGGCCAAGGCGGCTGCGGCGGCTA
>DFDG01000112.1:10826-11011 GCA_002367815.1 Opitutaceae bacterium UBA3033 | reverse complement strand
CGGAACACTCCACCATAGTCGGCTAGGGAATAAGCGAACCTGTTTGTTAGGTATTGGAGATGGTGAATCCATCCGGGCTTGAATCTCGCTCCACACTTGATCCGCATCCGGAATATCAATTGATTTTATCTCGGCGCAGACCGATGACGAAACCGCATGCAAAGCGGAATCAAATGATCGACAAG
>DFDG01000112.1:0-10594 GCA_002367815.1 Opitutaceae bacterium UBA3033 | reverse complement strand
AGCGGAATCAAATGATCGACAAGCCGGACAACTAGCCAAGTGCCCTTCAAGTTCCGCACGTTCAGCTATGGACACATTATTGTCCATGTCGCGGAGTAAGAGGATTTCTGTGGCTTTACAAGTCATGGCAGTATCGATTCCAATATTTCAATATCGATTGCGATCACGACTATTTCGTTCACGGCGAGCAGATGATCGGCGGTCGTGGCGTCGGTCATTTCTATCATAGCGACTGTATTCCTGCTGATCGAAATTGCAATTTACCCAAATCCGTTGCTGCCGAATTTCATAGTGACCTTCTATCAGGCGTCGAACCGGACGATTGTAACGATTGACCACCATCACCCATTGTGGCCCTACCCAAACCCGAATGCTATTCGTGCGCCAATAGCCACCTGCGTCATAGACAACAACAGGAGCAGCAGAGTAGTATTCTGGTTCACAGCTAGAATAATTAGTGAAATTGGATCCCACCATGAGACCGCCGATAAATCCGCCAAGGGCCGCAATTTCACTATTGCCTGCGACTGCCGGCTTGGGCGCCAAAATCAAGAACGACGCTGCGATAAGAGGGATGGAAGTGAGGTTTTTCATATTTCGTCCTATTTGAGGGTTCATAAGTTAGGACGAATTCACCGGATGGGTTTATTCAATTTTCTGTATTTTATTTATAATTCCATTTTTAACTCCTTAGCGTCCAATCAGTATTACAGCATAAACTTCCCCTTTGCTGCCTGTGCCTGGTCCTCCCAAGACAGCCGGCACTCCCGGATTAAGTGTTAAACCAGTTTCCATGAGTGTGCGGTTGCCCTGCAACCACTTCACGCGCAATCGAACACCGCGACCATTGGATTCCTCTGTCTCTACCTCCAATCGATGCCCATTACCAATTTGGATCGTGCCATTCGCGGGAATATCGAGAGAGGTGGATCCTTCACCTACATAGCGATAGCTCTCGAAACGTAAAATGCGGCGCAGCGTGGGCTCATAGCGTGAAAGGCGAGAATCAGTGTTGCCCTGATCATTGGAGGCTGTGATCAAGATGCCTTGGACCGAGGCGCGTTCGGTGGCAGCTATGCGTGGCATAAATCCGATACAGCAAACAATTAAAAGCAGTGAAATTCGGATGGTTTTCATAATTTGGGTCCTAGTTTTTTGGCGAGCACACGGCGGGCATGATAAATTCGGGACATAACTGTGCCAGAGGGAATTTTCATGGCGGCGGCAATCTGTTCGTAGGAAAGACCCTCCAACTCCCGCAACGCAAGCACCGCACGTAGTTTGGGTGGCAATGTTTTGAGCGCTTCTCGAACTTTTGCGATACGTTCCCCTTTACCTTTGTCATCACTCTGGTCTGGAGTGGATAGGGCTTGATAGTGGCTCTCTCCATCCTCGCCGGTTATATCCAACGGTAAAAATATATCATACCACCGGCGGCGTTTACGCAGGTGATCAAGCGAACGACGAACGGCAATGGGGTGCAGCCAAGTCGAGAATTGAGCGTCACCACGGAATTTTGCCAACTGTCGCCAGACTGTCAGCCACACTTCCTGCGCAACATCGCGTGCGTCATGTTCATGCCTCACCACGGAATAAACGAGACGATAGGTGCGCTCATGATGTCGTTTCATCAGTTCTCCAAATGCAGCTTGATTCCCAGCTTGAGCATTCCGCACCAAGTCTATGTCGCTGTTCTGAGGTTGTATATCCTGGGCTGACAAGAGTTGGGAGGACAGTGGGAAGTGGGGTGGTTCCGTTTTGATACCAAGGCCTAGAGGTAAGTAAATGCCAGTTTCCGATTATCGCAAACAATGCCATATCTACATTTACTCAAACTTGTATAACTCAAATATTGCTGGCTTTCTGGCGCAATGGATGAATCCACTTCTGTTGAATCCTCACCTGTCGCGTGGTGGAAAAGTTTGGGTCCGGGATTTATCGTCGCAGCCACAGGGGTGGGAGCGGGAGACCTAATAGCCGCGGCGGTGGTCGGGCAAAGATATGGGTTGGTTGTGCTCTGGGCCGTAGCCTTGGGTGCACTTTTAAAATGTGCACTCAATGAAGGAGTATCGCGTTGGCAATTGGCTACTGGCACAACCTTGATTGAAGGCTGGGGGACGCGGTTGCCGCGTTGGGTTGGTATCTACTTTATTGGTTATCTGGGACTGTGGGGATTTTTGGTGGCGGCTGCACTGGCTGCGGCTTGTGGGGTGGCGGCGACTGCACTTATGCCCAACGTGCCATTCACGGTTGGGACTTGGGGCGCCTTGCACGCGTTGACGGGCTATTTGCTCGTTCGCTGGTGGGGTTACGCTGGATTCGAGAAACTGATGAAAATTCTTATGGGGATCATGTTCGTCGCGGTGGTGGCATGTGCCGTGATGATGAAGACATCTCCGATGGATTTGTTCCGAGGTCTATTTTGGCCGACGATACCGGTTGGATCAACCAAGCTAATCCTTGGTTTGATGGGTGGCGTGGGTGGAAGTGTCACTTTGCTTTGTTATGGCTATTGGCTACGGGAGAAAAAATGGCAAGGCGGCGGAATGCATCGCCGATCGATGTTCGATCTTGTATCCGCCTATGCCCTGACTGGCTTCTTTGGTTTGGCCGTGGTCGTGATTGCAGCTGCCTCAACGCCCGTGGATGCATCGGGCAATGCACTGGTCCTGGCTCTGGCTGATCAATTGGCTCTGATTCTAGGACCTTTGGGGAAATGGTGCTTTCTGTTCGGATTCTGGTGTGCGGTGTTTACCTCGTTGCTTGGAGTCTGGCAGGGAGTGCCATATCTCTTCGCTGACAGTTTGGCCACGGTGGCAAAACGAAAAGAGATCAGAGTGAATACCATTGATGGATTAGACTTGGCTCATGCCCAAGCTTACCAGTGGTTCCTGGCCTATCTGGCTTTTCCACCGTTGCTTATGTTGTGGTGGCATAAACCGATCAGCATCGTAATTCTATACGCCGTCACTGGGGCGTTCTTTATGCCGTTCCTTGCCTCGGTATTGTTGTTCATGAACAATCGACGTGAGTGGGTGGGAGCATTGAAAAACGGGATATGGATCAATCTGCTGCTGATCTTTGCATTGATGTTATTTGCCAGTCTCTTCGTCTTTGAAGCGTGGCAGCGATTTGTAAGTGCATAAAAAAAGAAGCGTCACTCCGGTGGAACGACGCTTCTGGAGGCAAAAGGGGAAATAGGATTTAATAGCCTAGGCTGACCCGCAAATCCTTCAGCTGACCGGAACTGCCAAGCAAAACATTGCGGCTAGCAATGAACTTGGCGTATTCGGCCATGAATATTTTGCCCGGTGGCCGAAAATCAAAATCACCGGGATTGGCGTGAAAGAATTCGCGATGCACCCGGGTCCAAACCAAGCGGCCATCCGTGTCAATATTCACCTTGGTGACACCACGTTTCGCCGCAGGCAGATATTCATTTACGTCCACACCCATTGATCCGGCAATTTTGCCGCCAGCTGCGTTGATGCGATCAACTTCTTCCTTGGGCACGGATGATGAACCGTGCATGACGAGCGGAAAACCAGGTAGGCGCACTTTGATTTGGTCCAAAACCTCAAAGTGGAGTGATTGTTTTCCTTTGAATTTGAAAGCTCCGTGTGAGGTTCCGATGGCGCAGGCCAGGGAATCGCAGCCGGTCTTTTTGACGAAGTCTTCGGCTTCAGCTGGATCAGTGAGACAGGCATTTCCCTCATCAACTTGAATATCCTCTTCAACCCCACCAAGCATACCCAACTCTGCTTCGACCGAAAGTCCCTTGGCGTGGGCCGCATCAACCACCCGTTTGGTGATCGCTACATTTTCATCAAATGGGTCATGGGAAGCGTCGATCATGACCGAACTGTAGAAACCGGATTCGATACAATCATAGCAGGTTTGCTCATCACCATGATCGAGGTGCACCGCGAAAATGGCATCGGGAAATATTTCACCTGCTGAGCGGATGATAGCTTCGAGCATGTGCTTATCGGTGTATTTCCGAGCACCCTTGGAAATCTGAATGATGAATGGCGCTTGGGAATCGATACAGCCCTGAAACAGGCCCATGGCCTGTTCAGCGTTATTGATGTTATAGGCCCCTACCGCATATTTCCCGTAGGCGTGTTTGAACAACTGCGCTGTTGTGACAATCATGGTTAAGATAACCTAGTTAACCCGTCCCAGCTTCAACAAGATTATTCAAATATAAGACACATTCACATTGCCGAGTCAGGCTACTTGACTGGTGTAAACGTGCGTTGGGAGTTAAAGCTACTGCGGGTCATATCCTGTAGCTTTTGGGCTGCTACTTGCTCGGATTGTATTTCTTGCAGAACGGTTTGTTGATCGGGCGTTAGAATGCCAGCTGAGCGTTGCAGGTTTTCAGCAGTGATCGTAGGTCCTTGACCGCCAAACAGCCCGGACACGCCCGTTCGAGAATTACGGACTGTGCTCTCTGGGCTCCCAGGGTTTCCAGGCTGTGCGTCACTCGCTAGAATTTTGATCAATTGTTCGGTCTGCGCATCGGTGAGGGGGCTCGGACTATAGCTGAGCCTAGCCTCTAGTTGTTCAGTTAAATTTCGATAAGGCAGAGTCTGCTCGTAATCGCGAAAAGTCGCGTAAGCCGATTCACCCAGAATACCATGAATACTTTCGTCTATTTCGGTTTGAGTCGTTTGGTCGAGCTCACGAAATAATTGGCGGTCCTGTCTGGGATCAACTCCTTGGGACCTGGCAGCCGCAAATGTGTCGATGAGTGCAGATTGTCTTTCGACCAACAAATTTTTGAAACTCTCCAACATTTCGGCGGTGAGCCCGAGTTTCCTGAACAAGGCCGCATACCTCGGGTCCAGATGCGCCTTTTGTTGTATGGTCGTCAGTCTGACATATTCCGGATCTTCCATTAGTTTAAGCATGGCAACTTCACGCAAGCGACCCGGTCGCACTCTATCATTATTGGTCGCTTCCGAAGGAGAGTCGGCAATTTCCGTCTTGGTTTCAGTGTCAGTTTTCTGTGCTTCCCAAGTCGAACGGCGAGTCTCGGCAATGCTAGACTTTGCAAGTTGCGATTGTTTATCGAAGTCGACCTGACTTGGTTTTTGCCAAACCAAAAACCCCAAAGCCGCTGTGCTTAAGCTGAGTAATACTATGGCGTGGTTCCTGAAGTCGCGCATGTCGGTTCCAGAAATGAATAACCCACCAGACCATATTGGCAAGTCCCTGCTAGTGGCGACCCGCTGGTCGATAAAATCAATTAGCGGAACTTACCGCGGAGGAAACTCGAAATCGGCCTTGTCCTTCTTGGGACTGAGCACGAGGTAGGCGCTGAATTCTGATCCCCGCTTGGAGACAAAACCTTCGATCAAGTTTGTCTTCCCCTCGGTGAGTAATTTTTGCACCTCATCGATAGTGAGTTCTTTTTTACAGAGTTCCTTGGTGAGCTTAAAGACAGCGCGGTTCTCCTGGTCAGGTTTCCGCACATAGTAATTCCCTTCCACCTCCACAATATCTCCATGGAGTAGAGTGCTTTCACCCAGTGATTTTGCCTTTGAGAGGTCCGGGGGAGCTTTGGTCTTACGTTCAATCGGCTTCCCATCCTTGCCGATTCTGGGCTTGCGAGGAGGGAATTCCCAAGAGATCCGAGCCCCTTCGCGTTTCAAAAATGCATCAAATGGACGGCCTTTCTTGGACGTGAAACCTTGGATGAGATCGGTCTTGCCCACTGATACCAATTGAACGGCATGTTCTTGAGTGATGGCTTTCTGACACATTAATTTTCCAACGCGGAAGGTCTGCTTCCATTCTTCACCTTCTTTTTCGCGCAGCAAGAAATTGGGACCGGATTCACAGAGTTCTGCACCGGTTTTCTCATCAACCCAAATGGGACTCAAGGTGCTGATATCAACCTTGTCGCCGAAATCCAACTCGGCCTTCCAATTGCCGGTTTCGGCATCTTGCACAAGTTTGAGAGCGGCGGAAAAGTGTGAACGGGTTTTGGCCGACACGAAACCATCCATCGGACCGAGGGCCCGCTGTTCCACCAGAGTTTTCACTTCTGGTTCTTCCATTTTACGTCCACCAATCACCTTGTAGACGATGAGTTTGCCATCTTGGGATTTATAAGCGCGCAGAGTCTCAAGAATGGGCTGATCATCGGTGGGGGAAATGATTTCGGTCTTTCGCGCGGTCGAAGCGTCTTCTTCAAACGTTTTAACATTACCCACAATGGATTCAGTTTGTTTAACGATTTCAGCCATGAAACTGGCTCGCGTATATTTGTTTTGCTCCATTTGACGGAGCTTGAATTCCCATTCCCCTGTCATGGCCGGGCTGGTAAGTGCCTCGGCTTTTACGGCGGCAAGGAATTCCAACAACTGTTCAGCTTTGGGTGTGGGCACAAGTTCACGTTGAGCACGCTCCAGATACTTTTGGTTGATCAGCCCATCGATTGTATCGGCTCTGGTGGCCGGAGTGCCAAGACCACGTTCTTTCATGGCCTCTGCCAGTTCGTCATCATTCAGCAACTTACCTGCACCTTCCATCGCTGACAGCAAAGTGGCTTCCGTAAAACGAGGTGGTGGCTTTGTCGCTTCTGCGTGCAATATGGCTTCCAGGGTTTTGGCTTTGGGAGGAGTTCCATCCTGAGAAGAAATCGCCGGTAGTGCCTTCGCATCTTTAGTGTCCTCATCAACCGTGTTTCGGCCATAAACGGCCAGCCAGCCGGGGGAAGTGAGCACTTTGCCCTCGGTCTTGAAACGATGGCCAGCGACTTCACTCCTCCGGGTAGTTACGTCGAACTCAGCCGCCGGGTAAAAGACGGCGATGAAACGCCTTGCGATCATATCAAAAACTTTCGCCTCCATTTCATCCAAATTTTTGGCCTCTAAAGCGGTGGGGATGATGGCAAAGTGATCTGAAATTTGGGCATTGTTGAAAATGCGTTTGTTGGGCCGCAACCAACCCGCTTCGATCACTTTAACCGCATGTTTGCCCAAATCACCGGAGAGATTGGTAAGTGCTTCTTTACAGGTGGGAATATAATCCTCTGGCAGCGCCCGCGAATCGGTTCGCGGATAAGTGATCATCTTGTGCCGCTCATAAAGCGCCTGGGCGATTTGCAGGGTGCGTCGGGCGGGTAGTCCGTAGCGATTGTTGGCTTCGCGCTGTAGCGTGGTCAGATCATAGAGACGTGGGGAAATTTGTGAGCTGGATTTTTTCTCCTCAGATACCAGTGCTTCCGGCTTGCCGGCACAGGTAGCGACCACGGCTTCAGCATGGGCCTGATCCCATATCCGATCTATGCGATCGTGATCATCATTGGGGCTCTTTTTGAAGTTATCCCGCTGATATACTCCTTCATATTGCCCCAGACTCACTTCAAATGTTGCCGTAACCCGCCAGTAGTTACGCGGAACGAAACCCCGGATTTCTTTCTCCCGGTTGAACATCAGGGCGAGAGTAGGGGTCTGGACACGACCTACGGAAGCGACATTTCCGGCTCGAGATCCGAACATGCGTTTGGTTAAAGCGCGGGTGCCATTGATTCCGATCAGCCAGTCACTTTCGCTGCGGCAGCGTGCGGCATCACCCAAGCCGGTCATTTCTGCACCATCGCGCAAGTTATCAAAGGCTGTGCGAATGCCTTGGGGGGTCATGGTCTGCATCCAAGCCCGCTTAACCGGTAGTTTACACTTAGTAAGCTGGTAGAGATAGTTGAAGATCAATTCACCCTCGCGGCCGGCATCACAGGCATTGACAACTTGATCGATATCCTTGCGAGCGAGTAGTTTTTTCAGCTTCGAATAGCGATCTTTTGAGCTCTCAATCGGTTTGAGCTCAAATTTACTGGGGATGATCGGAAGGGTTTCCAACCGCCAGAAGCCATATTTTTTCTTGTCGATATCTTCCGGCATACACAATTCCACCAAATGTCCGACGGCGGAAGAGATGACGAATTCGTCATTTTCGTAATGATCCCCTTGCTTGGGGATTTTTCCGAGGGAACGGGCCAAATCTGTGGCAACGGACGGTTTTTCGGCAATGACAAGTGACTTCATGAGCCGCGAGCGGTTAGGCTGCGGAGCGACGAATGACAAGCCCTAGTTTTTTACAAGTGGATCTTTAACCTGCAAAATAGACCCGATTAGGCGGGTGATTTCGGTGTCTCGACGAGCGCGGAATCGAGAGCGCGTAAGAGTTCTGCGATGGTCTCATCGGTTTCGTCGCCCATGTTGGAAATCCGGAAGGTCTGGCCTTTGAGTTTGCCGTATCCGCCATCAATCACGAGGCCATGCTTGGTCTGTAGTATCCCGTTTAAGGCGGACAGGTCTAGGTTGAGCGTATTGACAAAACAGTTGAGCGACAATGAACCATATGTCTCGTTAGGGAATAGTTTGAAACCATGGCTCATCCCCCAGGAACGAACGGTTTGATTCAATCTTGCGTGTCGGGCATAGCGGTTTTTGATGCCTTCGGCCGCGATGTCATCCAGTTTGGATTTGAGCGCGTAGATTAAGGGAATGACCGGAGTGCTGGGGGTCATGCCATTTTCATGGTTTTTTTGGAACTCAACGAAATCAAAATAATAACCTCGGTCATTCATTGTGGCCGCGCGTTGCCGGGCACGCTCCGATACGGAAAAAATGGATAGTCCCGGTGGCATAGCTAAGGCCTTCTGTGAACCCGTGAGAAGCACATCAATACCGAGTTCATCCATTTTAATGGGAAGAACAGTGAATGAACTCACGGTATCAACGATCGACATGACATTAGGAAATTCGCGCACAACGGCCATAATCGCCTCAATGTCACTCATTGTTCCGGTGGATGTTTCGTTGTGGATCAGGGTTATGGCATCATATTCTCCGGTGGAGAGTTCGCGTCTTATGGCTGCCGGATCCACTGGTTGACCCCATTCAAATTCCAGGGCTCCAGCCGATTTCCCACAGCGCTTGGCCACATCATGCCATTTATCGGAAAAGGCCCCATTCATGCAGTTGAGCACCTTCTTTTGGACGAGATTTCGGATGGCGCCTTCCATCACGCCCCAGGCACTGCTGGTTGAAAGGTAGACCGGATCGGCAGTGTAAAATAATTCCTGAAGGGCGGGTTGTATGGATCGGTATAGGCTTACAAAGTCGGGACTCCGATGCCCGATCATTGGCTGGGTCATGG
The DNA here is from genome assembly GCA_002367815.1 of Opitutaceae bacterium UBA3033. GTDB lineage: Bacteria > Verrucomicrobiota > Verrucomicrobiia > Opitutales > Opitutaceae > Cephaloticoccus. The sequence continues at coordinate 1,420 of DFDG01000112.1, read as the reverse complement.
CCCGCAGCGTTTTATCCGAAACCGCAATCGGACCTGGAATGAAGAGTTTGTAGCTCATGGTTGAACAGAATTATGCAAAATAACACGAAAGCGACTTCCCAAAATCATCGTCAACCTTCATTGCTGTCATTTGTCGCATGTCTTCCTGGCTGAAGAAAAAGTCCAACGCTCTCGAACTTTACACTATAGATGTGATTCTTGGTCGTCGGGCAGACACGGGAGCTGCCGTCTATGGAGCGTTTTTGCAGGTCATGTCGTATTTATTCAGTGGCCTCGCTCAGCTGCGTTTCTGGCTTTATCGGCATCGTATACTCCATGATCAACCTCTGGGTTGTTTGGTTGTTGTGGTGGGTAACTTGACAGTCGGGGGAACAGGAAAAACTCCCGTCGTTGAAAAATTCGCCCGGGCTTTGCAGGAACGCGGCCGTAAAGTGGCAATTCTAAGTCGGGGGTACAAGAGCAAGGCGCCTCCCGTGTGGATGAAATGGTGGTGGGCCCTAACCCATGCCGATGAACCGCCGCCACGCATAGTAAGTGATGGCAAAAATGTGCTTTTGGACAGCGAGCAATCGGGTGATGAGCCTTACATGCTCGCACGGAATCTGCCCGGGGTGGTGGTGCTGGTGGACAAGAACCGGGTAAAATCAGGGGCCTATGCGATCAAGCGCTTTGCTTGCGACACCCTGGTCCTCGATGATGGATTCCAATACCTGCCGTTGAAAGGGCAGCTCAATCTGTTGTTGGTCGATAAAACCAATCCCTTCGGTAACGGACACTTATTGCCCCGTGGAATTCTGCGCGAACCCATCAAGCACCTTCGGCGGGCCTCATATGTTTTCTTAACCAAATCCAACGGTGAGCGAGATCACGAACTCGAGGCTCTGATTCAAAAGTACAACCCCGGGGTAGATGTCATTGAGAGCGCCCATCGTCCAAAATATTTACAGCGATTCGGTTCTGATGAACGACAGCCTCTATCCTTTCTTAAGGACCGCCGGGTAGTCGCATTTTGTGGGATTGCCACCCCGGAAAGTTTCGAAAAGTTTTTGCGGGACCTGGGTGCTAAAATTGTGGGCCGAGAGCGCTATCTTGATCACTATCGGTATGGCAAAGAAGACTTTGCGGAACTTAGTGAGTTGGCCCGTCGAGAAGATGCAGCTTGCCTGATTACAACGGAAAAGGATGCGGTTCGCATACCCGAAGATCAACTTTGGGAGCGTCCAATATACTATCTACGCTTGGAAATCGAAATATTGCATGGCGCCGCCGATTTCGACGAAGCCGTCAGTCGGATATGTTTCCCCCAAGTTGGTTCACGACCACCAGTAATGGGCTAAAGTGCATATTGCCTTGCGGGGCAGCACTCGGACCGGGTTAGTTGAGGCATGATAATTGATCCTCGCTACAACGAATTGGCCGA
>DFDG01000020.1 GCA_002367815.1 Opitutaceae bacterium UBA3033 | reverse complement strand
CGGTCGGCTTGGATGATGGCGTAGCGCTCGGCATAGGTGCGGGCCTTCTCGGTGCTGGTAGGCTCGAGTTCCGCCCCCCAAGGCATCTTGGGTGCCTCCCAGTTGCCGTTGGTCCCCCACTCCGTGACGAGGTAGGCGCCAGTCCAGTTGTAGCGGTGCAGATCACGTTGCAGGGCCGGCAGTCCGGCATAGGTGTTGCAACCCAACAGGTCGATCGACGGACAATGTTGGCGGATGGAGGCGAGCGTCTTAGCCAGTGGATGGGTCGTCACCACCATGACCGGATGATTAGGGTCGGTCTTTTTAATGTAGGCGGCGACGGCCTCGATGGTATCCCAGACCTTCGAATTGGTGGATCGCGTCTCCACCTCATTGCCTACCGACCAGAGGAGCAATGCAGGGTGATCCTTGAATTTGTCGACGATGCGTTTGCATTGCTCGATCTGAGCAGCGACAGCTTTGGCATCATCGTAATCGAAGCCGTGACGCTCGTGCTCGATCCAGATGCCGGCACAAACCGTCAGGCCCAGTTGATGGGCTTCATCCAGCACTTGGGAATCAAGGTCGGTGCCCCAGGTGCGCACCGAGTTGGCGCCGGCCGCAGCCAGGCTTTTGAGATAATGGGTGCCGCCGGCCCCGCGCACATAATAGGGCGCCCCGTCGCGGAGTAGTTCGAAACCGGCGGGAGTCTCGCGCAGTTCCACGCGCACTGGTTGGGCGGTGAGAGTGGAGGACAGCGTCATGGCGAACAAGAGCGGGTAAATAAACTTTAATAGGCCGCGCATTATATGAAATTAGTTGAGGGTGGTAACGTAGGTTTGAATGGCGTGGGCGGCAATCGAGCAGGCCCGGGGGTCTCCGTTGGCAGACAACGAGAAGGCAACGGCGGCGGCGGTTTCGTTGAGCACGATGGTCACGAGTGAACCATCGGGATTGGCGAAGGCGATCGATTGCAATTCCGCCGGACCGCCGGATGAAGCGATGCGGTGGGCCCCGGGAATCACGAACTTGCTGAAGTGGGCAATGTAGAAAAAAGCGGGGGTGTAACGGATTTCCTTTGTGTTCGTATCTACGAGCACAGGGGCATCACAGAAATTCCCGACATGGTTGGGGCCGCCACGTTGGTCGAGGACGATGTTCCAATCGATGTAGCCGCAGACCCAGTTAGACATGTCGCCGATCATCTGGCGCGCGTAGCCTTCACCGTGTTCCCAGCGCCCCAGATTTTTGCCTCCTTCCCAACAGCCTTCGGTGAACAGGATGGCCTTGTCGGGATACTTGGCGTGGACGCGCGACGATACTTCGAAGTCGTTGCTCACATACCAGTGCAGACCCAAGCCCCAGAGGTATTTCGCCGTGGCAGGATCGCCAAGAGTAGCGTCAGCATGCGCCTCAAGTATGTCGCGGTTGTGATCGTGCGCGATGAGTTTTACATCGGTGAGGCCTGCGCGCTCCATTGCCGGACCGAGATGATCGCGCACGAAGTTGCGCTCCTGTTCGGGGGGGTAGAGGCAGGACTCCCAGACCTGTTTGGCCTCGGGTTCGTTCTGCACGGTGAAGGCCCAAACCTTGAGGTTCTCCTCGTGGCGCATCGCCTCAACGAATTTCACATAATAGTTGGCCCACGAAGGTGCGTATTCGCCCCAGAGCGAGCCTCCGTCGTCCATGCGAAAGTTGGTTTTCATCCACGCCGGAGGGCTCCAAGGAGAAACAATGAGTTTGAAGCAATCGGTGCCGGTTATCTGTGCGGCATCGTGCAGCAGGGGCATCAACCAGCGGCGCATGGGCTCGAGCGTGAAGTCGTGCAATTCATAGTCACCCGGCGTCTCGTCGAGCGCCCACATGGACAACGAAAAATCGCTGCTATTGAGGTGGGTGCGGGCGAGAGTGTAGCCGATGCCTTCCTTGGGATCGTAATAACGCCGGATTACTTCGAGGCATTTTTCCGGCGTCAATTGGGCGAGCACCCAAGCCGATGATTCAGTCAGCGCGCCGCCGAATCCGATGATCTCTTGAAATTGCTGGGTGGGATCGAGCGCAATGATCGCCGCCTCTACCGATGGGACTGTGGCGGTGTCGACCGGGGAAAGAAGATGCCCTTTGTCGCGGGCCGTTTCGACCATTGTCCAATTTTGCGAGGCGGCGGAAATCACCGGAACCATTAGAGAGGTAATGATGAAGACCAACGGAGAGAGTGTTTTCATTTTTAAACCTTAAAAATATAAAGCGCGCACTGGTTGGTAAACCGGTGCGCGCTTTTCAACAAACCTCTAAACAGAAACCAAATGTTTAGAGCATAATACTGATCAGAAGCTGATATCGTAGGTCAGCTTGGCGGAAATCGGCGGGTTATAAATCAAGCCATAAAGCTTGGTGTCATTGAGTAAGTTATCGATGTTGAGTTGGACGGATTGATCATAACCGTTGTCGCCTTTCCATTGATAGCGGGCGAAGGCATTGACCTTCGTTTGCGCTGGCATGTAGAGGACGATCAATTCGCCATTGCTATCAGTTTGGACCTGATTGCTGCCGTGGGTAACACCAGAGAAGTAAGCCCGCTTGGATGCACGATCTACTCCGCCGCCCACGATCCAGCCGTTCAGTGCTCCTTTAAACTTGAAGCTGCCGAAGAGGGTGTAACGGGACTTGGGTGTATCATCACCGGGGAACACGCCGGTGTTGGTGCGGGTCGAGGTATCAGTCGGGTCGGTATAAGCGGCCGCCTTGGTCTGGCCTTTCAAACCGAATCCACCATTAGGGAAATACCAGGTCGCCCATCGATCCTCCGGGTGGGGATACTTGATCCACTGTCCTTTGTTGGTCAGGGTCACCGAAGTGTTGAATGATCCCGAGAACACCAATTGCAGTTGGTCGTTGGGCGTATACATGATCGAACCGTCCCAGCCACGGGCTTCTGATTCGGAAGGAATGGCGGCTTGCTGAGAAGCGTTTTGGAAAGCGGCATCGTCCATGGTGGCATTGTTGATGCCGGGATCGTTAACGTCGTTGCCCTTGTAGGGCCAGCCCGCCCAGCCGGGAGCAGCGGTCTTGAAGAATTCATCCATCCACAGCGCACCTTCAGGAGTGCTGGCGTTTAAGTAGATGCTGCCGGAGTCAAAGCTTTTACCATTGATGGGGGAAACCAAGGTGACCGCTCCGGCCTGCACGGCGGCAGTCCAAGCGGACTGCTGAGCCGCACTCGGGGAATAAGACTGACCATTGGAGACGAAACCAGGGAAGGCCTCGAAGCCAGTGCCATTGGCATCACCGAGATTGTAAATGATAGGCTTGCTCGGATCGAAGCGGGTATTGCCCAGTGGGGCAGGAGTGGAGAAACCTGATGCTAGCCAGGCTTTCTTGGTAATTTTATATTTGCTGATCGAGCCGGAGATCTTGCCGTCCATGAAGTCAAACTTGACGCCATATTCCTTACTCCGGGCGGTGTCTGCGCCTACCGGGGCGCCGGACAGAGCTTCGTGCAGGCCACCGAAATTCGGCTGAAAACCATCAGCTTCCAACGCAAATAACGATAGGCTCTGGGTTAGTCGGACCATGACGCCCTTCTGGCGCGAAGTGGCTTCGGTGGTGATCGCCCGACTGGTAGAGGTGGTGGCCCCGCCTGCAGAGGTGAGTTGCGTATTGGTCGACCAGTTGTCGCTCTTATCCTTACGGATACCATACATGAATATCAGTCGGTCGTCTACGCCACCGAAGCTGAAGAATTTGGCGTAGTTGTTCAGATAAAACGCTTTGTTCCAGCCCTTGTTGATGACGTCGCGGGAGCTTTGAAACAAGCCCGGGTTGGCCGAACCGTCGCCTTGGGTGGCGAAACGAATCGGGCTGAGATCGAGAGGCCCTTTGTAACCGTAGAGTCCGGGCAGGGTCGCCCAGCTGTCGGTGTCTATTTCATTATATAGTTCCGAGTAACCGTAGAGCAGCTGATCTTCGAATTGATACCACTTGTTTTCAAAGAGACGTTTGCGCGCGGTCAGTTCAACTCTCTCCTGTTTGCGCACTACTTCAGACCGCCCTTTACTCCAAGCGTAGCGGACCACCTCGTTGTCGAATGTGCCGAATTGCAAATTGAGGTTGGAGGGAGTGACACCGTCACCCAAGCCATTGCCCACGGAAGATATGGTAATGGTCTGCGACAGATTGAAGCCGGGATTGCCGACCGACACCTGTTGGATACCACCATCGACATTTTGTGCTTGGTAGTCCCACTTGGTGTTACTGTAGCCCGCGAGGAAATCAACCTGTGGCATCCAATCGGATTCGTTCAGAAGCTGTTGGGTGAGGATGACCTCCAGATTGGTCAATTGCTGATTATTGTAAGTATCGGGACCGCTCAGGTTGGAGGTGGTTCGGTCTGCACCGGGTGCCCAATAGAAACCCGTGGCTTCAAGTTGGTCGTTATTGATGGGGGTTGCACCGGTGCCTTGGGCGGCGCGCAGCGCACGAAAACCGTAACCGCTCTGCTCAGATTTGGTGTATTCTGTTTCGACCGTAATTTGCGTGGTTTTGGTCGGTTTCCAGCTGATGGAAGGGGCGATGATGTAGTGGGAATTTTTTTGATAATCGACATCGGTCTTGGCGCTCTCCCATGCGCCGGCCAAATAGTAATCGAGGCCACGGTTGCCCAGGAGTGGCCCGGTGGTAATTACAGAGGCTCTCATGTAATCGTTCATCCCGTATCCCACGGAGGCGCTACTTTTCTGCACATTGCCGGGGCGCCGGGTTAGATAATCAACGACGCCGCCGAAATTTCCTGTGCCGTAAAGCAAGGCATTGGGACCTTGGACCACTTCGACGCGATCGATGTTGATGGAATCACTGGGGCTCCCACGGAGGAATCCGTTACGCAGTACATTATTGGTGATGAAGCCGCGAATCTTCAGCTGCACGCCACTGACGTTGGAGGTGACGCCCTCAGGGTTGTTTACGCCGCCTGGGCCGTAGGCACTGTCTTGGATGCCGCCGATGCCGCCGTTGTTTTCCAAGTCATTCTGGGACTGGAGTCCGATGGAAGCCGAATAGGAAAGTGATTTTCTCAGGTCGGTTGCGCCGGTGTCCTTGATAAACTCACTGGTGATGACTTGCATCGCAATCGGCAGATCCTTGATGGGGGTGTTTACCCGTGATCCAGAGATGGTGTTGGTCGCGCTGTAGCCCTTGTCATTTTCAGTGCTGACCGTGAAGGGGCTCATCACGATTACTTCGTCACTGGGCGGCTCGGCTTCTTCGGTGACCGGTGGGGACTCTTGGGCAAAGACAGCTGGGAGCACGGCGAGTAAGCCGACGGTCCATAGCCGACGAGTGATAGAAACAACAATGTTTGTGCTTTTCATGAGGGGTGAGGGTTAGGGGTCAATGGCACGAATTGGGATACGCGCCGATTTGGGTCCCGCAGATAAACCCAGTCTTTGCTGAATATTCAAACGGTCGGTTACTGACACCGTTTAGTGGAGGGGTATTTTTTAACTAAATTAACTGCTGTCGGGCCCGGCCGATTCCCGGTGCGGTTGGACCGGCCACCCACTTGCCCGCCAACATTTGCACGCGACTCCGATCATCGCTACTGAACTCGCAGCGTTCGAGTCGCGCGACCAAATGTTCGATGGCAACTTCGCCTTGGCGACGATTATCCTGATAGATGCCGGCTAATTGTCCAAGTGATTGTTCTTCGAGGGAAAGACTGACGATCCCCACTTCGGGTGGCAGAGGATAATGCCCGTGAGGATTCAACTCACTCATGATGACGACGTCGGGTTTTTCTTGGGTATACCAATCCGGGAGGGCGGGAAGAATATCATCGGTGCCTGCCGGCATCAGGGGCTTGACCCGCTGATTTTTTGGCATCTCGGATTGCGCCAGATGGCAGGCAGAAATCCAACGTTGATCGAGGCGTTCGCTCAACTGTCGACTGATAACAAAGCCGATGCGGCGATAACCCAAAGCTTGGCATTCACGCACGGCCAGCAAAGCGGATTGAAAATGATCGTTGGAGACGCGTTCGATGGACGGTTCACCGACGCTCATATCAATTCCCACGACGGCGAAATGGGTGAAATCGAGTTCGATCTTGTGTTCGCCGAGCGGGAGCGGAGCGATCAATAACCCGAGTATGCCCCGGGCTTGGAGCATATTGGCGTAACGTTGCGGAGTCATGCCCGGTGAACGCAGGGCGAATTCCTCCAACTTATATCCCAACTCGTCGGCCCGTTTGGCGGCGCCCTGTTGGAGCTCAATGAACATTTGATAACTTCGCCAGGGTGCGAATTCGGGATCGGTTGTTACGTAGGCCAGAACCAAGTGTTTGTTCTGGCTGCGTCTATCGTGCAGGGAAGTCATCAAGGCCGAGACCAAAGGATTGGTTTTATAACCCAGTTTTTCGGCGGCGGCAAAAATTCGACTGCGGGTAACCGGCGGGATACTGCGATCATTGCGCAACGCCAGTGACACCGTGGATCGCGCCACGCCAGCGGCCTTGGCCACGTCTTGCATTGTTGGGGGGGGTAGGCCCATTTCAGGCAGGTTGGATTTGGAAACGCCAACTCGCAAGCGAACTCTCTCAACTGAACGGTGCCAGTAAGCAGGTCATCGTCAGAGTGGTTTGGGGCTGCTTCCCATACTGTTCCCCACTTTCTCAGGAGACTCTGAATGCCCCACCCCACTCCAACCCTGTTCCCCGCGGCTTTGGCCTTTGCCCCCTCATCAGCCACCGGTGAATTCTGCGATGCTTTTGGCGTCCGTTGTTATTGTATTTCCGGGGCGGAAAAACTTCCTCCTTTCCTGATCAATCTGGTCAGCGCTTCCAATTTGTGGATGTTTGTGGCCAGTAACGGCGCATTAACCGCAGGACGTGTCGATGCCGATGGCGCGCTTTTCCCTTATCAGACGGTCGACCGAATTTATGATTCGGTCGGGGTGATTGGCCCGGTGACGGCCTGCTGGGTTTCCACGGCAGCAGGCGAAGTTTTATGGGAACCCTTTGCGGCCCACACGACGCGGATTCACTCGATTACTCGTAACCTCTACAAAAGCGTGGAGGGCGACAGATTATGGTTTGAGGAAATCAATCCTGCATTGGGTCTATCGTTTAGATATGGTTGGTCCACCGCCGAAGAACATGGCTTCATCCGAAGATGTGAACTCGTCAACCTCACAGACGAATCAGTCTCGGTGCGGATTTGTGATGGGGTGAAAAATATTTTGCCGGCCGGAATTCCCCTGCGGCTGCAAAGTATGAGCAGCAATTTGGCCGATGCTTACAAAACCGCCGAGGTGCTTTCGGGCTCGCGGCTGGCGGTTTATGCTTTGGCGGCAACGATTGTCGATCAGCCAACGCCGATGGAGGCTTTGCGGGCCTCAGTGGTTTGGTCGGGTGGATTATCCGGAGCGGCCATCCATGTTTCTGATCAGGCACGGGACGCGTTCAATGCCGGTCAAACGCCTCAGGCCAAAAACCAAAGCCGGGGAGTGCGCTGTGCCTATTTACTCACTGTGGCCATCAAGATTAAACCACGGAAAACCGAACATTGGTTTATGGTGGCCGATACGGGTTTGAGTCAGGCCAATGTGACTAAATGTGCCCAACTGCAAGCGGGTCCCGACCCGCAAGCAGTGCTGGTTGCCGCAACTACGGATTCCACGAATCTCCTCAGGTCGCTGGTTGGCGATGCCGACGGCATTCAGACTGGTGGTGACGAAGTCACCACGGCGCACCACTTTGCCAACGTTCTATTCAACGTGCTGCGCGGGGGCACATTTATTGACGGCTACTTGTTGCCCACGGCCGATTTCGTCGAATACGTAGCCCGACACAATCGCGCGGCGGCGGATCGACACGCCAGGTTTTTGCACGATTTACCGGCCTCACTTGCCCGAACCGATCTACTCGCCCTTGTCATGCCCTTGGGGGATACCGATTTTACCCGATTAACGGTTGAATACCTGCCGCTCATATTCAGCCGGCGTCACGGCGATCCCAGCCGACCATGGAACAAATTTAGCATAAGGCTGAAAGATTCCAACGGTAAGGGGTTGATTGCTTACGAGGGTAACTGGCGCGACATCTTTCAAAATTGGGAAGCGCTCAATCTCAGTTATCCGGAATACTTTGATGCGGTCATCGCCAAATTCCTCAGCGCCTCAACGGCTGATGGCTACAACCCGTATCGCATTTCGCAGGCGGGCATAGATTGGGAAACACCCGACCCGGAAGATCCCTGGTCTTCGATTGGCTATTGGGGCGATCATCAGGTTGTTTATCTGCTTAAATTACTGGAGTGGTCGGCTCGATTTAATCCAGCAGCGATGCCAACCGCGTTGCGACAAGCGCGTTACAGCTACGCGGACGTGCCTTACCAGATCGCGGATTATGCTGCGCTGCGCCGCAACCCTCGCGACACCATCACCTTTGTTGCCTCGAAGCATCGTGCGACCGTGGCGCGAATTTCTCAATTCGGATCCGATGCCCGTTTGATCAGCACGCCTGCGGGTGAGGTTCTCCACGTCAATCTCACGGAAAAAATGTTGGTGTTGGTGCTGGTGCGGCTCTCGAATTTTATCCCCGGTGCTGGCATCTGGATGAACACCCAGCGACCCGAATGGAATGACGCCAACAATGCGCTGGTCGGTTATGGGGTATCAGTCGTCACGCTTTGTTATTTGCGGCGGTTCATGGCCCATGGTCGCTCCATCCTTTTTACGGAATTGGGGGCCGACTCTGTTTTGGTATCCAACGCCGTGGTCGTGCTCCTGCAACGCGTGCATTCAATTCTGGGTTTTCATGAGCAGGCTTTGAACCGGGTGGATTACAGTCCCGCGGAGCGACGGGAGCTGGTGGACGCCCTCGCTTCAGCGGGCGGGGATTATCGAGCTCAACTATATGCTACGGGTCCCGGGCCCTCTTCCGCCGTGGCGGCTTTGGATATCATCGGTTTCTTTGACCGGGCTCAGCAATTTGTGGACCACAGCGTCCGGGCAAATCTGCGATCCGACGGTCTCATCCATTCCTATAATCAACTGGAATTCACCGAATTCCCGGCGGGGCTCGTGCTGAAACATCTGCCGTTGATGCTGGAGGGCCAGGTGGCGGTGCTAAGTTCCGGGGTCCTTTCCATCGCCGAGACAGTAGACCTGCTCGTGGCACTGCGGGGCAGCGCCTTGTATCGAGCGGACCAGCACAGTTACACCCTTTATCCGGATCGCAACTTGGCGGGCTTTCTGGGCCGCAACATTATCGACCCGTCGGCCTGGAAATCATGTCCGCTATTCAACGATATGTTCGTTGCCGGTGAGCAACAATTGGTGCTGCGTGACGCGGCCGGGTGCTATCGGTTCAATGCGGATTTGGTTAATGGGGATGCGCTGGAAAAACGCCTTGATCAACTTGCCGCCCATCCTCGGTGGAAAGACGGAATAAAAACTTATGCGGAGCGAATCCGGGAAATTTACGAGGAAGTTTTTCGTCACCGGGCGTTCACGGGACGCAGTGGATCTATGTTTGGGTTCGAGGGGCTCGGTTCAATCTATTGGCACATGGTGGCAAAGCTGCTTTTGGCGGTGCAGGAAAATATTTGGGTGGCCCAAGCCGCGCGCGCTCCGGAAACAACCCATCTGATTGAGCTCTATTACGATGTGCGAGCCGGCCTGGGTTTTAATAAATCACCGGCAAAATACGGCGCGTTTCCCACCGATCCCTATTCGCATACGCCGGGTCACTCCGGCGCGCAACAACCCGGCATGACCGGCCAGGTGAAAGAAGAAATTCTAACCCGCCTTGGGGAATTGGGCGTGCATATAGAGGAAGGTATTTTGTCATTTCGCCCCACCCTGCTTCGAGCCGGCGAATTCACCAATGCGTCTGGTCATTTTCGGGTCATACGTTCTGATCAGCGTGAGCACCTAATCCCCATGACTGCACAGACTTTAGGATTCACTTATGCGGGCGCTCCAATTGTTTACCGACGCGAAAGCGCTGTGGCATGTATCAAGGTGTTTTCTGCGGATGGCGGAGTTCGTGAGCTGCCGGGCCATAGCCTTGATCATGTGACCAGCGCTTCGATCTTTGCCCGCGATGGTTCAATTGACCGTATCGAGGTCGAACTGGGTTCGAGCTATCGGCCGCTCTAGAGTGCCTTCGCCAAAGTGGTTTAGGATCCCAGTATTTCCTTTGATGACAGCGCCATCTCATGCGACAGCTGCTCCAGGTATTGGGCCGTCCAAGCTTTACCGCTTCGGAGGTGCGCTCTTGGCAACTTGCATGTTTCTGGCCGGTCCGCTGATGGCTGATCCCTTACCGGCCGCTGATCCTGCCATGTCGGGGTTTTTGCGCGTTCGGCTTGATCCCATGCACGCGTTGGTGCAGGGCCTTGTTGATGAGGGCAAATACTCTGGCGCTATTACTTTGATAACCCGAAACGGCCATATCGTGGATGTGCGCGCTTATGGTTATCGCGACCTCGCCGCGAAGCTGCCCATGGAGCGTGACACGCTTTGCTATATTTATTCCCTGACGAAGATAGCGATCGCCACGACGGTGCTGAACTTGTGGGAGGAGGGCCGGTTTAAGCTGGATGATCCCATTGCGGACTATTTGCCGGAGTTTAAAGCGATGCAGGTGCTGGCCGGCGGCACCATCGACCGGCCGGAATTAGTTACCGCCCGCCCGATCACCATCCGGCACTTGCTGTCCCATACGGCCGGCTTCGCTTTTGATTTCACCGCATCCTCCGCTTTGCGGCCCTATTACGAACGCACCGACCTTTCAGATTTTCCCACCTTGCCGGAATTTGCGCTCGCCCTGGTCCGGCTGCCCCTCGATCACCAACCGGGTGATGCCTTCACCTATGGGGTCGGCTACGATGTCCTCGGCTATCTCATCGAACGACTCACGGGCCAGCCGCTCGAGACGGTCATGCGGTCGCGGGTCTTTGCGCCACTGGGCATGAATGACACTTTTTTTGCCGTCCCGCCGGAGAAGCGCCATCGTTTAGCCCGCGTGCATGAGCGGGGACCGACCGGGCGGCTTGAGCCGACCAAACCGGAGACATTTGTGCTGGGAGCAACCGGGGCCAAAGTGGTTTATCCCAACGGCTCCGGGGGCTTGGTTTCCACGATCGACGATTTTGCCCGGTTTGCCCAGATGCTGCTCAACGTCGGGGAACTTGATGGCGCGCGGGTGCTCACTCCGGCCACCGTCCGGCTTATGGCCACGGATCAGCTCACTCACCTGAAGACACCCGCCGCCTGGTTGGGCCCTGACCGCACCTACGGTCTCGGCCTTGGGATTTGGCCACACAGCCCGGCGGGTGATACGCCCGGCCTCGCCGGGCGCTACGGGTGGGAGGGCGGCGCGACCACCTACCTGAGCATTGATCCGGGCGCCGACACGATCGCCATGATCTTCGCCCAGCACTTTCCTTACGACGAGTTCGGGTTGTTCGAACAATTCAGCGCGGCGTTCTATCGGGCACTCGTGGACTCTGCGTCATTCAGTGTGAGTAAAACTCTTGAATGATGGCCTCGAAGGAGGCCTTTGGTTTGCGGTCGGCGGTGAACACGCCCCAATGCTTTTCCGAAGCTAAAGGCGAAGTGGTTTCGCCGCCGCCTTTCCAGTTTTCATCAAAGGCTTCGAAAAGTATCACGGGGATTTGGTGCGCTTTCACCCAAGCATAGTGCTGCCGCAAATAACTTTCCTGCGCCGGCACCGATACCTCCCCTTTCATCAGGGTGCCTTCGCTACCCGGTCCGATCTGCGTCACATCGTGCGACGTCGACCAACCGGTCTCACCGAAAGTGACCGGCACGTTTGGATGTAATTCCACAATCGAATCGTAGACGCCGCTGGTCCAGGCGATGGCATTCTCCACCTGTTTACCGTTCCAAAGGGCGTAGCCATGCAGGGTGATGAAGTCCACCTCGTCCGCCACCGCTTGTGATTCCGGCTTGTTCCAAAAGTTGTAGTCATCGGCCGTCGATACCGGTTGCGGCACGGCGGCGCGCACCTGCTTGATCCATGGAATGAGCGCTTCGGGTCCCACGCGATGTGCGGACCAATAAACACAGGTTTCATTGCCCACGAGCACCGCGGCCACAATGTCCGAATATTCGTTGGCCAATCGGATGGCGGTGGCGGTTTGCTCACGGTTACCAGCCCGAGACGCTTCGTCGTGCTCCGGATCTATCCACACCCCCAGCAGCAAACGGAGTGGTAGTTTCTCGCGTCGGATCAAAGCCAGCGTGCGTTCGGACACCGGGTTGGAATCATACATGCGCAGCAATTGCCAGTAGGGCGCCACCAACTGCAGATCAGCCAGAATTTCTGCATCATTCGGATGCGCTCCTTTGGGCGACTGCCCATCGCGATAAGGACTGAAGCAAACGCCATTACCGATCCAGCGTCCATCGATTTCCAGAACCAAGGGTCTGCGGCCTCCGGGCAGAGTATCATCAGCAAACAGGAAAAGCCCGCTACCAAGGAGCAGACAGAGCCAACCGAGAAAACGAGGGGTGCGTTTCAATATCATGACGCCAAATACAGCGGTGGTTCCTCTTTGTCGCAACCACCGTGGTTTTGACATCGTTCAGTATACTGGAATGACGACTGGTGCGGGCTTGTCCTCGGGGAGAACTTGGCAAGCCTTTGGGCCTGTGGGAAATTTGGTTATAGAGAAGCCGGTTATCATCAGACGCGGGTTACATCGGCTCGCGGCGGTGCTGCATCAACCGGAACCCTCCGGTAAGCGGCTGGTGATTCTCGCCCATGGCTTCACGGGGAACAAGGCGGAGACCGGCCGGCTGTTTGTGGACATGGCGCGGGCTTTGACCGGGTGCGGATTGGCGGCCTTGAGATTTGATTTCATGGGCAGTGGTGACAGCTCGGGGAAGTTCACAGACATGACCCCGCTGACCGAGATCGCTGATCTGCACGCCGTGCTGGATTGGGCGCGGCGGCGCGGCCATCGGTCGATCGGGGTGTTGGGGTTGAGCATGGGTGGTGGCGTCGCGATTTGCACGGTGACCGATCGGCCCACCGAAGAAGTGGGAGCACTGTGCACCTGGTCCAGTGTGCCCAGTTTCGCTTC
>DFDG01000153.1:20141-21714 GCA_002367815.1 Opitutaceae bacterium UBA3033 | reverse complement strand
GACCGCCGGAAATAAATTCAACCAGTCTCTCGGGCTTGGCACCATGGCCACCAGAAGGTGGCGCTATGATGCGTTTATCTTTTTTTATCCCCTGCTTGGATTCATCAGCTTCACCGGCAATCAATGCGGGAACCAATAGGGAAAAACTGACCAGCGGGATTACGTATTGGAGGGTTTTTTTCATAAGTTTATTTATAGCTTATGTTACTGGAAAGTTACTGGCGTTACTTGGACTTCGTGGTGCGGGACACTCCATGTCAGCGAAGCATTGGTCCGGGGATTTCGCCAAAGCACCGTGTCGACATAGGCCGGATTTACCCGTCGGACTTTGCGCCCCTCAGTCAGAGTCACTATGCCCTCATCTTCTGTCGCATAAAGCACGTTTTGGGTCGCGATGGGTTTAAAGATATCGGGCCTATCAGCGACCGCCGAAGCTGGCGCAATCGCAACCGGGGTTACCACCACTGCCGGTTTTTCCGAGCTTAGCGTAATCATTATGGCAATCGCGGCTGCCAATGGCAGTCCTGCCCAGGCTAACAGTGTCCTGCGTTTCGGCGCCAAATCGGCTTCAATCCGAGCCAACAGCCGGGCGGAAGGTTCAGGTGGACGCAAACTTTGCAACTCGGCTTCGAGTTCTTGAAGTTCCTTATTCATGACATTTGGGCCATGTTCATTTCGTTACGCAACGCGGCCAAGGCGTAGCGATAGCGCGAGGCCGCCGTGTTGTGCGAGATATCGAGTTCGCGGGCAATTTCGTCAAAGGTGAGTTCGCCCCATATTTTGAGTGTTAGCACTTCGCGTTGGGCCGAAGGTAGGCGATGCAATCCCGCCTCAATGGCCCGGACTCTATGATCAATCGGCGACGTAGACTCGAAGAGACGCTCTGCATCTGAGGCCGAAATACTTCCCTCGCTGACCGTCGGTTGTTGCTTCGTGCCAAATCGATCGCCGCGCGACGGATGGAAGTGATGAGCAAAGCCCCTGATTCCCCTTTGAGATGACGTTGATTTCGCCAATACCGAACAAAGGCTTCCTGGACTACATCCTCCGCGTCCGTTTGGTTGCGCGTCCACTGCCGGGCACAAAGCAGTAATTTCGGTCCATATTTTTGAAACCAATCATTCTAAGATTCATCGGGTTGCGGTGCCTCCATGCGGGGGTTAACAGGTAGTTGCTTATTAAGCGTCATGGCCTCGCCCTTTTGACTAAACTGATTGGAAAAAGTTTCGAGATTCCTTGGCTAAGCGGTTTTCGGGCACGAAAAAGGCCCGGATTTCTCCGGGCCTGTTAGTTCGCAGCGGTTCTCCTCGTGCGATTATTTGACCTGCAAGCGCTTGCGACTCGGTGTATATTCGAGGGTCACAAGCGCCAACAACACGGCAACAGTCGAATATCCGACTACTATCTCCATGCTGATGGGGAAGTTCAGGCCAAGGAAAATTGAAACACTCGCGGCGAATGCGCCTGCGATAACGGATGGTGTATGTATATTTTTCATAATGATATTTTTGCGACGCCCACTGTGGGTGCCACGCACTACTATAACCCGACTTTACAATTAGTGAAATCGTTA
>DFDG01000153.1:14718-19954 GCA_002367815.1 Opitutaceae bacterium UBA3033 | reverse complement strand
ATCTCCGTGGCTGAAAATGGCAATTTCACTCGGGCCGCAGAAAAATTGCATGTCACACAGCCTGCTCTCAGTCAGCAAATTATAAATCTCGAGAAAGAACTTGGGCATAAGCTGTTACATCGTCTAGGCCGACAGGTGGTCTTGACCGAACCCGGCCGATTTTTCTTGGAGCGCGCGCGCCGTATCATTCTTGAGGCCGATAATGCAACCAAGGAAATCCGCGATCACCCCGGGCTGGACGGAAGGATCACCGTAGGCGCGATCCCGTCTGTCGCTCCCTACATCCTTCCCCCTCTCATAGAGCAGGCTCGAATTGAATACCCTAATCTTGAGATTTATGCTCGTGAGGACTTTCGCGAAGAACTCGTGAAAGGGGTAATCGACGGGTCCTTGGATGTTGCTGTCGTATCTACTCCCGTGCGTAGCACCGCATTATCAATCGAACCCTTTATCCGTGAGCCCTTGATGTTGGTTGTAGGTTTGGATCACCCGTTTGCAAATCGAACGGACATCAAAGCAACCGATCTGGCGGACGAGACTTTTGTCATGCTTGGAAGTGCGAGTGCGCTCTCGGAGCAAGTGCGTCGATTCTGCGGCAATCATCATGTTGAGCCTCGCATTGGTTACCGTTGCGCCCAGCTCGCCACCGTGAAATCTCTCGTTGCCATGGGCGCCGGAATTTCCATTTTGCCGCGCGTAGCCCAATCATCGAAGGACAGCGATTCCCTTGTTTATTTGCACCTTTCCGATTCGAAACCCGAACGTGAATTGGTCATCATTCGGCATCTGCAAAGTTATCAAAGCCGCGGCGTCGCCCAGTTTCTTCGAATGTTAAAGGAGGGAATCATGGCCCATGCTTCCACCTAAAAAAAGCGATCGGCACTTCCTGACCGATCCTTAATTCTCTGATATTCCATGCCGCAAGCAGACATCACTCAACTCCCACCCAACAGGGAACGGTTGTTACTCTATACTTTGGCTGCCGTCCAGTTCACCCTCATTATGGATTATGTCATCATGATGCCACTGGGCTCGCACTTGATGCGCGCCTTTGGCATCAGCCCGGCACAATTCGGTTTTTTGATCGCGGTGTATGGGATTTCGGCCGGGGTTTCCGCTTCCTCGGTGGGTTCGTGCTGGATCGCTTTGATCGTCGGACTGCCCTTTTAACGGCCTATTTGGGTTTCACCGCGGCGGCATTAGCATGTGCTTTGGCTCCATCCTATATTTTCTCCTCTTTGCGCGGATTGCCGCGGGAGCCTTTGGTGGGGTGGGAAGCTCCATTCTTACGGCAATGGTAGGAGATGCCATTCCGCCGGAAAGGCGCGGCAGAGCCATGGGCACAGACATGGTCGCAGTTCCTCTCTCATCAATTATAGGTGTGCCCACTGGTCTGCTGTTGGCCTGTTGGTTGGGATGGCACGCCTCATTCTTTTTCCTCTGTTCGCTCAGTTTCATCATTCTCCTGAGCGCGGTAAAAATCCTCCCGCACGTCTCCAGCCATCAATCTGATGCCCACCCCGTTCGTCAAATGTGGAATATCCTCAGCCAACGGATTCACCCAAGAGCATTTCTGTTGAGGGCTTGTCTCGTGTTTTCCGGAGCAAGCATCATCCCCTACATGGCTCCCTTTATGGTGTATAACGTAGGCCTTAGTGAACAGACTCAGATACCATTGATGTATATGCTCGGCGGTGCATTCACTCTTTTCACCATTCCGTGGTTTGGGCGACTTTCGGATCGTTACGACAAAGTGAACGTATTGATCGGAGTCGCTGCCGTGGGCATTCCCATTATCCTCGTAATCACCCGTCTGGGGCCGGGGCCAATCTACCTCACATATTTTTTCACTACTTTGCTCTTCATCTGCATGACAGGTCGGTTCACCCCAATAATGGCACTGATAACCAATTCCGTGGAGGCTAAATATCGCGGTGGATTCATGAGCATCAATTCATCGGTGCAAAATACCTTTGGGGGAATCGCCAATGTCGTTGGGGGTCTGCTGGTAACGATGGGGGCCGATGGGCGGTTGCATGGTTTTGCCACGGCGGGGTGGGTTTCCACTGGGGCATTCGTTGTCACCATCATGGTGGCCGCATGGCTTCGCGACGTAGCTCCACATGCCTCGAGCAACAATGTGCCAATTCCGGTGGTGGAGCCCACGAATTAATCCTATTGCCGCCGGCTAGTGAACCGCTTCCCCTGCGAACATGTCAGACGTAGCCATTACCAATACCGCCGCTCCCCCGTCAAATGAGGTTCCGGTATGGTCGCGTCCAGAAATTCTGGCTCCAGCCGGTGACTGGGATTGTGTGCGAGCCGCAGTGGAAAATGGCGCTGATGCGATTTATTTCGGCTTGGAACGATTCAATGCCCGCATGCGGGCCAAAAACTTTACGCAGTCCGATTTGCCGGCATTAATGACATTTCTGCACCGGCGCGGGGTGCGGGGCTATGTGACTTTCAACACTCTCGTATTCGCCGATGAGATGGAATCGGCCGAGGATTACCTTAAAGGGATCATAGCTTCAGGGGTTGATGCCGCCATCGTGCAGGATGTCGGTATCTGTCGACTCATCAGGAAACTCTCCCCGGATTTCCCGATCCATACTTCGACCCAAATGACCATCTCCAGTGCTGCGGGGATTGAGTTTGCCCGCGAGCTTGGAGCCCAACTCGTAGTGCTTGCTCGGGAAAATTCCCTCAAGGAAATTGCCGCCATTCAGGCGTCTCAAAAATCCGCGCCGGTTCAGTTGCCGCTAGAAGTTTTTGTGCACGGTGCACTGTGCGTCGCCTACTCCGGCCAATGCCTGACCAGTGAGGCCCTGGGCGGTCGTTCGGCCAATCGTGGAGAATGTGCGCAAGCCTGTCGTCTGCCCTACGATCTAATTTCCGATGGGCAAAAAGTAGATCTCGGCGATCGGAGATATTTGCTTAGTCCGCAGGATTTATCCGGTCTGGAAGTGTTGCCAGAAATGGTGCGGGTCGGCGTGGCTTCACTGAAAATCGAAGGTCGACTCAAATCTCCGGAATACGTGGCCAGTATTACCCGGGTTTACCGGCAGGCGCTCGATCAGGTGATGTCCGAAATCAACGGCAAACCCACCCCATCATTCGAACCCCAATCAGCGCGATACGAACTCGAGATGAGTTTTTCCCGCGGCCTCTACACCGGTTGGTTTCGTGGCATCAATAATCAGGAACTCGCACACGGTCGATTCGGGACCAAACGTGGCGTGTTTCTGGGCGAAATTTCACAGGTCAAGGGTGAAGCCATCCATATCAATCTCCTCGCCCCGGCCAAACCCGGAGATGGCATCGTCTTTGATGATGGCAAACCTGAGGCGGGTGAAGAAGGAGGCCGCATCTACCAAGTGGAAACGACCAAAGGTGAAACCGTGCTGCGTTTTGGGCAGGGCGATATAAATTTTAAACGAGTGCGGGCCGGACAACTCATCTGGAAAACCAACGATCCCGCATTGGATCGCGAAGTGCGCAAAACTTTTGCTGGCGACCAAATTCGATTCCAACGTGGGATCACGCTCGCTGTGCATGGCCACGTCGGCACTCCCCTCACGTTGGTCGCCAATGATGGGGAAGGCCATATCGTGCGGATGGAATCCACTATACCTCTGCAGGACGCCGAGCATCATCCGCTCACCACGGATCGCTTGCGAGATCAACTCGGTCGCCTCGGCGGCACACCATTTAAACTTCACGCATTTGAAAACCTCCTCGAAGGAGAGGTCATCCTGCCAATCAGTGAATTAAATCGGCTGCGCCGGGAAATGGTTGTCGAACTGGACCGCCTCCGCGTCGCACCCAAACGTTGGACCCTGCACCCCACCTCCATCCCAGCAGCGAGGCAGTGTCATGTATTACGTGACACTTTGCCGGTGCTTGAACCTGAGATCATAGCCGTCATTCGCAATCTCGACCAACTTCCTCCCGCTTGGGCGTCTGGCGTGCGCACTATCTATTGCGAGTTCGAAAACCCGAAACACTATCGCGATGCTGTCGCCACTTTTCGAAAGTTACAAAGTTCGGAACCTCAAACTCTCCTCCTTTCTGCCTCTATCTGGGTCGCACCACCGCGTATTTTCAAACCCGGGGAAGAATGGATTCTCGAGCAAGTGCGCTCCAGTGAAGCCGATGGATACCTAGTGCGCCATCATGAACATCTGAACTTTTTCGCCAATGATCGCAAACGAGGAGACTTCTCCCTTAATGTCGCGAACCCTTTGACCGCCGAATATTTCTTGGATCATTACGGGCTCGAACGCGTGACGGCCAGTTACGACCTCAACATCGGTCAACTTGAGGCTCTACTGCGCAATGCCCCCGGCACTTGGTTCGACATCACTATTCACCAACATATGCCCATGTTTCATATGGAGCATTGCGTGTTCTGCGCATTCTTGTCTGAGGGTAAGGATTACCGTGACTGCGGGCGTCCCTGTGACAAACACCGCGTCTCGCTGCGTGATCGCGTTGGCGCCGAGCTGCCGTTGAGGGCCGATGCCGGTTGCCGCAATACCGTCTTCAACAATCGTGCCCAGACCGGGGCCGAATACGTGCAACCCCTCCTCGGACTCGGCGCACGCACCTTCCGTGTCGAGTTCATCAACGAATCTCCTGACGAAGTCACCCGCACCCTCAAGAGCTACCAACAGCTTCTAAAAGGCGAGGTCAGTGGCACCGAACTCTGGCGCGAGCTCAAGTTACTCAACCAATTGGGAGTCACCCGCGGTCAGATGGATGCCACACCTCAGGTCATTCATCGCAAGGGGTAATCAGGATTTTTTGCTGCGAACCATCCCGACCAGCATCAACACGCCAACGCCCAAGCGTATGAATCCATCAATGATTGGTTATTTTGCTTACACCCAGCTGTTTTCTGGTGTGGACTCAAAATGCATCTGCAACTTAGTGATTTCTACAACTTAGTCATGCCATCAGCCGATACCAATCGCCCGGACATCAAACCCGGTTCTGCCAAAAACAAACTCAGCGACCTCGAGATCAAGGATGCTCATATAATCTTCGAACCCGCGTGGGTTGACCTGATCGAAGACGTGGGCCGGGAAAATGTCCGTTTTCCCAAGGAAATTATATTGCTGGGTGGTGCACCCGGTGCAGGTAAAGGCACCAATACCGATTTTATTGCGAAGGCGCGCGGTCTCACCTGCCCACCAGTGGTCATCAGTTCATTGCTCGATTCACCTGACGCCAA
>DFDG01000153.1:410-14372 GCA_002367815.1 Opitutaceae bacterium UBA3033 | reverse complement strand
CGCGTGCAAGTGGAGTGCCTTAAGATGATCGTAGACAAGATGCATCAGTTGCGTCGCGAATTTTACGGCACGCCCCATGGCATTCATTTTCGTCTCCCGACCATTCATAGTATGGTGTTGTTTGTGGACGAAAAGGAGTCGATCGCACGACAGCTCAAACGCGGTCGTCAAACCCGGATGCACAACGAGGAAGTATTGCGCACCGGGGTGGGCAACTTGATGGAAGATCGAGCGACCGATCATGATGAAGCCCTTGCCCAACGGCGCTACCGCGTCTTCAAAGAACAAACATGGGATGCGCTGCAATCGCTGAAGGAAATTTTCCACTATCATTTCATCAACGCAGAGGGCAGTTTCGCCGAAGTTGAGCAGAACATAAAAGCGGAGCTCGAATACCAAAGCACATTGGAGCTGGACCCACTTACCGTTGACCGTCTGCGCGGTATGCCGGTTGCCAGTGAAATCATCGTCCATGCCCGGCAAGAACTGGTAAAACGGCTGGACGGATATGAATTCGATAATCCCGTTCTCTTCGCCAAGGTAATCAAATTCATTGAGCTCAAGATCATGCCGATTGTTCTACGCCACGCCATCTCAGGCAACGCGCACATCAACACCGAGGACGCCGCGCTTGAAGACCCTCATGCCTTGGCCATGTTGATTGATGTATTTTCCGAACGTGGTTACCACGCCCTGGTCGATTTGCACCGCATCGAAGTGCCGGAGAAAGTGGACTTGAAAACCGGGAAGGTGACTAATCGCGTCAAAAAAGTATTCCGCATTCAGATCCGTTTCCAAGGATCAGAAATTCGTCGCGGATAAAGGCGATAAGTCAGAGCTTTTTCAGTCCCGGCAGACCATCGATGCTGAAGCGATTCTTCTTTGCGCGATACTCTGCCAATCCTTTCGGTCCCAATTTTTCGGAATAATTGTCCAGGACATCTCGAGGCGCCACAAAATCGTATAACGGCACCGCAAATCCACATGAATCCGCTATGCGGTTCACGTGCACCCTGACAATTGCGCGTAAACCGATCAACTCGGGAAAATACGATTTCAATTCTGCAAACGTCTGATCACCGGGTTCAAACACTTCGCCCTGCCCATGCAAACGGACAATCTTGGGCCCACCATCGAAGGCGCAGAACATGAGCACGATGCGACCACTCTCCCCTATGTGCGCGACCGTCTCAATGCCACTGCCGGTCAAATCGGAATAGGCAACTTCATGCGGGCAAATGATTTAAAACGTATCACCACCCTTGGGTGAACAATTCAAATGGAAGTCCGACGCAAGCGGTGCGGTCGCCACAAAAAACACTTTTTGCTGCTCAATCCACTGACACAGCTCCGGCGTGATTTCGTCAAATATCTTACCCATGCAAGAATGGTTTTATCAAAATTCTGGAACTGCGAGCGCCAATTACCGGCTGAACGGAACGTCAATGCGAACTTGTCGGATCGCTAGCAATCTGCTGAGAATCTTAAGAGCCATTTCTGGCACACCCCAAAAATCCACCCCAAAAATACATGACTACCCTCATTGTAGTGATTGAAATTGCCGTAATCGTTTTCGTGATTGCCGGCGTTTGGAAGACATTCGTCAAAGCCGGTCAACCCGGCTGGTCTGTTATCATCCCCATCTACAACCTCTATGCGCTCACACAAATCGCCCGTCGTCCCGGCTGGTGGGTGCTCCTACTGTTCGTTCCCATCGTCAACATCGTGATCGGTATAATTTTGGCAATCGATGTTGCCAAAGCTTTCGGCCAAGGAACGGGCTTCGGTGTAGGATTGGCTCTGCTCGGTTTCATCTTTTATCCGATACTTGGATTTGGGGCTGCAACCTATCAAGGTGGCGCAACACCCGCACAAGCTTGATGCCAAACTCGTTTGCTTAGCAGCGCCGTGCTTGTTACTGCGCTGCTTTTTTATGCGTTCGAATCCGAACGCGTTTACTCGAAACGCAGGGCCTCGATCGGATCGAGTGATGATGCCTTGTAGGCCGGATAAAAACCAAAGCCCACCCCGATTCCGGAGCAAACCAGCAGACCAATTCCAGCCCAAAGCCACGGGAAGATGATTGAAGCGCTCATCATCATGGCGATGCCATTGCCGGCCACGACCCCCAGCAGAATTCCTGCTACGCCACCAGCCAACGAGATGACCACTGACTCGATCAGAAATTGCGTCAGAATACTGTTCTTGCGGGCGCCGATTGACTTACGGATGCCAATTTCCTTGGTGCGTTCCGTCACGCTAACCAGCATGATGTTCATGATACCCACCCCTGCCGCCAACAAGGCAATGCCACTGATCACAAACGCCCCGGAACTGACCACATCGGCTATCTTGGCAAATTGGGCTACCAGGGATTCGTTCGAGAATAATTCAAAGTCATTTTCCTGTTCCGGCTTTAAACCACGAGCGATGCGCATTGCCGTGATCGCCTTGTCAATCGTCTCGTAATAAACTTCCTGCGATGGGGCCTGTGAACCGATGTTGAGCGACTGTCGCTCTGCATTGCCGAATTGCATGGCCCATAGCGTGATGGGCACGATAACGATATTGTCCACATCGCCACCAAACGATGATCCCCTCTCGATCAATTGGCCAATCACGGTATAAGTCTGACCGCTTACTTTGACGGTCTTACCTAGTGGCGATTCTGTAGGGAATAACGCTTTAGCGATGGACGAGCCAATGACACATACCGGCCTACCCGTGGCGACCTCGGCATCCGTGAAGTTTCGGCCCGTGTCCACGGTATACTGATTGGCGGCCAGGTAATGTTGATTACCACCACCAAAGGTGATGCCGTAAGTGGATTTCCGATTTTCATGGACCGCTTGAGTCACAATTCGAAAATCATAGAGCTCCAAACTTATCACCTCGGCCGTGCCTTCCATCAGTCGTTGATAGCGTTGGCCCTCTTGCAGGGTGATATTCCGGCGCAAACGAAACTTACGATTGTTACCATTGCTGAAACCGGTGGGGGATTTTTGAAACTGAAACGCATTGGTGCCTAGCATGTTCAGTCCGGTTTCAATCGACCCGCGCAATGCGGATACAATCGTCATCACGCCGATGACCGAAAAGACTCCAATGGTAATACCCGACATGGTGAGGAACGAGCGAAGCTTGTTCACTCCCAACGAACTGAAAGCCATTCTGATAATCTCTTTTAGCATTTCGGTAATTTGTTATTCATAACGTAGAGCCACAACCGGATCCAAACGCGATGCCGTCCAAGCCGGAGCAAAGCCGGAAACGATGCCCGTAACGACCGCGACAAACAGACTGATGTTGATCAAACCGATTGAAAAAACCACGGGGAGGGCCGGCATGGCGGCTTTAATGGCCATACCCAGACCAAATGTCAGACCCAGTCCAACCACTCCACCGATAAGGCAGATCGATACTGCTTCGATGAGAAATTGCAGCAGTATCGTGCGCCGCCGGGCGCCAAGTGCCTTGCGCGTGCCAATCTCTTTGGTGCGCTCTTTGACGCTCACGAACGTGATATTCATGATGCCAATGGCACCCACGAACAGGGAAAGTCCCGTGATGAACAAACCCGCCATGGCAATGCCTTTCTTGATGGGATCGAGTTGGTCCTTGAACGCTTGCTGTTGATTGATGGAAAAATTGTCGCGCTCACCGGGCAACTGACCTCGAACCCGGCGCATAGCTCCAACCAGTTCATCTGATGCTTCAGTCATGCGGGTCTTGTCCTTCACCTTCACCCGCAACTCAGCGCTATTACTACCCACTCCAAAATATTTCCTATAGGCATTAAGCGGCAGGATCACTTGTGAATCGAAGCTGAATAACCCTAAAAATGAGCCTTGTTTGGCCAGCACCCCAACAACCGTAAACGGCTGACCCTTGAGCAAAATCGTTTGGTCGAGTGCCGGTCGCGAGGGGAAGAGTGCCTCCGCGACATCAAATCCCAGTACGACAACCTGCCGCCCACCGCCGGATTCTGTCTCATTAAACAGTCGGCCATCCTTAAAATCCGCCGACATCAAACGTGAATAGCTGTGCGTCGTGCCAAAAGCAGCCACCCTACTGATTTGCTGTGATCCGGCCTTGATACTCACCCCACTCCTAACCACCGGCACCGCGATTTCCAATAGAGTGTTGGGGGTGTTCGCAATCACGCGGTTGAGTGCATCGGCTTGTTCCGGCATGATGGTCGGCCGGTTCCGGTAATTCCACCAGTCATCGACATTGCGCCATGGCCATTTTTGCACATAAAGCACGTCGTCACCGAGCATCGCCAAGCTGTTGTCGAAGCCACGATCAATCCCATTGATCGCCGTGCCCATCAAGGTAACCGCCACTATGCCGATGATAACCCCGAGTGCGGTCAGCACCGAGCGCATCGCATTCGCCCGAATCTGGGCAAAGGCGATGCGAAAACTTTCGATTAATTCATAGAGGAGTCGGAACATGGGTAGGGTTACTCAACCTGACTGTCACTTTCGATCAGGCCATCACGCAGCCGGACAATCCGACGGGCATGGCGCGCGATTTCTTCTTCATGAGTCACCACAATGATCGTATTGCCCTGCTCATACAGGTCGTCGAACAGCGCCATAATTTCGACACCGGTCTTCGAGTCCAGATTACCCGTCGGCTCATCAGCCAAGATGAT
Source organism: Opitutaceae bacterium UBA3033 (assembly GCA_002367815.1). Taxonomy (GTDB): domain Bacteria; phylum Verrucomicrobiota; class Verrucomicrobiia; order Opitutales; family Opitutaceae; genus Cephaloticoccus. The sequence goes on along the minus strand of DFDG01000153.1, from coordinate 9,712 downwards.
GGAGGGATTATTGACGAGCGCACGGGCGACGGCCACCCGTTGCCGCTGACCCCCGGAAAGCTCATTGGGTTTATGGTTCATCCGATCACCAAGACCTACGCTCACCAGTGCTTCGGTCGCGCGATCCCGGCGTTCGTGCGGGGCATATCCCGCATAAATAAGGGGCAATTCCACGTTGCTCAGTGCCGTGGCGCGCGGCAACAGATTGAAGGTCTGGAACACGAAACCGATCTCGCGGTTACGGATCTCAGCTAGTTCGTCGTCAATCATCGCCGCGACGTCTTTGCCGTTGAACTGGTAATGCCCTTCCGTCGGTGTATCCAGACAACCGAGCATGTTCATAAGGGTGGACTTGCCGCTGCCGGAAGGTCCCATGATCGCGAGGTATTCGTTGCGGTGGATTTTCAGGTCAATCCCCATCAGGGCGTGAATGATTTCCTCCCCCATGGTGTAGAGTTTGGTCACACCCTCGATCGCAATGACGAGGTCGCCTTTGGGACGAACGTGGCGAGTGGTGGTTGGAGCAGAAGGAGCAATCATGATGCAGGAGCGATAATGCGAATGGAGCGACCTATGTTCACTTTTTGTCCTTCTTGGGCTCCTCAATGGAGATGGTTGAGTCATTCTTGAGTTTGCGGCTAATGGCGGCATAGCTGCCGGAAACCACCACATCCCCGTCCTTCAATCCTTCCTTGATCTCAATGTTGGTGTTGTCGGCGATGCCGGTCTTGACCTTTTGCACCCGCACTTTCGTGCCATCGACCACAAACACAACCCGGTCCACCATGTCGCGACTGTCACGGGCCGTGGATCGATCGTCGGTCACCTCAAGATCATTGCCGGACTTTTCCTTGGCCTCCTTGTTCTTCTCTTCCTGCAAGTCCTCAATCGTTTTGCCATCATCGGCGCGCACCGTGACGCTCTGAATTGGTACCACGATAACATTTTCAACTGTTTGCGTCTGAATTTCCGTCGTGGAACTCATGCCCGGACGCAACCGAGGATCGCGATCAGAGATGCTGATTTTAACAAGAAAATTGGCCACCTCGTCTGAAGATGAGTTTTGAGAAGTAGCGATGCCCGCCTGCGAATTCTGCGAGGAAGTACTGATCTCCTGCACTTTGCCGGTGAGTCTTGCTTCCGGGAGTGCATCGATGCGGATTAAGGTGAGGTCACCCGATTTCACATTAACAATGTCATTTTCGTTCACCTTGACGCTAACTTCCATGTTGCTGAGATCGGCCACCCGCATGACCTCGGTGCCAGCAAATTGGTTGGTGCCGACCACTCGTTCGCCAATTTCACTGTTGAGCGCGCTAATGGTTCCATCCATCGGAGCATAAATGGTGGTTTTGCTCAATTGGTCCGCGGCTTGGGAAAGTGAACCTTCAGTGCGCCGGATTTGAGCCAAGGATGAGTCATAGTCGGCCATGTTCACGTTGTAATTCGTCTTGGCCGTCAACAAATCGGAGTCTGAAATCAACTGCTTGGCGTAAAGATCCTTCGCTTGGGAGTAATCCTGCTCCGCTTTGTCCAAGCGGGCTTTGCTCAGCACACTGGCCGCTTTGGAAGAGAGCAACGCCGCTTCCTGTTGCTCATATTGGGCCTGATAAAAGTCAGGTTTGATCTTCAAAAGCAGATCACCCTTTTTGACGATATCACCCTCTTTGACGGGCATCTCAACGATTTCACCCGCGACTTCAGGGGAAATCTTCACTTCCATCTCGGGCTGAATCTTGCCCGTGGCGGTGACAACCTGGGTGATCGTGGTAATGAAGGCTTTCTCGGTGGTGACCGAAATTCCCGTGTCTTTCTTGCGACGCGACATGCCGACCGCGACGAGGGCGATCAACAAAACAGTCCCGCCGATGATAATCCATTTTTTCTTGGATTTCCGGCGAGGTTTAGTGGAGGTGGGTTGATTCATAAGACTCAGTTGAAGGTAAGTTGGGGCGGATATTCACATCTGCCGAGAGGGATAGCTACCCAGGCCCTTGTTCGCTAAAAAAACTGTAGAGGGGCCCACAACGACCCCTCCACAACACAACAACTGATTACTACGAACAAGGCTGTAATGAACAGCTACCCATGCGTTTGAAAACACCTCTGCGACCAAAGCAGGGCTTTTTGCGACGAATCGCATTAGCACTACGTTGGAGTGGAAGAGGAGCAAACAGCACACGGGCATGCCCCAACAACACGCATAATATACAAAAGTTACACGAAACTTTGATAAACGGACCCCATAGAGGATGGGCGGACCCAATTCTTTCCCTTAAAAAGCAACCTAGCCCAGACCCTTGGTTTCGACGCCACCAAGTATTCTATCCGGGGTAGATCATCCACTTCCGTCTTCCTCAGAGTTTCTCCTTTAACAAGACTGCGATCCGATCGTGATAACCACGGCAGAACATGAGTTTGGTGCCGTCTTGCGACGAACTGTCATTATTCTGCGACAAACCCTAAAAAGTGCCGGGTTCACCTGCTTAATATGAAGCTCGGTTCTCAGTACGTCGGTCAACTAATTTCAAGGTACCTACATTCTTAAAATTCTCCCGCTTACCATACCCGCATATCGCACGAACCGACTCAATTTTAATTCAATCAAATCATCTGCCTGATTTACGTCGTGGCAGTTCACACCTGGCGCTTCTACTACGTGCCCAGGAAGGATCCGCCCGGGCAATGAATATTCTGAATTGGAGATCCCTGGACAATCCACCTGCATCGCTTCGCACCCTTTTTCCCACTGCCTGAATCCCAGCCCGAGTCATGGCATTCCACTGGAATGCTCCAAGCAAGATGATCTCGAAAGCCGTCGAAACCAACCAATCCACATCGGCCTTGTAACCACAAACGGCCAGTGCACCGGTCCGTTTCATAAAGCGATTAATTCGGGTTCCATGGGTATCCAGCGTGCCACATGAACCAAAGTAAATGACGCGGTTGTGACATTTGCCGCAGAGCAACTCCTCCAGATCATCAAGGGTGATTAGAATATTGTCATCACCCAGATACAATTCCTCCGACCGTCCATGAAACGCGAGATAGAGCACGGGATAATCTCGATATTTCTTCTGCGCCCATTTGGTGACGTAGTATTCGAATTCAGTTAAAGTCCCAATATCACGCCGGATGGTGCGCACTCTCGGCTTTACAGATTTCGACAGTATGTCCAACACCGGTTGAACCGAAGTCTTGTCCCGCAGATCATGGTTCCAATCTCCTTCGAGACAGAAAATCCCATTCGTGGTGTAGGTGGCCATGGGTGTGCTGGATTTTCTCTAGACGTATTAAATCAACCTCAGTCTCGTCTGTCTTGAAAAGATATGCGCGTGAGTCGCAAAAGTTAAACAAGAAACACATGAGTCGAAATTAGCGACTCCGGCCAAAGCTTTAACTGCAATTTGGTCATCTACACTTCACCTCCACCATCACCACGCGTGATACTCACCGCCGGATCAAAAGCTTTACCGTGCAATAAATGCTCCCGCCACTGTCGAGCCAGCCACGGAGCATAAAGCACGCCTTTGCTGCCGAGCCCACTCATGATACCGAGCGCTGGATCACCAGGATGGCGCCCCACCACAGGGCGTTTATCGCTGGCGGCCAACCGTAGGCCCACCAGATGTGCCGTTGGTGCAAAAACTTCACCCGTTAATCGGTGGGCACTGGCCAACAATGATTCGCGGGCTGCGTTCGTCGGTTGCAGATTATCAACGCCCGGTTCGTGCGTCGCCCCAATCCAGGCGTCACCATTATCTACCGGCAAAACCCAGTGGCCCCGATGCATAATCATGCCTGAATCCAACTCGCGCGTTTTAACGCGCAATACTTCACCTTTGGAAATTGCGAATGACCAAGCAGCAAACGGCCCCGTGCGCACGGCCGCACCAGTGCAATCGATCACCAGTGCATATTGCGGTCTGTTCACTCCCCAATCTGCCCGAGCTTCAATCAATCGTCCTTCCGCCAACCAACGTTGTCGCGCCGCTGTCAACATCCCCGGAACATCCACCTGAGCAGCAGGTGCCAACACACAACTTTGGGCATCGATCATTGTCACATACGGCGCGAGCTCGCCGCGCGTGCTTTTGGCCAAAAGCACGCGTTGTTCTTTATCCGTTCGCCAATATCGGCGAATTTTCATCTCGCGCCACAACGGCACGCCAAGAGTGCGTTCCATGTCTAGGTAAAGGTTGCGCGTCTCCGGCCAGACCTCCTCGATCCGCCATGTCTTAACCCAACGCTGGCCGGTCACTGGATTGATTATACCCGCCGCAACTCGTGACGCTGCCGTGGCATGCCCAGCATCAATCATCCGCCAATCAATTCCTGCTCGTGACAGCGTCCACCCCAAGACAGTCCCGGCCAAACCCTGTCCCACAATCAATATCCCCGTGCGCTTCATCTTCGCATCACGAGCAAATACCGACGGCAAAAACTGGGTTGGCCAACCGCATCATTTCTGTTCGGCTGCCCAGAGTGCCGCGCCAACAATTCCGGCCTGATTGAAAAACTCCGCCGGCACTAGCATCGCCCGGGGTTTGATGTATTTGAAATACTTCTCGTGCTTGGAACTCACTCCCCCGCCGATGATGATGAGTTCCGGCCAAAGAATGTCCTCCAAGGAGCTAATATATTTACCCAGCTCCGCACCCCAGATTCCCCAGGACAGCTCGCGTCGCTTCCTGGCGTTGGATGAAATAAAATATTCGGCGGATTTTCCGCGAATCGGGAAATGCCCCAGCTCGCTGTTGGGGAAAAGTCTCCCGTCATGAAAAAGCGCCGAACCAATCCCCGTGCCTAAAGTGAGCAGCAAAATTGTGCCTCTCGTTTTGCGACCCGCCCCAAATCTAATCTCAGCCAGCCCTGCCGCATCGGCATCGTTGATCAATGCCACGCGACAACCGGTAGCCTTGCTGAAAATTTTCACCGCATTGAAGTTGCAGAAACTTTTATGGAGATTCGCTGAAGTCAGGATGCGTGAACCGTGGATCACGCCGGGAAATCCCACCCCAATCGGCCCGTGCCATTTGAAATGTGCGGCAATCGACTTGATGGTCTTGGTCATCGCTGCCGGGGTCAGAAGATCAGGCGTATCAACCCGGAATCGTTCCTGCAGAAGCTTGCCAGTCCTGGTGTCCACGAGGGCGCCTTTGACGCCTGATCCACCGATATCAATGCCTAGAATTTTCATGCGTTAACAAAATTAAGCGGCAGAAAACCTATTGGCAATGCTCACCGCCATCGGCGCCATGCGCATGCCCATGTTGCAGCTCTGCCGACGTCGCGACTCGCACCGCCAAAACCTCGACTTCAAAAGTCAAATCCACTCCCGCCAAGGCGTGATTGGCATCAAGGGTAACATTATCCGCGTCCAGCGCCACGACTGAGACTACCGGTGCATGTTTGTCCGTGTCGGTCTGAAATCGATCGCCCACATTCAGGGTGCCTTCAATCGGGATCAGGGCGCGCTTGATGGTCTGCACCTGCGATTCATCGCGTTCGCCATAGGCTTTGGCCGAAGGCACTTGAATGATCGTTTTGGTGCCAGCCGCAATTCCGCGCAGTTGTTCATCCAAACCATCGATAATTTGGCCGGCCCCTTCGAGGTAAGTGATTGGCTCTCCACCCGCTGAAGTGTCGAGCACTCGCCCCGCCGGATCACGTAACGTGTAGGTAAATATGACTACGTTTGGTTTCATGTTTCTTGCCGTAAAATTTGCAGCGGGGGATGGTCGGTTACTCCCCGACTAGAAAGCAAGCCCGTGAGCAAGGTGATTGCCGTCACCACCAACATCGCGATCAACAATCCACCCACCGAAACAACCGCTGCGACTTTGAAAACATAATGGGCCAGCAACGCATTACCTACCACCGCGAGCAATCCGCCGACCAACGCACCCAGCAGGCCGAGTATCGTGTATTCGACCAGCTGCATTTGCATGAGTTGACGCCGGGTCGCGCCGAGGGTGCGCAGCAGAACCACCTCGCGTATGCGTTGATAACGACCGGTCGCGACTGCACCGGCCAATACGATCAAACCGGTCACTACGGTAAACAACGCCATGAATTGAATCACGAACGCGACCTTGGAAAATATACCGTCAAACGTTTCCAACAAAAGAGTAAGGTCAATCGCGGATACATTCGGAAAATCACGCACGACAACCTGCTGTAGATGGGCCGATGCCGCGGGATCCGCTGCCCGCACCGCAACCACATAAAACTTAGGCGCCGCTTCCAAGACCCCCGCGGGAAAAACCACAAAGAAATTGGGTTCCAACCGCCGCCATTCCACCGTGCGTAAACTCGTTACTTTGGTGAGAATAGCCACGCCTTGAACATCGAATTCGATCTCGTCCCCCACCCCGACTTGCAGGTCTGCAGCTAATTTTTCCTCGAGTGAAATTGGCACCACCAATGTATCGGGATCCACTCGTCCGGTAAATCCACCTAGACTGAGTTTTTCCGAACCGGCCAATGCTTCGCGATAAGTGGAGCGATATTCCCGCCGCAAAGCCCAGCCGGGTATATTGACCTCGTCGTTCTCCAACAACTCTTCCACCCCGACGCCTTTGATGGTGCGAATCTTCATGGTGACAATCGGTGCCTGCTGCAGAATCGGCATACCTTCAGCGATCATGAGCGTTTCCAGCGGTCCGATCTGATCATCCTGAATATCAAAAAACATCAGATTGCCTCTTCCACTCGCTCCCGTCCCTTCGACCTGTGCCAGCAAAGTGCCCCTTGTTAAATGAAGCGTAAGAATCAAAAAAGTGCCCAACCCAAGTGCGAGTAACAGCAACACCGTACGGTTATTGGGCCGATGCAAATTCGCGATGCCTTGGCGCACCACATAAGGTAGCCGCTTCGGGGCCCAGCGTCGCGCCGCCCAAGCCACAAATCGCGCCAGCATCGCCAGCACCGCAAACGAGAACGCAAGCATCCCGGCAAAGCCCAGTCCGACTCGCACACTCTGGGTTTGCCAAATCGCATACCCAACCACTGCCGCCACGATCAACGCCCAAAGTCCCGCGCGCCACCAATCGAAACCGACCGATTTTTCAAAGGCCATGGATCGCAGAGCCATCAAGGGCGATACCCGTCGAATCGCCAATAATGGTAACAGGGTAAAAAGCAGGCAGATCACCCAACCAGCCCCCATGCCTCGAAATACCGCTGCCCAAGAAATCGTAAACTCAATGGGCACCGGCAACATCCCCCCCACGGCATTTGGTAGCAGTAATTGGATAAAGAGCCCCAGCAACCCACCCAGTGTTGCTCCGAGCACGCCCAACACCGCCCCCTGTAGCAAATAAACGGAAAATCCCTGTCGGGCCGATGCACCCAGACAACGCATGATCGCGACCGTTGTGAGTTTTTGTTTCACATAAACATGAATCGCACTTGCCACCCCAATGGCTCCAAGAAAGAGCGCCACAAAGCCGACCAGACTGAGAAACCCCTGCACATTATCGATGACCTGACCAAGGCGGCGTTTGCGTTCCTCGACGGTGTCAAAGCTTAGACGTTGGTTGGCAAACTCATCTTTCATCGCCAAAACTATTACCTCCGGGTCACTGGCCGCCGGCAATTTCAACGCCGTTTTGTAGCGCAGCAAACTGCCTTTGTTGGCGAGTCCAGTTTCAGATAATCTGGAGAGCGCGATATAGGCTCGCGGCGCCAACTGCGTAACCGCCATGGATTCGCCCGGCATTTTTTGCACCGCGCCCAAAACCGTCAGTGTGCTGCGCCCCAACTTCACTTTGTCGCCCGGTTTTACGTTGAACTGGCTAAGCAGGGTTTCTTCCAAAATCACCGACGCACCGCCATCAGCTAGCTGAGACCCGACCGCTAGCGGTTTCGTTAAAAATTCCCCGTAAAATGGAAACTGCCCCTCAACCGCTCGCACCTGCACCAGCCGTGTAGCGTTATTGGCTGTCGGGAAAACCATCATCGAAGAAAATCCAATTTCTTGTGCCGTTTCCCCACCGAGACCTTCCAGATAGGCCTGCACCCCAGTCGTAAATGGCTGTCGCGATGTCACCACTAGATCGGCCCCGAGAAGTTCCTTGGCCTGATCCTGCACCGACTCCTTCAGATTCACGCTGAATGATCCGATGGCCACCAACGCCGCCACACCCAGAACAATGCACAAAGAATACAACGTCAACCGACGCCGCGAGGCCCGGGAATCACGCCAGGCCATTTTGCAGGTGAAATTCATGATGAACAGGTTCTCATCAGTCGGTCACCACGGAGCCGTTTTTCAGACGGATGATGCGCTGGCAGCGTTGGGCCAGATCGCGGTCATGCGTCACCAGCACCAAGGTGGTGCCACGTTCACGGTTGAGACCAAAAACGAGCTCGATCATGTTCGCGGCTGTTTCGCCATCCAGATTGCCGGTCGGTTCATCGCAAAAAAGTATTTTGGGGTTATTAATAAAGGCCCGGGCGAGCGCGATCCGTTGTTGTTCTCCTCCGGATAGTTGGACCGGATAGTGATCACCACGTTCACCCAACCCAACTCGTTCGAGCAGTGCCTGCGCTTCCGCTTCTCGACCGCTCTCACCCCTTAACTCCAGAGGCACAAGCACATTTTCCAAGCCCGTGAGCGTGGGGATTAATTGGAAGTTCTGAAAAACAAAACCGACATGGGTATTGCGCAACTGCGCCCTCGAATCCTCATCGCGGCCTTGTAATGATTCTCCGGCGAGCAGCACATCCCCACTGGTGGGCAGGTCGAGTCCGGCACAGAGGCCCAGCAAGGTGGTCTTGCCGCTTCCACTTGGGCCCACGATGGCCAGACTGTCCCCGGCATTCAAAGAAAAGCTTACATCGCGCAGCACCGTGAGCGCTCCAGCCGTAGCAGGATAAGTTTTGGTGAGCCGCTCGACTTTTAGCATAATGTTATCACTCATGTATAGGATGATTCATCCAAAACCCGAAATCGCAGGAAAGCTAGTTCAAGCGGTCAATATTTCGGGATGAATGCACGTTTTTTCATTTTTATGTCGTGCTGTTTTGTGCTGAGCGGTCTGCATGCCGAGACCAAAACCATCGTATGCATGGGCGACAGTATCACGGCCGGGTATGGTTTGAACAATCCTGCCGCAGAGGCCTATCCCGCCCTGATTCAGGAAAAAATCAATGCCATGAATCTGCCCTATAAAATCGTCAATGCCGGGATCAGTGGCGATACCACCGCGGGAGGATTGCGCCGCATTAATTGGCTGTTGCGACAACGCATTGACATTCTGGTGCTCGCCCTCGGCGGCAACGACGGCCTGCGTGGC
>DFDG01000153.1:0-165 GCA_002367815.1 Opitutaceae bacterium UBA3033 | reverse complement strand
GCGGCAACGACGGCCTGCGTGGCATCGCACCCGAGGTTACTCGGGCGAATCTAGTCGGCATCATCGACCATGCCCGCCAGCGACACCCTGAAATTCGAGTGATCATCGCTGGCATGCAAATGCCCACCAATCTGGGCGAGGACTATACCACACGCTACCGGGAAG
>DFDG01000067.1:18767-33217 GCA_002367815.1 Opitutaceae bacterium UBA3033 | reverse complement strand
CAGTTTCAGGCGGTCACGTCAGCGACATATTGTCTGGTTTTCCCATGTTACGCAAGACACCGATCTAGAGTGGCGAATCAGCGCTGGGCAACGATCTCGGCAAATGCTTTAACCGGAACACCGACGCTGCTCACGGCGTCAGCCCAGAATTTTTCACTAGTGAGATCCCAACCGAGTGTGGATTTGACCGCATCTTCGCAACTGGCAACCCCGGTGCTACGTAGGAATGCTTCGTAGCGAGGGAGAAAATCTGCGCCAGTTCGTTTGAACTCTGCGAAAAGAGCCAGACTCAGCAGGTAGCCGAAAGTGTAGGGAAAGTTATAGAAAGAAACTTCGGTGATGAAGAAATGAAGTTTGGAAGCCCAGAACCATGGATCCTCGTCACCATCAGCAATCGTGTCGCCGTAGACCTTGCGTTGAGTATCAGTCATCAGCGCTTTGAGTTCACTGACCGAGAGCTCACCTGATTTGCGCCGCGTATAGAGCTCTTTTTCAAATTCATAGCGCATGGCGATATTGAGCAGATAGGAAGCTGCATTGCTGCATTCCTGATCGAGCAGAAAGGCGCGTTGTGATTCCGTCAGCTTCGGGTCCTGCAGCATGCCGTGCATAAACATTTTCTCGGCGAAGGTGGACGCGGTTTCGGCCAACGTCATCGGGTATTCTTGGGCAAATGGCCGGAGACCTTTGATAACGTGGCTGTGCCATGCATGACCGACTTCATGGGCGAGCGTATTGGCGTCATGCATCGTATCGGCGTAGGTCATATACACACGCTGTTCGCCGGTCACTACTGAGCCGGTGCAATACGCACCCGACCGCTTGTTGGCTCGTTTCTCTGATTCGACCCAGCGTTTTTGCAAAATATCGCGGTAGTAGTCCGCGAGACCGGGGTATCCTGCACTAAAGGCCTGGTCCACCAGATTGACCGCGTCGCCCCAACTGAGTGGTGGCATGGGATCAAGCGGACTGGGCGCTTCGAGGTCGTAGAAAGCCAGGGCGGTTGCTTTTTGCAGCTTGGCCCCGAGGCGGAGGGCTTGGCGCGGAACTTCATAGTTGGCTGCTATGGCTTTGAACATTGCGTCAATGGTTGCGGCAGAGACGGAGGAATCAAAATAGGGCTGATCCAAGAAGTTCGATTGTCCTCGGCGGCCATAGAGCGAGAGACGGGTGCCAGCGATGGCGTTGATGGCGGCGGCCAAGGTTTCGCCATGAGCCGCCCATGTTCGGTTACCTTCCTTAAACGCGGACGCTCGCACGGCCCGGTCGGTGTTGGACATTAGGGCACGACGTTGTGCCATGGGAACGGTCTCTTTGCGTCCGTCGGGCCAAATCATCTCAAAAGTCATCTGGCCGGTTAGATTTTCGTAGAGGCGCCCCCACGCACTGATGCCATTCACCCCTAGATCGGCTGCGAGGGATTCCTCGGCACCAGACATACGGTGAATTGCTTCGGTTCGCATACGATTCAAAGTATGAACGGCACCTACCAGCACGGGATCAGCCAGCAAGAGTTTCCAAGTGTCATTGTCAGCTTTTGATATGCCACGGAGCAATTCGCTGTGCACTTTGGACAAGGTTGCGAAGTGGGTGGCAAGGTCAGCGGATTCGCGCTTGCCGGGTTCACTGGCCGCATCGGTGGCGCAAGTGTTGCCGAGATAAGACGAGAGATGAGAAATCCGTCCAACCAGATCCTCGTAAACGTTGATATGTTTGGCCCATGCTCTGCAGTTTGCGGCATCCAGATTGGGTAGAGTGGCTGTAGCGGCCAATTGATCGGCAAGATCGCTAATTAAAGTAGCTTTGAAGGCTTTGTATTCTGGTCCATTGAAAGAAGGGAAATAGCTAGTCAGATCCCATGTGCGGGGTAGGGCGGAGAGGTTTTGCATGCACGGGATTCCAGGTTTTCTGGTGCCAAAGGCAATAGTTTCAGGATAGGTGGTTCTGGCTCTGGTGTGGGTGCGACTTCCTCATTGCCTGCCGCGGGTAGGTCGCAAAAGTTGGGGATATGGAAGTAATATTCATGGGCACGGGAACATCGCAGGGGGTGCCCATGATCGCATGTGACTGTGCGGTCTGCCAGTCACAGGATCCGTATAACCAGCGCACCCGCGCCTCTATCCATGTGGTGATGGACGGATTGCATGTACAGGTGGACGCCGCACCAGAATTTCGCCTGCAATGTTTGCGCGAAAATATTCGCACCTTGGATGTTTTCATCCTGACGCATGGCCATGCCGATCACATTGCCGGCATGGATGACCTACGGCGATTTTGTGATCTCAAGGGTGGGGTGGCCTTGCCCGTCTATTCGACGGAGGAAGGGATGGCGCGGGTATTGGCGGTTTTCCCCTACACCATTGCCGAAAGGCCGATCGCCAAGGGCTATCCGGCATTCAAACTCATTGATATGCCCACTCGGCTTGAATTTCCCGAAGGCACGATTGAATCCACGTTGTTGCCGCATGGCGGAATCAATACATTGGGATTGATATTTACGGAAAGATGCAGCGCCAAAAAATTTGTCTACTACACAGACAACAAACGACTGCCCGCTGAGGCCGTAGCGTTGGCCAAAGGAGCGGATGCGGTTGTGCTCGATGGATTGCGGCCGGAAACGCACCCGACGCATATGAGCATCCCTGAAGCGATAGTGGCTGCGCGGCAGATTGGTGCGCCCCAGACATGGTTGACTCATCTCACCCATTATTCGGATCACGGTCCGGCTGATTCAGAATTACCCTCCGCGATCAACTTGGCTTACGACGGTTTGCGTCTCAACCTGTGATCCGACACTTTGGACTGCGAAATCAGAATGGCCAGACTTGCGGAATCACCACCATGGCCACGATGAAACACAATATGTTCAAGGGCACCCCGATCTTGAGGAAATCACTAAATCGATAGCCGCCGACCCCGTAAACGTAAGTGTTGGTCTGGTATCCGATCGGAGTGGCAAAGGCGGCAGAGGCCGCGAAAGTGACGGCGATAATAAATGGCCGGGGATCCATCCCGAGTTTGATCGCGACGCCAATTGCGATCGGAGCCATCAAGGCGGCGATCGCATTGTTGGACAGGATTTCAGTCAGCACTGTCGTCACCAGATACAGGCAAGCCAGCATCACAATACCCTTGTGGGCGGTGGGCACCAGATATTGCACTCCGTTAACAATATGTCCGGCGATCCAACCCGCTGCGCCGGTGTGCTCCATCGCCATCCCCATGGCGAGCATGCCGTAAATGAGGAAAAGTATGTTCCAGTCGATGGCCGCGTATGCTTCGGTGGTTTTGAGACAACGGGACAGGCACACGATCACACAACCGGTCAAGGCGCCAATTTCAATTGGCACCCATTCCAAGGCGGCTGCTGTGACCACGGCGGCGATGACTCCTGCGACCAGCAGCATCTTGCCCGTCTGCTGCTTGGTCGGCACTCTTGCACGATCGAAAAAAAGAAAATCATCATTGTTCCGCAACGCGTCGATTGCTTGATCCGTGCCCATCATAAGTAACACATCTCCAGCCTCAATGGGCAGGCTCTCGATCTGTTCGCGCACATTTTTTCCTTTTCGGTGCAACGCGACCACAACCATGCGATAGCGTTGGCGGAAATTAACCTCACTGACAGTATGCGCGAGCAGCGCGGAGTGAGGGGTGACGACTGCTTCCACCAATGATCCTTCATGGGCGGCTATTTGTTCAATGCCCAGATTGAGTTCGGACACCAGATTCACGCCCTGCAGGCGCCTGGTGTTGGCAATACCGGTGGGGCGACAGGACAGGATCAGGCGGTCACCGGCTTTGAGCTGCACGGCCTCAGCATTCAAAATGAGGGCAATCCCATCACGCACAATTTCAATCACCCGGACTCCACGTTTTTGAGTGAGGCCGGCAGCAGCAAGGGTTTTACCCAGCACGGGTGAACCTTCCTGCACGTAAGCCTCGGTAATGTATTCGCGTCGCTCCTCATCTGAAAGGATGGAAGTCAGCATTTCCCGCACGGGGAGAAGGCGATTGCCAAATATCGCCAGATAGATGCCACCGAGGATGGTCACCGGCACGCCCAACCAACCGAGCTCAAACATGCTGAAAGCGGGCAAACCCTTGGCGGTGATGATGCCATTAACTACCAGGTTGGTGCTGGTGCCAATCAGCGTGCAGGTGCCGCCCAGGACAGCGGCATAGGAAAGCGGAATCAACAATTTCGAGGGGGCCCGATTCATTTTTCGGGCCAAGTTCAAAATTACTGGCAGAAAAACGACCACAACCGGCGTATTGTTGATAAAGGCCGAGAGCGTCGCAACCATGACCACCATCAGGAGTATCACGACCGAATAGGGCAGTTTGGAGGTGCTCTCAATGAGAGCGGAAATCCGGTCCACTGCCCCGCATTTAACCAGAGCCGCACTGAGCACAAACATCGCCCCAACCGTGAGCGGAGCCGGATTTGAAAACACCGAAAATGCCATCGCTGAGGGGATCAACTGGGTGCCAACTAAAATGAGAAATAGCGTCAGCGCCGTGAGATCCGGCGGAAATTTTTCCCACATGAAGCAGGCCAAGGTGAGAACCAGCAGAATGAAAATGAGGGCGATATCCCATGTCATGCATGGCAGCATCGCAGGGAATGGAATTGGCGCAAGCGCGCGAAATCAGTATGGCCAGTGATAGCCTACTTCGATGAACCGACCACTCGGTCATCTCCCTGCTGATACCATTTGTAAAAACTCACTGCGATGGCGGCCAAGGCGATCAACATTCCGCCCACTTTCATGATGACCCCGGCCAACAACTGATCATCCATCGGGCTGAAATTCGGGTAAAGTCGCGGAGCATATTCGTAGGTCGGATAAAGGATATCGGTGGTAAATGTGATATAGGCATACACCGGAGTCATCGCGATCATAACGCAAAGCTGGAAGAGCATTTGCGTGGGGTAACTGCGGGCCGGAAAAACCGCTGAAGGACTCAATTGCGACCACCAGAAAAACAAAGCGGCCCCAAAAAACATGATGTGCTCAATCACATGCACAAATTTATCATGCAGAGCCCACTCATAGAGGAGAGGCGCATGCCATGCGCTGGTTACCAGCACAAAAATCACCCCGCAAACCACCGGCTGACTGGCGATGCGACCTGCGATGCGCAGAGCCGAGACTCGTAGCAATGGGTCAATCATCCAATGGGGCAAACCGAGAAGAAACAGCACTGGTGAGATATAAATCAGGATAAAGTGCTGCACCATATGCGCGCTGAAAAGATAGCGCTCGGCGATCTGGTCCAGCGGCGAACCCACGGCCAAATAGAATACGATCAGAGCTAGATAGAACTTCACCGCGTGGCTGGTGGGGTATGATTTACCCGGTGCAATGCGGGCACGCAGGGGTCCGGCTAAAATAGCAAACAACCAACCCAACAGAATGAGTCCCCCCACCAAATAGGGTTCGTTGTGCCAATGGTTCCACTCGATCATGTCTTAAATAAAAAGGCGGCCCGGTTGGGGCCGCCAATCAAATATTGGAATGCTTTCGGGTATTTGCGATTGTCAGTTCGTAAGTGCACTGAGTGGGATACTGTCGTGGGCGTTGAAAATTTCCAGCAATGCCCAAGTCGTGCCTGTAGCCAGCACCAGTCCGATAAAGAACAGGATCGTGCAGAAGGGTTTATCCCAACGCAGATGCATAAAATAAAAGATAACGAAGAGAAACTTCACTACCGAGAGGATGACCAGAGCGGTCACCACCAGCCACTTGGCGAAGGGTAAAAAGATGCCAACGATTTCCACGCCGGTAATGACGGCAAGGAGCATGGCGATCTGAACGTAGATCTGGTATTTATTGTCGTCCGACCCTGGTTGATCGGCGGTGGCGGTATGAGTGCTCATGGGGCTCAGAGGTATTCCAGCAGATAGACGGCGGTGAAGATTACGATCCAGACGATATCCACGAAATGCCAGTAGAGGCCCATCGATTCTACATCGATGGCATTGACTTCATTGAAGGCGACCGGACCACGGGAGCGGGAGAGGAACAGGCTCAGGGCGGTGCAGACGGCGAATCCGATCAAATGGCCGAAATCTTGACTAACAAATACGGCCACCCCTTTACCCGCCTGTAGCGTGTGGGTCAGGTCGATGACGGCGAACATCGAAAACATGACCATGCCGATGATGGCGGCAATATGGAGTAGACCCCGCCAGAACCAGCCGCGATCAGCATCGGTGTTGGCAGGTTGAAATGATCGCACATACATCAGAATCAACCAGAACACCCCGATGGCGACGTGAGTGCCGTGGGTGCCAGTCAAGGTATAGAAGGTCGTGCCCAGAATACTATTCGTGATCGTGAGATTCTTGGCATGCACGAAGTGCTCAAACTCATAAACCTGACAACCAAGGAAGATGGCCCCGAAGAATACCGTTGTGAGCAGCGACCAGCGCATACTCTTCAGGTTGTTCTTCTGAATGGCGTTTACCGCGAGCGCCATCATGAGCGACGACATCAGCAGGATAAAGGTAGAGAACGACGTGAGCTCAATGGAGAAGATATCCCGAGCAGAGGGTGCATCCGGTGGGGGATACAGCCGGTAGATCAGATGCGTTGAAATCAGGCACCCGAAAAACATACAATCCGAAGCCAGAAACGCCCACATGATGAGCTTCTTGTTCGGTATGCCCGTGGTCGTGGTGTGATCATGATGATGATCAATGGTAGCGGCTGAACTGCTCATGATTTTAAATCCTCCTTGTTGGGATGGATGTGGTAGCCTTCGTTACCTTCATGCGCCCAGAGGAAGATTCCGGCGATCATGATGGCTATGCCAGTTACGGCGATAGTGATTTTAAGATGGGCGACTCCGCCGACCAGATCGGCCAATTTGGCCATGAATGCAAATTCATGAGGAGCGCCAACTACGGCGACCCCAAGACCCATGATGAAGAGTCCCACGCTGGCCACCAGTGGATAGATCGACTGGAAGGGCATATGGATACCGCCGTGAGCTGCGTCTTCTTTGGCATGCTCGGCTTTTTCCAACGCAATTTCGGCTTTGTGATGTTTCTCATACCAGTAGGCATCACGGGCGTGCACGGTCGGGGTGACGGCAAAATTATACTCGGGTGGTGGATTGGGGATCGACCACTCCAAAGTGCGACCGTCCCAAGGATCGCGCCCGATCTTCTCGCCCTTGAAATAGGTGTAAACCATCACGATGAAGTAGATCGCGATACCAATTCCGAGGATGAATGCGCCCACCGTAGCGATCAGGTTGGGTTCGTTCCAACCGAGGTTAGCATCATAGGTGAAGGTTCTGCGTGGCATGCCATTTAACCCAAGGAAATGCATGGGGAAAAATGTGATGTTGAACCCTCCGAAGATGATCCAGAATGATAGCTTGCCCCAGAATTCGCTGACCTTGCGGCCAAAGATCAAAGGGAACCAATAATGGATGCCGGCGAGTAGGGCGAACAGGGATCCACCGATCAACACATAGTGAAAGTGGGCGATCACGAAATAACTGTCCTGTTGCTGTGCGTCGGCTGGTGCCGCCGCATGCATGATGCCGGAGAAGCCCCCCATCATGAACATCCAGATAAAGCCCAAAGCGAACATCATGGGAGTGCGCATTTGCAGATGACCGCCCCAAAGAGTGCCTATCCAGTTGAAGATCTTCACGCCCGTAGGCACGGCGATCGCCATCGTGGCCATGGCAAAGGCTGCGGTCGCAACTGTTCCCATCCCGGTGGTAAACATATGGTGACTCCAGACGGCGAAGCCCATAAAACCGATGGTCGCCCCGGAGAAAACCACTACGGGGTAGCCAAATAAAGGTTTTCGCGAAAATGTTGGCAGGATTTCTGATACCACACCCATGGCCGGCAGGATGAGGATATAAACTTCAGGGTGACCGAAGACCCAGAAAAGATGCTGCCACAGAATTGGCATGCCGCCGTGTGAAATTTCAAAGAAATGGGTGCCGAAGAGGCGGTCCATCATTAGTTCGATCAAGGCGATGGTGATCGCGGGGAAGGAGAGGATCAGCAGGAACGAAGTGAACAACGTCATCCAAGTGAAGACCGGCAGCCGCATCATAGTCATGCCGGGCGCGCGCATATTAATGATGGTCACAATGAAATTCAATGAAGCCGCAATCGATGCGACGCCGAGTAATTGCAGGCCCATCACCCACATATCAATCGAGTGATCGGGACTGAAGGTTTTTGAGGTTAGAGGCGCGTAGCCGAACCATCCGGCATCGGGAGCGCCGTCCTTCATGAACCAACCGAGATTGATGATAATTGCACCGGCCACGAAGGTCCAAAGGGAGAAGGCATTCAATCGGGGGAAAGCCACATCGCGCGCGCCGATTTGAAGCGGCATGACATAATTGAAAAACGCCGCCGAAAGGGGCATGATGGCCAGGAAGATCATGGTCGTGCCATGCATCGTGAACATCTGGTTGTATTGCTGGGCCGTCAGAATGTCGTTATTGGGCACAGCCAATTGCAGACGAATGAGTAGAGCTTCCACGCCACCGACCAGAAAGAAAAACAATGCAAAAAGGCCGTAGAGGAAGCCGATCTTCTTATGATCAACCGTCGTGAGCCAGCTCATGATTCCAGTCTTGGCCTTCGGGCGCCAGAAGACGGAGGCCCTGATGGGGGCTTCGTCTTCGTGGCCGGAGAATTCAGGTTTTACCGTAGCATCCATAGTAAATTATTTAAGGCTCTGTAGATAGGAGACGAGCGCAGTGACATCGTCATGGCTCAGTTCAATATTGGGCACCCATTGCCCGTCTTCAGGTTTCATGTATCCGGCCATGCCATTGATGCCGAAATACATCTTGTTGCCGGGTTTGACTTGATCGGGATGCTTGAGCCAGCGGGCGAGCTGCTCAGAGTTATTCTCGAGTAATCCACCTGCGATTGTGGTGCGCGAACCGACGTGGGTAAGAGTGGGTCCATTGGTGCCCACACCCTCATGGCCTGATACGGTGTGACATATTACACAGGTTTTGGCTTGGAAGATTTTGCGACCTTCTGCGATTAAGGCGGTGCTTTCGTCTTTCTCGGGGAATTGCATTTGTTTCCAATTGTCGATAGGAGAGATATCGGCTTTGGCATCCCATTTGTCGGTAAAACCGTAGGCGTTGCGCTTGTAGGAGGCGAATTCGACTACGGGGGCGTCACTTGAAGAGGCGATTTGAGCGGCTTCCACAGTTCTGGCCGGTAATTTCTGGTTAGTCACCCAATCGGCGAAATCCTGTTCATTGAGTGCAATGACTCGGAAGCGCATCACGGCATGGGATTCGCCACAAAATTCGGCGCATTGACCCCAGAAATAACCGGGCTCATCGGCTTGCATCCAAAGGTGATTGCCGCGGTTGGGAATCATATCCACTTTGCCGGCGAGTTTTGGCACCCAGAATGAATGAATGACATCGGTTGTGCGAAGTTGCACGCGGACAGGTCGACCAGCGGGAATGACCAACTCGTTGGCGGTGGTAAGTGAACCCACGCCGTCAATTTGCTCTGGATAAGAAAATTTAAACCACCACTGATAGCCCGTGGCTGTTATTTCATAGACGTTTTCTTTTTCCGCCTCTGGCACATCATAGGTAAACCAGATAGCCTTAAGGGTGGGGACGGAGATAATAACCAAAGCGAGAATTGATGCCCCGATGAGGGAAATTTCGATCAAAGGATTGCCGTGGCTTTGAGCTGGGGGCTCGGCATTTGCATCAGCTTCATTGCGGGCTTTGAATTTGATGGTGGCGTAGGCCAACACGGCGCCGACGAGCAGGAAAATAACCAATGTGACCCAGCAGGTGACGTAAAATACGTCCAACTGCGTCTTCGCCACGGGACCGGCAGTCACCATGGTGGTCTGGTGACCATCCATCTGCCAGAAATTGAGTTTGCAACCCGTCATGAGGAGCATACCACCCAGGCCAAGGGCAGTCACACCCCAATGGGCGAGTTTAGATGAAATTAAGGACAAACGCATGGTTGCTAACTTGGTATTGGTAGTTGCGACGATTTGATCGCCAACGCGCAAGAGAGTTCGCGATCGGAGGACCATTTCAAGCCATATTCAGCAGACTTTTTGCTTTTGTGCGACTGACTGCAACATTTGATGGTCAGTTATAACTGAAACAAGATTGGTGGTATTAGTAGAGCAGTTGAATTGAGCCCCACCCGTTTGATCTTTGCAATTATACCTCCCTGCTGCTAAATGCTTAGTCCAACTCATGAAAACACGTATTTTGATCACTACCGCACTGGTTGCCATTTTGGCTGCCGGTTGCGCCAAGAAAGAGACCGTCACCGCCATCGCCTCTCCAGCTGCTCCAGTAGGGCAATCGGGGGTTCGCGTCATTGAACTTACGGGCAATGATTCCATGAAATTTAACATGGCCTCCATCGAACTCAAAGTAGGCGAAGAGGTTAAAATCACGCTCACGAGCATTGGCTCCATGCCGAAACAGGCAATGGCTCACAATGTGGTGGTGCTGAAGGCCGGTTCAGATGCCATGGCCTTTTCCATGGCGGCGGCTCCTGCCGCGGCGACGGACTACATTCCCGCCGCATTGCAGGATCAAGTCATCGCTCACACCAAAATGCTCGGACCCAAGGAGTCGGATTCAATTACCCTCAAGTTCGACTCAGCTGGTGAGTATCCGTTCCTTTGTTCATTTCCGGCTCATTTCCAGGTTGGTATGAAAGGCGTGATTTCCGTCAAGTAACCGCCAGTATCTGGTTTTTCCAGACGAGGCCGGGCTTCATCGCCCGGCTTTTTCATGTCATTTTGCGACTGGCCACCACTGGTATAGGGAGAAATACACCAGCACACCAGTTACGGATACGTAATACCAAATGGGAAAGGTCCAACGTGCCCATGCCCGGTGGCGCTCGAAATCCCCCCTGATGGCCAGCGAGAATGTCCATGGCACCAAGAAGGCAATGGTCACGGCCAGGATGATGTGGGAAATCAACATCGTGTAATACACGGTGCGGATCGCGCCGGTGCCTCCGAAGGGCGTGTGCACACCGTGCACGAGAATTTTGTGCCCGACATAGCCGATGAGGAAAATCGCCGATACCGCCAAGGCTGATTTCATGCATTTCCGGTGAGCATCACGGTTGCCTTGTTTGATAAAGATGAACCCGGCGGTGAGCAGAACGGTGGCTAAGGCGTTTAAGGCGGCGTTAAAGGCCGGGATGTCGTTAACTTGCATGGTGATTTAGAAAAAGACCAACCGGTCCGCGACCAACGCGAGCAGGGTGATGGGCAAATATATGATTGAAGTAAAGAAGAGCTTGCGCGCCGACTGATCCCGTCCTTCAGGTTTGAGAAACGCTGCGGCTCGCCATAAAAACCAAAGACCGGTTATGGAAGCAACCATGAGGTAGTAGGCGGTGGCGAGGCCCACAAAGAAAGGGGCCAGACTAACGATCAATAGTAAGACGGTGCAGACAAACGACCATCCGGACACCAACCCTCCCGTTTCATCCCGCACGGGCAACATGGGGAAATGCACCGTGGCATAGTCCTTTCGGTAGGTCCAAGCGATTGCCATGAAATGTGGCATCTGCCAGAAAAAGAGCACGCCAAACAATATCCAACCCAGAGTGGAAATATGGCCCATTGCCGCCGCCCAACCGATCAGAGGCGGAAAGGCACCGGCCAATGCGCCTATTTCCGTGCTCCATCGTGATCGACGTTTGGCCGGTGTATACCAGCCGAGATATGAAATGATGGTGAGCAGCGTGAAGATGGCGGCCAACCCATTGACCTGCACAAAAATGATGCCAAGGGACGCGGCGCACATTAATGTGCCCAAAACGTAGGCTGATCCGGTCGGGACTTTGCCGGTGGGGATGGGACGGTCGGCCGTGCGCTTCATTTGGGCATCGGTGTCGTGCTCCATCCATTGGTTCAGTGCTGCCACTCCACCCGCAGCGAGACAGGTGCCGATAACCAAAGAGATGAACTCGACCGGTACCCAAGGTGGTCTTGCGGCTACATAGCCAATCAACGTGGTGAGCACCGACAACATGCTCAGTCTTGGCTTGGTTAGTTCAAGGTAGTCGCTAAACCCGACTTTCGGTGTAAGGAAACTCATGTTATATCGTTCTTGGTCTCAATCGCATCGCGATACGTCAGACATACCAGCCAGAATGTATTGGCGAGCAGAAGTGCTCCGACGACGACGTGACCGGTTGTGATATGCACTTCCCGCAATTGCCAAATGATATGGGCACCGAGCAGGACCTGTAAGGCGAGTAGATTGACCATCGTTGAAGCCCCGAGTCGCATCATTAAAGTCGCCCCACGATCGGTCCAGAGTTTGAACGCGAACCAGATCAGGGCGACACTCAGAATCACGGCCATTATCCGATGGGCAAAGTTGAGCACCACCCGGTAATCCCAAAACACCGGCAAAAGATGTCCATCAATGGTCGAGTAGGGAAAGGTGGGGATGGCCAGTCCGGCGTAATTGTGGCGCATGGTCGCGGCGATAGTCAGTTGGACCAACAGCAGCACGATGCACATCGTGCCGATGCGGCGCACAGTTTTTGAAACGGCCATACTGTGCTCGATCCAGCCGCGGGACAAGGCGGTAGCGATGGCGATCAGCGCACAGATGTAAATCTGGGCCAAAATACCGTGGGGAATTCGAAGCATTTGCCCGAAGGTCATTTCAAACCCCGGCACTGCGAGAGAATCCAGTAGCACACGTTTGCCTCCGATCAGACCTTGGATGATTACTATGGCCAAAGCGGACCAACCGAGTTGTCGCACCCAACGACGTGGTTCGCTTTTCCATAACCACAGTGCCATGATAAGTGTGATCAGCCCCATCATGGTGCCACTCAAGCGGTGGGAATGTTCGGCAAACATGGCGATATCCTCGAGCCAACCATGCGGATTGACCGATCCATTGGATAGGGGCCAGTCGGCAAATGCCATCCCTGCGCCTATTGTGGTAGTGAAGGCCCCAAGCGTTACCAAAACAAAGACCCATGCCCCCCCAATCGTGGCAAACCACGACAGAGCGGGTTGATAGTGAGTTGGGCGTTGTGCAGGTGTCTCGTTGGGCATGAGTGGAACGACTGGCAGATAGAAGCTTACCCGCTACTTGCCGCAAACTCTTTGACAATTATTTCGATGGAGGAATCCGTGGTGTCATGAAATCTAATACCTTCCTACTAAGCCTCCTGCTTACCATGGTGGTTGGATCGGCCTGTTCACGTCAGGAAACGACTCAGGAAGTTGAGGTTCAACCAGCAGTGGTGACCTATCCGTTGCGCGGCGAAGTCATCTCCGTCGATACCGAACAAAACGTGCTGATCGTCCAGCATGATGAAATACCGGACTATATGCCGGCGATGACCATGGAATTTTCGGTTTCACCCGGGGATGCGATGAATGCCAAGGAGGGACAACATATTCGGGCAGTGTTAATCCCGAGTGATACGGGCCATTTTCAACTGGAAAGCATCTGGCCGGATGACCAAGTCGCCGATGCTGCGATTCAGTCAAGCGCGGACACTTTACGCCAGGACACTTTGATCCGTGGGCGTGGAGCATATCGTGAAGTGGGGGAGAACCTGCCGGACTTTGCGCTTTATGATCAAATGGGGGCGGTCGTGCAGAGCGCACGGTTCCATGGTAAACTGATCATGCTTAATTTTATCTATACTCGCTGCCCGGTCGCCACGATGTGTCCGGCTGCAACGCTGAAAATGATGGAGACGCAACAATTCGCCAAAGACGCCAATGTGCCCAACTTGGAATTGGTTTCGATCACGCTTGATCCCGAATACGATACGCCGGGCGTGTTGCGCACTTATGCCAGTGCCCGCGGCATTGATTCGAGCAACTTCAGTTTTTTGACTGGGCCGGAACGCTCGATCAAAGATCTGCTCAAGCAATTCGGCGTAATTGCGCAGTTTGAGGGGAGCATCATCAAGCATACGTTGACGACTCTGCTCATTAACGAGAACGGGCGCATCATCCACCGGGCCGATGGCACGGCTTGGGATCCCAAGGATTTCGTCGCGAAGATGAGCAAGAAATGAATTCCTCTACCTCGAAACAGGATCGTCGCATGTGGTGGCGCACCGGCCGTATTACCACGGTAGCAGTGGCACTGTTTGTTTCCTTTCGCTTACTGCCAACGGGCACGAACCTGAGCCACATGGATTTTCGGGTGGAAGGCAGCAATGTCCTTGAAATGTGCGATCCTGCCAACCCGCAGTTTCTCCCCGTGGTCAATGTGCGCTCCCCGGTAAAGTTAACCATTACCCCTACGGTGCCTGCCCTCGCAGGTCAGGAGGTCGAGTTGACTCTCACTTTGATGACCCACGCGGGTAAACCCATTGCCCCGGCAGATCTGCTCAATGTGCACACGGAGTTACTGCATTTGATGATTAAGATCGGAAGAGC
>DFDG01000067.1:0-18600 GCA_002367815.1 Opitutaceae bacterium UBA3033 | reverse complement strand
TCCTCAATTGACGGATTATCACCATGTGCACCCGAAGCCAGGGCGTGAACCGGGCAGATGGAGCTTTCGGTTCACCCCACGTTATGGAGGTGAATACCGTTTCTTTGCAGACTTTACTCCAGCCGCCACCGGATTGGGACTATACTCGAATACGGCTTTGGATGTGATGGGTGCTGAACCCGCTTCCGAAGTGATTGCGGAGGCGCATCAATTGTCTTGGGTCAAGACGGTGGAGGACTGCCGGTTTGAAATGCAGCCAAAGGAAGGAATTGTCCGCGCCGGAAAGGAGGCGCAAATTACTTTATCAATCACTCGCCTCGATGGGGGCGCGGTGGCGTTGCGACCGGTCATGGGTGCCTATGCCCATGTCGTGGCATTTGACGAAGCGCGCACGGGATTTGCCCATTTGCATCCTCAGGAAGTCGATCTCACCGAGCCACCGGATGCAGTGAATCCGAAACTCACTTTCCGGATCACAATACCCACGGCAGGACGGTATGTGACCTGGGCCCAGATCAATCTGGATGGCACCGAATTGTTTGCCCCGTTTAGGTTTGAGGTAATGCCGTGATAGCCATCGAAACCATTCACTTAATCTATTGATGAAACCACTGACCCGAGAAACCTTGAAAGGAGTCTGGGGCACTTTGTTGCTTCCGCTGCGTGATGATGATTCGATCAATTTTGAACTATTGGAACAGGAACTGCATCACTTGATCGCAGCTGGTGTCGCCGGGATATATTCGAACGGTAGCGCCGGTGAATTCTGGACCCAGAGTGAGGAGGAGTTTGATCGGATCAACGGCATCCTGGCCGAGGTTTGCTCGAAAGCGGGGATGCCGTTTCAAATCGGGGCGAGTCACACCAGTCCACAGGGCACCCTTGGACTGATCCACCGCGCGCGAGTGCTGCGCCCATCGGGCATGCAAGTGATCTTGCCCGATTGGTTGCCCGTGGGCGTGGACGAGGCGATCTCCTTTCTCGGTCGCGTCGCAAAAGAGGCGAATGGTATTCCCTTGATTCTCTACAATCCGCCCCACGCGAAACCTTTGCTCAATTCGGCACAGTTGCTTCAGGTGGTTTCGGCGGTGCCGGAGATTGTCGGCATCAAAGTGTTGGGCGATGATGCCGCTTGGTATGCCGAGATGAAGCCGGTGTTGGAAAAGATCTCAGTGTTTGTTGCGGGACATCGGATGGCGTCGGGTTGTCGGCAGGGCGCTCGCGGCTGTTATTCCAATGTAGCCTGTCTCTCGCCCATCGGCGCACAACGTTGGTATGAACAGATTTTCAAAGA
Organism: Opitutaceae bacterium UBA3033; assembly: GCA_002367815.1. GTDB lineage: Bacteria > Verrucomicrobiota > Verrucomicrobiia > Opitutales > Opitutaceae > Cephaloticoccus. The sequence goes on along the minus strand of DFDG01000067.1, from coordinate 17,306 downwards.
TCCTGAGAGTGCCTTGGCCCTTGAAGATAAGATAGTGCGCTTCTGGATGGCGCATGCCGGGCGACTTAAACAGGAGAAAGGCGTGTCGGGGACTGCGATCGACAAGATGATGGCCAGTGCCGGTGGATGGTTACCGGGGATGTCTGCGCGTCTGCGTTGGCCTTATCAGTTTGTCGATGCCGCAACCGCGTTCGAAGTGGGTCGTATCGCCCGCGCAGAATTACCGGAACTGTTTGTTTAACGATACCCTTCCTCTTGCTTGACCTTGGTCAACTGGCTGGACGGTGTTGTAACCATGCAAATCCTGACTATGTGGCCTGTGCGATTGTAGATCCCAGCCGGATGCCGAAGGAACTGATGGATGAACTGAGGCCAACCTTAGAGGAGCTGCTGTTCCCTGTCGCAAGCCGATCGACACTTTAACCTTCCGATTTGTTTTTTCGATGAATGCGGTCGGATCGGGCACCATCACGATTGATGTGTTCAGCTCTTAGACATCAGGTCCCGGCGGATTTTATTATGATGCCTCATTTGATCTCACCGCCATGGGAACATTGAGTGCTGCCGCGACTTATGGATTTTCGGTTGTGGGCAATGCAGCCACTGATGCAGGGGGATATTTCCTTGCTGGGCAATCTGGTCCTCCCTTATGCGAACGGCAGTGGATTTACTAATAGTGGTGCAGTGACGGCCTTTAATGATCTTACCAGTGGCGGTTCGGCCAAGGGATCAAGCTATGCATTCTTAGGTGACTCTTCAGTCGCAGCCAATGGTGCCTTAACTTTAACCCCGGTGCCTGAAGCCAGCACAATAGCAGTGCTCTTTGCCGGAGGGTTTGTCGGTGGCCTCGTAATCAAGCGGGTGCGTCAACGCCGCCAGCAAGTGGCTGCGGTCGCCGGATTACCTAAACAATTTTAGCCAACAAAAAACCCGCATCGGATGATGCGAGTTTTTTGTTGGCCGAATTCAATTCTATGGCCGACGGCTTAATTCTCTTCAATGTCCGTTCTTGCCATGCTTGGCACGGAAGCGGGCCATCTCGGCGTAAGATTTGGTCGGATCGCCGTAAGTGTTGCCGGCGAGATCCTTGCCTCGCGCGAGGTAGATATTGTGGTAGGAACCCACCATGTCCCGATTCAACAACACATTGCTGCTGATGTAGCGCATGGTGTAGCCGCAACGCCGGATGTTGCTGGTATTGGGCGCACTGCCATGGATAATACGGCCGTCGTGCAAGCTGCATTGGTTGGGCTCCAATTCAATCGCAATGGCCCGACTGGGATCTCGCTGTGCGGCTTTGATCTCATCATTGAAAACGGCTTCGCCTGGTTTCAGGTCATCGTAATCAGAGAATCCTTGTTTGCCGCTGGTATGCGTGCGCGGGATAATGTTCATGCACCCGTTGACGGTGCTGGAAGGGTCGATGGCGATCCACACTGTCACGACTTCCATGGGTGAGATCATCGTCTTCCAGTAGTGTGAATCCTCATGCCATGGCACGCGTTGACCGTTGCCTTTGGGCTTGCAGATAAAATGGCTGGAAAACAGCGCAATGTCAGGACCGGTGATGGGTTCAACAATATCCAAAATCTCATCAGCGAAGAGCCATTCGAAGAGTTCAGGATGCTGGAAATGCGGCACGTCCATTGATTCGGGGCGCACATCGGCTTCGAGATTATCGAGGATATGCTCAAAACAGTTTTTCAGGCCATTAAATTTAGCCTGCGGTAGGACCGGTTCACGAAAAATGTGGTAGCCCTCGACGCGATAGCGGGCGACTTCATCAGGGGTGAGCCGGTGGTGGGGTGAGGAGGTAGAAGTAGAGGCAACCATATTTATGTTATAACAGCTTTAAGATGGGAAATCTTGCCATAAAACGGCGTTTAATTGTGTTATATTGCTTATATGGCCCTACGCTGTGCCCATTTCAAGCTCACTGATTTTATTCGCAACGATGAAAGCTACCACTTCGCCCAAACGGTTTTGACAGCAGAGAACGGGGTGCGGTTTCACGATCATGATTATCACGAGGTATTCTGGGTGACCCGGGGTCGAGGTGAGCATCACTTGAATGGCCAAACCTCGGCGCTTCTGCCGGGGGCCATTTATCTGATTCACCCGACAGATCGACACCGGGTGGTGGGCACGACGCAGAGCCCGATGCAGATTGTAAATCTGGCCTTTCCCAGCGATTCATGGCGAGCGGTGCGACAACGCTATTTTTCGGCCGGGGTCGATTGGTTTGAGTTGCCCGAGGAAGATAGGGCGTGGTCGATGGATTCGAGGAACCAGGCCAGCCTGAAGCACTGGACGGAGCGACTGGCTGCGGCTGAGCGTCCACGCGTGGTGTTGGATGGATTTTTAATGGAACTGCCGAATTTGCGTTCGCGAGGTGAATCTTCCCGGGATGATCCGGCGCCTGACTGGCTGCTACATGCGCAGCGAGAGATTGTTCGCCCGGAAAATTTCTCGGGTGGCACTTTGGCCTTTGCGCGATTGGCGGGGCGCAGCCCTTCGCATGTATCACGGGCAACCTTCAAATGGCTCGGCACGACGCCAACCGAGTTGGTGAACGAAGCCCGGATAGATTATAGCGCCAAGCAATTGACTGAAACCAACCGTCCGATCATCGAGATCATGTTCGATTGCGGGCTGACCAATCTGTCGCACTTCTATACACTGTTTCGGAATCGCTTTGGGGTGAGTCCACGACGTTACCGACTGACAGCCCACCCGACGGTGCGGGGGTAGGTGTCCTGCGAGACACTTAAAACTGCAGATGCTTCACCGTGACGCCCTTGTTGATCAGCTGTTTGAGTGAATCGATACCAATTCGGATATGATCGCTGACGTATTTTGCATCCACATCTTTATCGCTTTCCGTGGTTTTTACGCCCTCGGGCACCATGGGCTGATCGGAAACAAGTAAGAGCGCCCCCGTGGGGATTTCATTGAAGAAGCCGGTCATGAATATCGTGGCCGTTTCCATGTCGATGCAGAGGGCACGAATTTTCCGGAGATATTTTTTGAATTCGGTATCGTGTTCCCAGACTCGCCGATTGGTGGTATAGACTGTGCCGGTCCAATAATCCCGGGCATGATCGCGAATCGTAGTGGAGATGGCCTTTTGCAGGGCAAACGCCGGAAGCGCGGGCACCTCCGGTGGATAGTAGTCATTGCTCGTTCCTTCGCCGCGAATGGCCGCGATGGGTAGTATGAAATCGCCGATGGACGTGCGGTGTTTGATGCCACCGCATTTACCGAGAAACAGCACGGCCTTGGGTTTGATCGCACTGAGCAGATCCATGATGGTGGCCGCCGTGGCGCTGCCCATGCCGAAATTGATGATAGTGATTTCTCCAGCCGTGGCACTGGGCATCGGCTTGTCCTTGCCTTTGACGGGCACGCGGTGCCATTGCGCAAAGAGTTTTACGTAATGATCAAAATTGGTGAGCAGGATGTATTCACCGAAATCTTCCAGCGGCACACCGGTGTATCTAGGCAGCCAGTTTTCAACAATATCTTTGCGGGTTTTCATGATTCAGAGTTTCTTTTTCAACGTTTGCGCGGTTGATAACCGAGCTCGGTTGCCTTGATGTCGCGGGTGAAACACACGGTGCCATCTTTGTCGACGCAGGATATGTTGAGGGTGCGAGTCGCATCTTCGCCGGTGATTTTTATCTGCACGAAATTTTGCACGTTGACGATGGTGCCGGGGATCAGGGCCGGATCCGTGCCGCCGGGGGTTTCGGCTATGTTGGTCCAAGCGCCACTAGTGATGGGCGAGGAGGTGATTTCGTATATTTTCTGACCTTTATCACCTATCTCGCGCTGATACATAGCGGAAAAGTGCACATCGCCGGTGAGAAAGACGATTCCGGTAAGGCCGTTCTCAAGGATGAAATTCATGAGCTCTTCGCGTTCGTGTCGGTAGAGTTCGTGACTTTCTCCCTTCGAGGTAGATTGCAACATCTGGTTGCCGGTGGCGATAAAGAGGAACTTGAAATGCTTCAGCTCTTTCGCAGCCATGAGTGACTGTTTGAGCCAATCAAGTTGCTGCCGGCCCCATTGGGTTTTGCCCGGATTTTTGTCCTGATCGAGCCCGGCGGCATCACGATAGTAATGGTTGTCCATCAGGAAAAACGCCGCGTCTCCCCAATAGAATTTGCTGTAAACGCCGGGATTGTGCGCTTCGCCATAACTGTGGTTGCCCCAGTAGGCTTTGAAAATATCCAGCGCGGTCTCTTTGTATTCGTAGGACCAGTTTGAGTCGTTGGGGCCGTAGTCATGGTCGTCCCAGGTGGCGTAGTGGTGCATGCTGGCGAGCAGCCGTTTCATCTCTGGAATGGCCCGATCATGGGAAGGGCGATACCATAGGCCGCTGATGGAATCATAATCCGGTTCACGCCAATACCAATTGTCGCCGGTCCAAATCATAAAGTCGGCCTTGCTTTCACCCATCAATTCAAGGGTGCGAGTGGTCTTGCCGTAACCTTCGCCCGGCCGATCAAATTCAGGTTCGTTGATAAAGGCACAGGAACCGACCAGAAAGGAAAAGTCCGGCGGAGCCGTGCGCCATTCCCAAAGTGGTTGGGTTTGAAACGAAGTCGGCACATCGAGCTCCTGCTGCACTCCATCAATTGTGATGCTGTATTCGTAAGGGACCCCCGTCTTCAGCAGGCCCGGACGAAAATGGTGGATTTGGGACCCGGCGGGATTGGGTGCGATTTTGTGATGGATGATCGATTGCTTGGTGTCTGATTCGCCCTGCTGCCAATAATCAATTTTCACCGTTTCGGTGCCCTTGGTTTCCAGCCAAATGAAGACCTCACGATGCGCTTGGTAACCCAGCATGGGGCCGGAAACAATCGACCCGGTGGACCAAGCCATGACGGGCACGATCACCAAAAGTAACAAACCTCGTAGCCACTTATTCGCCTTCATTGTGGGAGGTTGAGCAAATGACCAGCCAAAGGCAAAGCCCCAAAAGATAGACCTAGGCCGGTTCGGTTGGACACGGGGTTGATGCCGGGTAAGGCTGTGGCGAATGCAAGTTCCGCTTTGGTCGTTTTCCAAGCCCACCGAATCCACGGTGCGAAATTTTTTGAATAGACAACGCACCGAGGAATTTGCGTATCGTGCGGTGGGTGCGACGGTCGGTCATCCTCCGCGAGGTTATGCTTACAATGACAACCAAGTGCATTTGGGTGAGGGAGATGCGATTTTTAAACAGGCAGTCGATGCGCTGTTTTCCTGGGAAATGTTTCCTAAAGCATGGACCGGGATAACGGCGTTGGAATCGGGTGAAATCAGGCCGGGTCTCACCTTGGCGGTGCAAGCGCATGCTTGTGGGCTTTGGTGGCTTAATGCCTGTCGCGTGGTTTACCTTGTGGATGATTCAACTCCGGTGAGAAGGCGTGGTTTCGCCTACGGGACATTGCCTGCTCATGTGGAGCAGGGGGAGGAATTGTTTTCCATCGAACAATGGGCGGATGGCACCGTGTGGTATCGGGTGCAGGCATTTTCACGTCCCAGATACTGGCCGGTGAGAATGGCCGAGCCATTGGCCCGTTCATTGCAGGCGAAATTTGTGCGGGACTCTCAGGCCGCAATGGTTTTGTCTGTGCAGACCCCCGTATGACCAGCCCCTTAAAAGTTCGCATTGGAGCGATAGTGTGGTGTGCCTTCGCTTACTTTACCGTCACGCACCTCACTCATGGTGCTTGGGCGGTGGCCCTGCTCTTATTGGCCGCCCTGGTGTTGATGCCGATGACATGGTGTCTGGCCCGTGATCTGGATGATACTGGTTGGGCGGCTCGACTGTGGAAATTTGACCTGCACCTGCAAATGCCGGCGGCATTGTTGTTAGTGTTGGCATTTTTATTGCCGAAAGGTCCGGGGGCGGTCCTCTGCACATTGCCGTGGGCCGTGTTGCTTGGCGTCATGGCGGTGGATGGGCTCGTTAGAATCCGGCGTCATGGGTTCTCCCCATGGGGTGTATTTTGCCGTGATGTCGGTTTGGTCTATGCTTCAATCGGCGGAGTTTGGCTGCTGGCCGAACGGGCGGGTTGGTCACCCATGGGTTTTGGTTCGGATATAGTGCTGTTGACCGCAGTGCATTTTCATTTTGCCGGGCTTATCCTGCCTGTGATTGCCAGTCTGGTTCTGGCTCGTCGTCCAACTTGTCCCGGGGCCAACATCGCCAGTGTATTGATTTTGATTGGCGTGCCTTTGGTCGCGGTTGGAATTTTAGTCACCCATCGAGGCGGACCAGTTTGGGTTGAGTTTACGGTGGTATGGATTTTAGCGCTGGGCGGTTTGGGCGTGGCAGTGCAACACTTGGTTTTGGCCGTGATCGAAAAGAAAGTATGCCCTCTGGTGCGCGGCTTGTGGACGATTGCCGGGCTATCTCTAGCGTTGGGCATGGTGCTCGCCGGATTGTATAGTTCACGGGTCTATTTTGCCCCTATGCCATGGCTTGATATTCCTTGGATGCGGATGCTGCATGGCAGCATTAACGCGCTCGGCTTTTCGCTTCCGGCTTTGCTCGCCTGGTGTCGCTCGGGCAGAAATTGCTGCACGGGCAACTAACTGGACCTCGAGATCAAAGCCTAATCGAGATTAGGCCTCAGCCAGAGAATTGGCGGTATTGAGATGCTCGATGCCGGTGTATTTCAGCGATTGTTCGTCGGCGTGATAACTGGAGCGCACCATCGCGCCGCTTTCGATGACTCCGATGCCGATACCGAGGCCGAACTCTTTCCAACGGGCGAATTCATCCGGGTGCACCCAGCGGTCGATTTTGAGATGTTGCGGCGTGGGTTGGAGATACTGGCCGATGGTTACGATATCGGTCTGGTCCGACGCGATGTCGCGCAGGGTTTGCTCAATCTCGTGCTGTTCTTCACCGAGACCCAGCATGATGCCAGTCTTGGTCGTAAAGCCGCGACTCTTCGCATGTTGGAGCACGGATCGACTGCGGTCATAGCGAGCCTGCACGCGCACGGGCCTTTGCAGGCGCTCCACGGTCTCAAGGTTGTGATTGAAAATATCGGGTTTGGCATCGAGCACCGTGTCCAGGTCGTGCAAACGGCCTTTCCAATCGGGCGTAAGCACTTCGATTGCGGTCTGCGGCATGCGATGACGGATCGCGCGGATGGTTGCAGCCCAGACCGCAGCTCCACCGTCGGCGAGTTCATCGCGGGCGACTGAAGTGATCACGCAGTGTTTGAGACCCATCATGGCGACGGCTTCGGCGACCCGGGCAGGTTCGCCGAGATCAAGTTCGGTGGGACGTCCGGTTTGGATCGCACAGAAATTACACGAACGCGTGCAGATGTTACCGAGGATCATCAACGTCGCAGTTCCACGAGCCCAACATTCACCGAGATTGGGACATTGTGCACTCTGGCAGACGGTGTGGAGTTTATGCTCGTCCACGAGTGAGCGCACGGCCTGATAACCGGGTCCGGAGGGTAGTTTGGCCCGGAGCCATGAGGGTTTGCGCGTGGTATCAGACGGGTTCATTGAAATACGAAAATAGGAAACCATGAATGGACGCGAATTGGCACGGATAATACAAGGAATGAATCATTTTGCTTTATTCGTCAGCTGGGTGGATCCGGACTCATAGTGATTTAGAAATTCGGGCCAAAGCGTCCGGAATTCGCGAGCGAGCACAGATTTTACTTCCGCAAGATCGAGCTCATGACCGAGTTCTACCTGTAATGATGTTACTGTGCCATTCGCAGCATTGATGCCGCAGGGGACAATGCCTTGGAAATGGGCGAGGTTGGAATGCACGTTCAGAGCAAAACCGTGATACGCAACCCAGCGCTTTACGGCAATGCCGATGGCGGCGACCTTGCGTGAACCCAACCAGATGCCGGTTAACCCTTCACGTCGGGTAGCAACGAGTCCAAAGGCACCCACACTGTTGATCAACACCTGCTCGAGGAAGCGCAGGTAAGCGTGCAGATCGCGTCGTTTTTCAAGTGAGACAATGGGGTAGCCCACGATCTGACCGGGACCATGATAAGTGATATCGCCACCTCGATTGGTTCTGATCACTTCCACCCCTTCGCGTGCGAGTTGTTCGGCAGTCCACACCAGATGTTGTTCAGCGCCGCCACGGAGACCGAGGGTGAAGACCGCTTCGTGCTCAGTGAAAACCAAAGTATCACCGATTTCTGCCGCGATGTGCCGGGCAACCATTTCATCCTGCCTTCGATGGGCTGCTGCGTAGTTGGTCCGACCCCAGTCAACAATGACGGGAGATTGAGTGGATTGATCGCTTGCCGCAGACATGTCACCAGTGGTTCACCACATCCGCGTCCGGAGCAACCCTGAGTTAATGTTTGCGGCGGTCTTGCTTCGTTTGGAGCAGAAGCTATTCAATCGATGCCACCTCCCATGACCCCACTCGCCATGAACAACCTCCTAGGTCAGCTGCCGTTTCAAACCGGTGCTGTCACCCGTATGATCAACGCTGAAAATCCCACCGGTGAAAAAGGGGGAGCAGCCAAATGGGAACCGAATCCCGAAGATCCGATGTTGCCCCATAGCGGAGCGGCGCAGCATCTCGGTCGCGGTTGGAAGGTCCGCCCATTCATCAGTCTCAAGGCCAGAGAGACGACGACGCTGGCTGACATCAAGGGCCCCGGGTGCATCAATCAATTTTGGATCACCGCCAGTGCGGATGAATATCGCACTCTCGTGCTTAGGATATATTGGGATGGCGAGAAAACACCCTCGGTCGAAGCGCCTTTGGGAGATTTTTTCGCCATGGGGTTTGATACAAATCCCCATCAAGTAAATTCACTACCCGTGGTGGTGGCTCCGCATCGCGGTTGCAGTTGTTACTGGCAGATGCCGTTCCGGCAGCACGCCAGAATTACCCTCACGAACGATAACAAAACTGATGTTAAAATCGTCGCCTACAAAGTGCTCTATAAACTGCACGATGTGCCGGAGGATGCGGCGTATTTTCATGCCCAATGGCGACGCAGTCTGACGACTCGCGAAAATCCTGAACACACGATCCTGGACGGAGTAAAAGGCAAAGGACTTTATGTCGGCACCTATCTGGCTTGGACGGCCCTTTCGCGTGGGTGGTGGGGCGAGGGGGAGGTAAAATTCTACCTCGATGGGGATGGAGAGTTTCCGACCATTTGTGACAATGGCACCGAGGACTACTTTGGCGGCGCCTGGGGTTTCTACAAGGACCCCAAGAAAGATCCCGTGGAAGAGGCGTATAACACTCCTTTCGTCGGCATGCCGTTGGCGCATGTCACCGGCACGGACTGCCCGCGTTACTTTGGTCTCTATCGCTGGCATATATTGGACAGCATTGGATTTACTGAGAACTTGCGGGTCACGGTGCAGACCCTCGGTTGGTGGCCGGGCCACATTTACCAGCCCCTGAGTGATGATGTCGCGTCGACGGCATTTTGGTATCAGAACGAACCGCATGCGACCTTCCCCCAGTTTCCCACTCTGAACGAACGCTGGCAGCGATGAACTTTGAGAACATGGATTACAAATGCTACCGCGACGCGATCACGCGGCAGCGGCAGCATCAGGAGGATTGGCTTAAAGTTGGTTATGCGCCTTTGGGGTTTTATCTGAAGGATTTTTGTCTGCATGAAGTGGGTGGAGTTTGGCACCTCTATCATATCGCAGGGACACCGGGGGTGAGTTGCGGATTACCCGGCAATGAATTATTTTTCGGCCATGCCACGACGCACGATTTTCAATCTTGGGAAACACACGAACCGTGCTTCTTTATTGATGTGAGAGGATGGGATCATGGACACGTGTTTGCGCCCTATGTAATCGAGCGCGCTGGCAAGCACTGGATGTTCTACACCGGAGTGGCCACGGATAACACGCAACGCATCGGCGTGGCGACATCGAGTGATCTGTTTCATTGGGTGCGTGCGAGTGACCGGCCAGTGATACGACCCGAAGAATACGATTGGGCGTTTTGCCCGACGACGGGAGGGGCTGCGTGCCGCGATGCGCATGTGATCGAGCACGATGAAAGATTTCAGATGTATTACACCGCCGTAAAAAAAGACGGCAATGGCTGCGTGGCACGGGCATCCTCTACAGATTTAGTGACGTGGCACGACGAAGGTTTTGCCTACGCCTTCAACGCGTGGAACCAGTGCGAGTCGAGCAATGTGCAAGAGCTGGATGATGGTCGCTGGCGATTGTTTTTCGGCGGACACCATGCGTGGAGCTACGTGGATTCCGACAATCCATTCCGTTGGCCCGATGTCATGCCGACAGCATTGCGCGATGACATCACCGCGATGGAAGTTATCAAACGAGTTGGGGACCGCTGGATGGTCGCCTATTTCGGTCTCGCCGATTACCGATTGCGGGTGGGCTTGCTCGATTGGTCAGCGGCAGAACCGACGATCACTCAGATCGTAGATGCTGCCGCATTGAAGGAGTTTGGATTTTAAGCAGCGTCCTCAATCTGCTTCCCGAAGAAACGGTCCATCCAAATTGCGATGACGCCGTCACCGGTGACATTGGTCGCCGTGCCAAAACTGTCTTGAGCGAGATAAAGCGCGATCATCAGGGCGACCTGCGATTCATTGAATCCCAACATCGAGGTCAACAGACCAATGGCCGACATTACTGCGCCACCGGGTGCACCCGGGGCCGCGATCATGATGATGCCGAGCATCATGATGAAAGGTAACATGGCGCCCAAGGATGGAATGCCGACGCCCGACGTCATCAACATCACCGCACTGGTGCAGGTGACGAGGGTGATGGTGGATCCGGATAAATGAATATTGGCACAGAGGGGCACGACGAAATTCGCAATTGGTTCCCTGACTTTCGCGGCTTTAACCGAACGCAGCGTGACGGGAATCGTGGCGGCGCTCGACATGGTCCCGAGGGCGGTGAAATACGCTGGCATCATCGCTCGAATCAGCTCGATCGGTGAGCGGCCATTGAGGATACCGGTAACGATAAACAAAGCGCTCAGCCATACCCAATGCATGATGACGACGAGCACCAGCACTTTGCCGAATGCCTGCAAAGTAGTGAAGACGCTGCCGTCAGCCGCCATCGCCGCAAAGACACCTGCGATATATAGTGGCAGTAAGGGGATGATCACTTTGCTCAATAGGCCTTCGATGATAGTGCACCCTTGGGCGAAGATATTTTTAAGCCCTTCACTGCGAGTAGCACTGATACCGATGCCAAAGATAAACGCGGCAACCAAGCCGCTGATCACGCCAAAAAGGGGCGGGACTTCCAACTTGATGAATGCAGTATGTGCCATGGATTCATGGCCAACCTCAGCGGCCACGGGCGCGAGCATCGGCAGGACGACACTGGCGACCAAAAAGGCAAGAATGCCGGCGAGCAAAGTGGAGCCATAGGAAAAGGCCACGGTGCGCCCAAGGAGTTTGCCGGAGTTACTGGGTAGGCTGGCGATTCCGTTGGTGATATAAAACAGGATGATCAGAGGGATCGTAAATTTTATAAGCTGCCCGATTGCTTCGTAAACCGTGAGCAAGGAACGGATCGTCCAATCCGGCGTATAAAGTCCGATTAGGATGCCGGCGATCATACCGGCGAGGAGCTTGAGGATAATTTTCATGAATGCTGGATGCGATGGGGTGGTGAATTTATCGACTCGCCTAAGCCTGTTCGGAGCCGATTAGTCGGGCATCATGCAACCGGACAGGGGGTCCGCAAGTGATTCCTTGTCTGAGAGAGTGCAAGATTCCGTTTGCGCCATAGGGCAGGGCATGGCTAATACCTCCGTTTCCATGAGTGAGAACCCAGCAGATATTTCCCATGACCAGCATGCCGTGCGACTCGCCAAGCTGCACGATTTGCGTGCCGCTGGGCAGGATCCCTACCGCGCCAATTTCCCGGCAACGCATTTTTCGGATGAAGCGTTGCAGGCCTATATAGAGGGTGAGGACAATACTGTCAAAGTAGCCGTGGCAGGTCGACTGGTGGTGATTCGCGACATGGGGAAGAGCCAGTTTGTGAAGATCCTCGATCAGCAGGGTATTCTCCAACTCTACGTCCGCAAAGACGCAATCGGCGAAGATGCGTATGCAACTTTCAAGAAACTCGATATTGGCGACATCATCGGCGTGCCCGGCACATTGTTCAAGACCAAGACGGGAGAGGTGACCGTGCGGGCCGAGAGTTACACTCTGGTATCGAAGGCCCTGCATCCCCTGCCCGAGAAGTGGCATGGGCTAAGCGATGCTGAGCAGGTTTATCGTCAACGCTACCTTGATTTGATCGTGAATCAGGAGTCGCGCCAACGCCTGATGCAGCGGTCCAAAATTATTTCACACATCCGCCGTTTCCTGGAAGATCGCCGCTTTATTGAAGTGGAAACTCCGGTGCTTGAATCGACCGCAGGAGGTGCGGCGGCGCGGCCATTCGTCACGCATCACAATGCTTTGGATACTGATTTTGTCTTGCGGATTGCCACTGAGCTCCGGCTTAAGCGCCTGTTGGTGGGTGGCTTTGATCGGGTATTCGAGATCGGTCGGATTTTCCGCAACGAGGGCGTATCCCGCCGGCATAATCCCGAGTTCACTATGCTCGAAGTCTATCAGGCCTACAGTGATTATCGGGGCATGATGACGTTGATCAAAGACATGCTCACATCTATCTGCCGAGAGGTGTTGGGCTCAACTTCGATCAAGCACGCCGCCAGTGGGCAGGATATCGATTTCACCGGTGAATGGCGTGAAGCCAAATACAAGGACCTGATTCGGACTGAAACCAACGATCCCGCTTGGTTTGAGCGCAGCAAGGAGGAGAAAATCGCGGCCGCAGAAAAGCTCGGCCTAAAGTGCGCCCCGGACTGGGAAGATTTTGAAGTGACCAACGAGGTGTTTTCCAAGCGTATTGAACCCACGTTGATCCAACCCACCTTTGTTACTCATCTGCCCAAGCAGCTCTGCCCCCTCGCCAAGATCACCCAAGGAGATGAGACCACCATCGACGTGTTTGAACTTTGCATTGGTGGCATGGAGGTTGCGCCGGCCTATTCGGAGCAGAATGATCCATTCGTGCAGCGGGAAATGTTTGCGGCGCAGGCCGGTGGCGAGCAGCAGAATATCGACCACGATTTCCTCCTCGCCTTGGAACATGGGATGCCACCGGCCGGTGGGATGGGGGTCGGCATTGATCGTTTGTGCATCCTGTTGACCGGGGCCGAAAGTATTCGCGACGTGATTCTTTTCCCCCAACTGCGGCCGTCTGAGGCGAAGTAACGCCATGACCATAATCAGCGCAAAACTCGCCCCCAAGGGATCAGGACAAAGGGTGCCTTTCGGTGGTGGTTGTGGCTAATATCGACTTATGCCCTGGTATCTATACCTCGCCCTGAAACAGCTGTTCCCCAGCGGGAAAAAGTTTCCGTTTTTTACGGCGATTTCGGTGATGGGCGTGGCATTGGGCGTGGCGCTGCTGGTCGTATCCATTTCGGTGATGGGCGGTTTTGGTTATCAGATCCGCCAGATGATTGTGGATACTCAGGGCGAAGTGCAGGTGCGATCCTATGGCTTTATTGATCAGCCGGAAGTCACTTTGGCCCGAATCGTGAAAGTGCCCGGTGTGGTGGCGGCCACTCCCTTTGCCGAAGGGGTCGCCATGTTGGAGCATGATCGGAAAGCGGAATATCCACTCATTCAGGGGATAGATATCAATCGCGTGGGCGATGTAGTGCCTTTGCGGCGATATGTTCGGCTGGGGTCACTGGATGACCTTGATGATGACTCCGTGATTCTCAGTGCGAAACTTGCGATCTCGGTGGGCGCGCGATTGGGCAGCAAGGTGCAGATATATTCCCCACTTTTGTTGGAGAAGATGAAAAACGATGAAGTGATGTTACCGCGCGAGCTCGAGGTCGTGGGAATATTTGAAATTGGGCACCAACAACTCGACAGTTCGGTGGTGCTGGTGACGTTGCGCACGATGCAGGATCTCTATGGCATGGGAAATTCTGTGCACGGGATCAATGTCAAGATCGCACCTGATGCGGATGCCGACGAGGTTGCGTCGAGCATCAATGTGGCATTGGGAAAGGATTCCAACGCGATCGCGCGATCCTGGATGAATGCCAACCAGGACTTCCTCTTTGTCCTGCAATTGGAAAAGAACATGATCTTTTTTCTGTTAACCTTTATCATTGTGGTGGCGGCGTTTTCAGTGACCAGTTCGCTACTCATCTCGGTGGTGCGTAAAACTCGCGAGATCGGTCTGCTTGGTGCGCTCGGCGCCAAACCTCGCCATGTGGCCGCATGTTTTTGTTTTCAAGGATTCATCATTGGATTTGTGGGCACGGTGTTGGGTCTCGGCTTGGGCTATACCTTCCTTTATTTCCGCAACGACCTGATCCGCGTTTTCACTGAATTGACCGGCAGCGAGGAAGTGCTCACGCGGTTTTACCAATTTAGCCAATTGCCGGCGCACTTGGCGCCGAACGACAGGATTCTTATCGTTGTTTCTGCGATTGTCATCTCTACGCTGGCCGGATTGATCCCAGCCTGGCGGGCGGCGAGACTAAAACCAGTGGAGGCCTTGCGCAGTGAATAATCCCACTTCAGTCCTATCGGCTTGCGAAGTGCACAAGACCTTTGTCAGCGGCGATCGCCGGATCGAAGTGTTGCGCGGTGCGACACTTGTAGTCGCCCCTGGCGAGACGGTGAGTATTCGTGGTGAATCCGGCTCGGGCAAATCCACCCTGTTGCATCTATTTGCCCGGCTTGATGAACCTGAAAGTGGCTCCATCACTTGGGGTGGGACGAAAAATATTTCAGCAGCATCACGGGCTGATTATTTGGGAATGGTCTTTCAGTCGTTCTATTTGATTCCGGAAATGGATGCCTTGGCGAATGTCCTGATGGCGGCCCGGATTCGCGGCCGAATCGGTCGCTCAGAAAGGGCGCGGGCGTTAGATTTGCTGAGCAGAGTCGGGTTGGTCGATAGGGCCACGCATCTGCCAAATCAACTTTCTGGTGGTGAGCGCCAACGCGTGGCTCTGGCCCGGGCGTTAATGAATCAGCCGAAAATGATTTTGGCGGACGAACCCACTGGCAATCTTGATGAAGGCACCGGCGAAACGGTTATTGAGCTTTTGCTCACGCTTTGCCGAGAAACGGATACATCATTAGTTATTGTAACCCATAATGTTAAACATGCGGCTCGTTGCGGACGTCAATTGGAATTGCACGCAGGGCTGTTAGGATAATTCAGGTCCCGTTGAACTGCAGACCGTGCTCAAACAAAACTCTGATCACATATCTTTGTATCCTCTGCATTAACATACATCCCAAAGATGAAATTGGGACCACATGATTGATTCCGGGGTTGGCGTTGTTCCTATCTGAAATTAGTGCATTAGACATATTTGGCCCGGCCGGTCATCACGTGCACAAGTTTGGGGTCGGCACCGACCAGCATCTTATCCATGGCCGGAGTGGGCTCGGCCACTTGGCAACGGAAGGCGAGGTTGTCTCCCCGCGCGTATTGCAATTGCATGAGGTAGCGGGTGCGTTTGCCAGTGTTGGGTCGGCCGCGATGCCATGTCTGATGATTGAACAGATAGATGTCACCGGCTTTACAATAAACGTGCTCCACACCTTTGCCTTCGAATTCCGGGTTTTCATTGGGGGTCAAACGACCTGAGTAATGACTGCCCGGCACGATTTCCGTGGGACCATCGTCCAAAGTTTCAATGTCGGTTAATGCGACTTGAACACTAAGCCAAATGAGCGGTAAACGTGCGCCGGCCGGCCAACGGGGAATCTCCGGGGGCAGGGGATGCTCGAGCCTATTATTATCGTCCACATGCCAATTGGACACCGCTTCGCCGGGCTTATTGCGGATGACGTTTTGTCCGCAATACCGGCAGTCCGGGCCGAGAATTTGTTGCACCATTGAGTAGATGGGCTCGCGAATGAAGAGTTTGGTAAATTCGAAGCTGTAGTCCTGCGGGTTGCGCACCACGAACCAGGTGCTGCGTAGTTCCTCAAAGTTTGGATCGGCGGCATAGCTATCGGTTATCTTGCGTAAAGCGGCGCATTCGTCGGAACTGAACACATTGCGTAAGACGGCAAAGCCATCGCGGTGAAAACGATCAAGCAGATCGTTGGCTTCTTTTTCCGACAGAGGTTGGGTCAGCATAAAATACTTTGGGGGTTAACTTTCCATAGCCTAGAGAGCGGACTTGCAGCAAACACAAGACCGGAGCGTGTCTTTTTGCATGAACGTTTTGTTTCCCGCGTTGCAACATTGGGATGATACCACTGCAATTGGGTATGCCTTTCGCATCTCCTGAACGTATCCGCTGTGGTGTTGCTGGCGTGGGCTCGCTGGGTCAGCACCATGCCCGCATCTACGCCGCCCTTCCCAGCGCGGAATTGTGTGGCATCTATGAAACCAGCGATGCCCGCGCCGCCGAGATCTGTGGGTTATACAATTGCCGCCGTTTTGCCACTTTGGATGAACTGGGAGAAGCCTGTGATGCGGTTTCGGTCGTCGTGCCCACAGATTTGCATGCCAAAGTGGCTTTGCCGCTGCTGGCCAAACATGCACACCTCCTGATTGAGAAACCGCTATGCGCCAATTTGGAGGAAGCCGAGCAAGTGTTGGCAGCGGCCCGCGAGCACGGCTGTTTGGTGCAGGTGGGGCACATCGAACATTTCAACCCTGTGATGGGCTTTCTCGAAAAGCAGGTCAGTGCCCCCCAATACATCACGGCCGAACGCTTGGCGCCCTATCAGCCACGTGGCACCGAAGTGGGAGTGGTGTTGGATCTGATGATCCATGACATCGGCATCGTGCTGGCTTTGGTAAAATCGCCCATCAAGCGCATCGACAGTGTCGGCGTGACTGTCCTCTCGAAAGGTGAAGACATTGCGAATGCCCGGATCGAATTTGC
Source organism: Opitutaceae bacterium UBA3033 (assembly GCA_002367815.1). Taxonomy (GTDB): domain Bacteria; phylum Verrucomicrobiota; class Verrucomicrobiia; order Opitutales; family Opitutaceae; genus Cephaloticoccus. The sequence continues at coordinate 358 of DFDG01000067.1, read as the reverse complement.
CAATGGCTGCGTCGCCAACCTGAGCGCGAGTCGCATGAGCACGAAGAAACAACGCGAGATCCGCGTTTTCCAATCCGATGCCTACCTGTCACTCGATTTCATGAATCAGGCCGGGCACCTCGTGAAAAAATCCGATATCATTGCCTATGGTTTGAAGATGAAAATCGGCTTGGTAAAAGCGGGTGATTTAAGCGCTATCCCCGTCAAAGAGATTCCGCTGGAAAAAGGTGAACCGCTGGCTTTGGAGTTGGCGCACTTTGTCGATAGTGTTCGGGAAGCGAAACAACCCAAGGTCGGAGCCGCCTTGGGTAAAAGTGCCCTTGAAGTGGCACTCACAATTACAGACCAGATTCGAAAC
>DFDG01000056.1 GCA_002367815.1 Opitutaceae bacterium UBA3033 | reverse complement strand
ATGGGCCCAAAAGTTGCCGCCGGCCGATGCGGAGTTGAGTGAGGTGTGGGTCCTTGGCAAAGACCTTGTCGGACGGATTTTGCTACGGGATGAGATCCGCGCAGAATCCAAAGGCGTGCTTTTGGCTTTGAAGAAAATGGGCATCAGGGTAGTGATGCTAACCGGAGATCGTCGACACACCGCCGAAGCTGTGGCCAAGGAATTGGGCGTTGATGAAGTGCGTTCAGGTCTGTCTCCGGAGGATAAAGTGGCCGCGATTCAAGAGATCAGGAAAAGCGGTCAGCGCGTGGCCATGATGGGGGATGGCGTTAATGATGCTCCGAGTCTGGCTGCGGCAGATGTGAGTATTGCCATGGGGGCGAGGGGAAGTGATGCCGCCTTGGAACAGGCCGAAGTAATTCTGATGCATGACCGGATTGAAAACTTTTTGGCGGCCCAAAGATTGAGCCGCCGGGCGGCGCGGGTGATCAAGCAAAACCTCGCTATTTCGTTGGGCGTAGTGGTGGTGATGGTTTTGGCCACCACCTTTGGAGCCGTTCCCCTTGCGGTCGGTGTGGCGGCCCATGAAGGCAGCACTTTGGTGGTCGTGCTTAACTCCCTGCGTTTGCTTTTCGGCAAGAACGCTTGAGGCGACCTCTGGGTTTGAAAGCAATTAACTGATCAAAACCAGATCACCGGTTCGAACCTGCTCAAACAATTCGATGATATCCAGGTTGCGCATCAGGACGCAGCCGGCACTCAGGGGTTCACCAATGCGATTTTCATGGTTGGTGCCATGAATGTAAATATACCGGCTATGGGTATCCACGTCGCCTCCCTGATTTATTCCCGGTTCCAATCCATTCAACCACAGGATGCGGCTCGTGATCAGATTGGTGTCAGTTGCATTTTCGGGCAGCTCATTGAAGTGATGGCCAATGGAAACGCGTCCCTTGAAAACCATTCCGACGGGTTGGCCGGCACCAATTCGCTCGCCGATTTCATGCAGGCCTCGTGGCGTGCCCAATGACCCCTTAAGATTGGACGGAGGCTTCCGTGAAGTGGAGATGACGTAACTTTTTATGACATTTCCGCCATCGAGAAACTGGAGTGTGCCATTACTAATGGTAACGAGCAAAATCCGGCGTGAGGGCTTGATACCCAAAGCATCACAGGCTTTAGTGATCAGTTCCCAAGGTTTACCAATGTCTAAGAATTCATCATTCACTGTAGGTATCGTCGGCGCAACAGGCGCCGTCGGTCAAGAGCTGCTCCGACTTTTACTGGAGCGAAATTTCCCCATCTCGAACCTGAGGCTTTTTGCCTCGACGCGTTCGGCGGGCAAGGTAATCGAGTGTCTGGGCAAAACATATACCATTGAAGAGGCCAAGCCCGGGGTCTTTGCCGATGTAGATGTGGCATTTTTCGCGGCTGGCGGCTCTGTTACCCGGGCATTAGCCCCAGATGCGGTAAAGTCGGGATGTCTCGTGGTCGACAAAAGTTCAGCCATGCGGATGGATCCCAATGTGCCGCTGGTGATTCCTGAGATCAATCCAGCCGCTCTTCGCACACACCAAGGGATTATCGCCAACCCCAATTGTTCGACGGCGGTGATGTTGATGGGCTTGTGGCCATTACATCAGAAGTTTGGCCTGAAGCGCGTGATCATTTCTACTTATCAATCCGTGTCAGGCACCGGGTCCGAGGCTGTGAATGAGCTTGAATCACAGATTCAGGCCTATGCCGCCGGCCAGCCTTTGGAGCACAAGGTTTACCCCCATCAGATTGCTTTCAATTGTCTGCCGCACATCGACAGTTTTGGTAGTGACGGTTATACCGGCGAAGAAACCAAAATGGCTCAGGAAACCCGTAAAATATTGGGCCTGCCAAACTTGAAAGTCTCGGCGACGACAGTGCGCGTGCCGGTAGTGCGGGCGCATTCCGTCTCGGTTTGTGCGGAATTCGAGCGGCCCGTGAGTCTTGAAGAAGCCCGTATCGCCGTGGCTGGATTTGCCGGGGCGGAGCTGAGGGATGACCCATCCAAAAATCTTTACCCAACGCCTTTGGATTTTGCCCGAAAGGTGAAATGTGGTGTTGGCCGCCTGAGGGTGGATACTGCCTTTGACAACGGGCTCTCATTCTGGGTTACCGGGGACAATCTATGGCGGGGGGCCGCACTTAATGCACTATTGAACGTGGAATTGATGGTTCGCACGGGATGGTTGGAGCCCAAGTCATCAAATGTTATGACATGAGCCCGGCTACGAACCGGGAATAAGTTCTTGTCAGTCCCACGGTGGGAAGCCTTATTTTCATCCTTCACTATGGACGCTTAGCTCAGTTGGTTAGAGCATCTCGTTTACACCGAGGGGGTCGGGGGTTCGAGTCCCTCAGCGTCTACCATTTTTTCACCAATCCAAAATAACTATGCGACATACGATATCCGTCCTCGTTGAGAACAAATTCGGCGTGTTGGCCCGGGTGGCCGGAATGTTTTCCGGTCGCGGCTTCAACATCGATTCGCTCAATGTCGGGCCGACCCACGATGCCGAACTGTCACGCATCACGGCGGTGTTGCGCGGTGATGACCGCGCGCTCGACCTTTGCATCAAGCAATTGCGCAAATTAATCAATGTCGTGGAAGTCATTGATTTTATTGAAGGGGCCGCCGTCGCCCGCGAACTCGTGCTCGTCAAGGTCAAGGCGGACTCGCGATCACGTCCCGAAATATTGCAGATCAAAGATATTTTCCGTGCCAAGATTGTGCACCTGTCATCCGATTACATGGTGATCGAAAACACCGGGGATGACGAAAAAATCGATGCCTTTCTCGGTTTGCTGGAACCATATGGCATTCTGGAACTGGCTCGCACCGGTCGCCTCGCTCTCAAGCGGTAAAAGTTTAATCAACCAAAAACTCAGAGTAATTTATCATGCCTGCTAAAGTCTACACCGACAAAGACGCCGACCTCGGCGTGTTCAAAAACAAGACCCTGGCCATTATTGGCTACGGTTCCCAAGGTCACGCTCACGCGTTGAACCTCAAGGAGAGCGGCTGCAAGGTCATCATTGGCCTCTATGCCGGCAGCAAATCCCGTGACGTCGCCAAACAGCATGGGCTGAAGGTTTACGACACGGCCGAAGCCGTGCGTCGCGCCGATGTCATCATGGTCGCTTTGCCTGATATGGTGCAGGCTGATGTCTACAGGAAAGACATCGCGCCTAATTTGACCAAAGGTAAGTGCCTCATCTTCTCGCATGGACTGGCGATTCATTTCGGCCTGATCAAAGTGCCAAAGGAAATCGATGTCGCCATGGTGGCTCCCAAGGGTCCCGGACACATGGTTCGTCGCCTCTATGTTGAGGGTAAAGGTATGCCAGCATTGGTCGCCGTGGAGCAGAACATGTCCAAGCAAGCCAAGAAAATCGCCTTGGCCTGGGCCAAAGGTATCGGTTCAACCCGTGCCGGTGTGTTGCAGACCACTTTCAAGGAAGAATGCGAAACCGATCTTTTCGGTGAACAAGCTGTTCTTTGCGGTGGCGCTTCAGCTCTCGTGCAGGCCGGTTTTGAAACCTTGGTCGAAGCTGGATATCAACCTGAGATGGCTTATTTCGAGTGCCTCCACGAATTGAAGCTGATCTGTGACCTTATGTATGAGTCCGGGATCGCCGGCATGCGTTTCTCGATTTCAGAAACCGCTAAGTATGGTGATATCACCCGTGGCCCCCGTATCATCAACAAGCAGACGAAACTTGAGATGAAAAAGATCCTGAAGGAAATCCAATCCGGCAAATTTACCAAGGAATGGGTCAAGGAGCACAAAGGCGGGTTGAAGAAATATAACAAACTACTCAAACAAGGCGAGAAACACCCCATTGAGAAAACCGGCACTTACCTGCGTGGGATGATGCCGTGGATGACCAAGAAAAACATCAAGGGCGTCCAAGCATCCTACGCCTAAGCCTGTCAAGTAATTGAAGACATTAATCGGCACCGATGGCCCAGCCGTTGGTGCCGATTCTTGTTTTTGGGCCCGAACTCATTACCGTCTTTTATCGTGACCTCTGCTAAACTCATTCTCGCTACCAGAAAAAGTCCACTCGCTATGGCCCAAAGCGAGATGGTTGCGGCTCATTTGCGTGCATCAATGGGGGTTGAGGTTGAACTGAAAAAATATGTGACCACCGGTGACCGGCAGACGGAATGGTCTTTGGAAAAGAAGGGAGGCAAGGGCCTGTTCACCGGCGAGCTTGAAGCAGCTTTGATTTCAGGTGAGGCCGACCTCGCGGTCCATAGCACGAAGGATTTGCCGGGTGACTTGCCGCCAGAATTGATGATTGCGGGATATATGCCTCGGGCTGACGTGCGCGATATGTTGGTGCTGCGCGAAGCCATAAAAATTCCTCAAAAGCTCGCCACCGGAAGTCCACGGCGGCGCAGCCAGTTGCAGTTACTTTTTCCGCATATTGAATTTACGGAAATTCGAGGCAATGTGGATACCCGCTTGAACAAGATTTCCGAATTGAATGTCGCCGATGGAACCGTCCTCGCGGCGGCGGGGTTGAGCCGACTTGGTATTACCACTTGGCCGGGTTTGAGATTTCAACCCATTGAATTTCACCAAATGGTCCCGGCTGTGGGGCAGGGCGCGATCGCCATTCAAACTCGTATGTCAGATGCTCGCGCTATCGGCGCTGTGCTGGATGAAAATACTGCCCGTGCCGTGCGCGTGGAGCGGGCGTTTCAATCTGCTTTGGGCAGTGGTTGTCACACGGCATTTGCCACTCATGTCACCGGTGACACCCTTTACCTCTTCCATGAAGATGTGGGCCAACACAGTTTTCCAATGAATAAAAATGATTACGAGGCACCTGCCGATACCGCTGAGCGTGTGCTCAGGAAACTGGGTTTATTATGAGTAAGAAAGGGATATTAACCGGGCGTCGTATCGCGATCACCAGAGCTAGGGAGCAAGCTTCTGAATTGGCAGCC
>DFDG01000049.1 GCA_002367815.1 Opitutaceae bacterium UBA3033 | reverse complement strand
GTAACGACAATCCGCAACTGACCGGCGCTGAGCACGGCCGCCGCGCCCGAAGTAAATTCCTGTCCGGTATAGGAGCGACCCCGTGCCCGATAACGGCATTCGCCGACGAAGATGACTTCCGCCTCAACGGGAAACTGCTGTGAACCGAGACGATAAGAACAGGCACCCGATTCAGCGGAGACGACCGCAGCGGGATCGACGACCCAGAGCAGCACCTCACCGGGCAACTCATTTCGGCGTGACCATAATTGCACGATCGCTTCGGCGCTGGTGCCCGGGCTGCCGCCCGTGGTGGCATCAGCGGTATCGACGAGCATCCATGGTTTGTCTGCCGTGGTGGTGAGCCGTTCGAAAATGGTTTCCCATTCGACCAAGCCACTTTGCCAAGTGTCTCTTTGGGCATACCACTGTTCGGCCAACTTGCTGGCAGCGCTGGCCCCGGTTTCGGCCGAAGTCGAAGTGACCACCACGCTAGTGCCGAGTGCTGCAATATCGAGCCACGGCTGCACGGGGAATACCCCAACATCGATGATTCCGGGCTGCGCTTCGAGTTCGCGGGCCTGTTTTAGAATCGAGGCGAATTGTCCGCTGCGATGGTCCGTGGCGGTGGGTGGAATGAGCGCCGAGATCTTGGCCAAGGTGCGCACGGTGGATTGCGGCTGGAGGATGAGTTGCGCCGCGCGTTCACCGGTCTCGAAAAAATCCATGTGAGGAAAGGTGCGATAGGTGGTGAAGGCATCGGCGTGCTGCAACATCCGCGGGGTGACGTTGGCGTGCAGGTCAAGCGATACAACGATGCGACCCGCAAAGCCCACTTCATCTCGCACCATTTCAAGGATTGCCCCCTCAACATCGTCTTCACCCACGGCGCAAACGGCACCGTGTAGATGGAGGAGCATCGCATCGATGGGCATCGCGCCTTTCAGGCAAGCTCCGAGGGTTTCACGAATTGTTTGGTAGCACGCCGCGGATAACCGTCCACCGGGAGTGCCACACATCGCGACAAAGGTGGGGGCCGTTGACCAACCGGCGGCTTCGAGTGCGGTGAGGCTGCTCTCCATTTGGGAATGACTGTTTTTCGCCCAAGCCCTCACGGCATCGGGCTCGGTCAACCAGGTCCCGTTTTGGGTGAAAAATTCGAGATCCGCCGCCTGATTGTTGAAGGTGTTGCTCTCGTAGATGAACTGCGCTAGCGCGACTTTCACGATTGGGTGGCTTGACCGGGTCGACCATAGATTGGCTCCAACAGTCCTTTCAAATACCCGATGGCAAAGATGTGCCCGGGGAAACCATAACCTTCGCCGGCAGTGGTTTCACAGGCGAGTTGCGGCACGTGATCCACCCGAATGAATCCGTTGTAATCGATCTCCTTGTAGGTTTTGAAAAGCGCAACCATGTTGTTCGGGCCGTTGTCAGGAAACGTTTCGTGAAAATCATGCAAGCTGCCAACCACATCGCGGAAATGCACAAAGTGGATACGTTTGGCGAAGTGCCGAATGGTTGAGTCCAGATCCGCACCCATTTCGGCGAAGCATCCCTGACAGAAAGTCAGCCCATTGACCGGACTCGGATACATCGCGAACAGGCGGTCGTAGTTTTCAACGCTACGCATGATACGGGCGAGATTCCACATGGGGGAGAGCGGCGGATCGTCGGGATGCATGGCGAGGTTTACCTCGGCGGCTTCGGCGACTGGGATGATGCGCTTTAAGAAGTAGTCGAGATTGTCCCACATTTGCCCGTCAGTGGTGACACCTGCTGCGGTCATCCGGTCGTTGTCGGATCCTTCGAAACGAAAAGCACTGGTGAGGGCGCCACCGCGTTCGGGAAATTTAAAGGAGGTGCGCACGACCATCGCATCTTTAGTGATCTGGGGCATGAAGTTGTAACACAGGGTTTTGATACCGAGTTTACCCATGTGAACGATGAGGCGTTTGTAATCCTCGATCTGGGCATCGCGGCCTTCCTTGCCCATGACGATGAGGTCCATTGCCGGACCATGCTCGACTACCGATAGCCGCAAGCCGTTGCGTTCGGCCTTTTCCTTGGCGGCGGTGTATTCGTCCGGATCGCTGGACAAGCCGTAGAAGCACTGATGCTCGACCCCGATTTGGGCGAGCGTACGCAGATTGGTGTCGGAGGGCGGTTTGGCGACGGCAGCAATTTTCATGAGGGTGGATCCTAAGATGACATACTCGTGATGACGCGGCAATCTGAGTTTTTCCATTGTCATGGCCGCAGATTGAAGGATGGATCAATGGACCGTGGGACCAACCCAATGCGGCGAGTAATTACTATGAGCACATCTTCCGAAAAATCTTATAAAGTGGATCAACTGTCGGTGCGTCGTTTCGGCGCGCTAGCCGAAATGGCTGCCGCGGCGGCCGAGGACGCCGCCAACGTGCTCCGCGAAGCGATTGCCCAACGTGGTTTAGCTCGCGCGATCATTGCCACGGGTAATTCGCAGGATCAATTTTTGGCAATACTGGTTCGGCTGCCTGGCATCGAATGGAGCAAGGTCGCGTTGTTTCACATGGATGAATACCTCGGCATGCCGATGACACATCCGGCTTCGTTCCGGAAATATCTCAAGGAACGGGTATTCGACAAAGTGAATCCGGGCGAAGCCCATTTTCTTGAGGGCGATGCCATGGAGCCACTCAAAGCGATTCGCTCTTACACCGCTGCGTTAGCGTCGGCGCCAGTCGACCTCTGCTGTCTCGGGATCGGTGAGAATGGCCATATCGCATTCAACGATCCTGCGGTGGCGGAATTTGAAGATCCCGAAGCGATCAAGATTGTTAAGCTCGATAACAAGTGCCGCAGCCAACAGGTGGGCGAGGGGCATTTTCCGAATCTTGATGCGGTGCCCATGTATGCGATCACACTCACGATACCGACGCTTTGCAAAGTGGGTCGAATGATTGCTGTGGTGCCGGAAACCCGGAAGGCTCAAGCGGTCAAAGATTCGCTCGAAGGTCCGATTGCCCCGACTTGCCCGGGCAGTTATCTGCGCCGGCAGTCCCACGCCACGCTTTATCTAGACGGTGATTCGTCGTCATTACTGACGTGAAATTAAGCGCCCAACCCATCGTTGATCACAAACTACCCTGATGAAAAACATGATCGGCGCCTACGGACCTTGGGTTGAATCTCTCCTGCCGAAAGTGCCGGGCCCGCTTTCGTTGCAGCATTGTCCCCAAAATGAATTTGCCGAGCGTCGAGCCGCCGCTCTCGCCCGCGTGGTTGAATGCATGGCACCTCCTCCGGCGGCTGCGATGGTCGTGCCCACGATTGATCGGCGATATGAGTATGATGGACTTGAGATTGAAGAGTTGAGTTGGGCCCAAACGGCGGGTGCCCGGACGGAGGCATTTTTATTAAAACCTCGGGGTGCCACCGGACCTCTGCCGGGTATTCTGGCGTTGCATGATCACGGTGGGTTCAAGTTTTTCGGGAAGGAAAAGATCACGCGGGTTAGTGATAACGTGCATCCGATGGTGGCGCAGCATCAGGCGGATTATTACAGTGGTCTGGCCTGGGCCAACGAGCTCGCGCGTCGCGGCAATGTGGTGTTGGTGCACGATGCGTTCGCCTTCGGCAGTCGGCGGGTGCGGGTGGCGGATTTGTCCGACAAATTGCCCGGGCTAGTGCCGGATGATGCGGACGATTCGGTCGAGGGCATTACGGCTTACAATACTTGGGCAGGTCAGCACGAACACGTGATGGCCAAGTCGCTTTTCAGTGCGGGCACGACATGGCCAGGCGTATTTTTCAATGAAGACCGGGTGGCGATCGATGTGCTTTTTGCGCGAGACGATGTCGATCCCGAGCGTATCGGGGTGGGTGGTCTTTCCGGGGGCGGTTTGCGCACGGTCTTTCTAGCCGGGCTGGATGACCGGGTGAAGTGCGCTGTGTGCGTGGGCATGATGACGACCTGGCGCGATTTCCTGCTGCATAAAAGTTTCACGCACACCTGGATGTGCTTCGTGCCTCACCTGCCGCGCGAGTTGGACTTTTCTGAAATCCTCGGTTTGCGCGCACCGCAACCAACCATGGTGATGAACACTCACGAAGACGGACTTTTCACCCACAGTGAAATGGAATGCGCCGAGCAGAACTTGCAGCGCGTTTTCAAATCCGCCGGTGCGCCGGAGAAGTTCAACTGTTCGTGGTATCCCGGTGGTCACAAATTTGATCGTGAGATGCAGGGCGATGCATTCGATTGGTTCGCCCGATGGCTGGCCTGAGAATTACTTTATTAAGCCCTAATTAAATGCCGCTCACCGAGCAAGACCGCCTCACGATGCTCAACCCTCCCTCCGGCAAATTGCGGATGGTGTTGGACACCGATACCTACAACGAGATCGACGATCAATTTGCGCTGGTGCAAGCGCTGCTCTCGCCCGAACGCTTACAGGTCGAGGCCGTTTATGCGGCGCCGTTTTTCAACGATCGCTCCACCAGTCCGGAAAATGGGATGGAGAACAGCTACGATGAAATTTTGCGCCTGCTGGAATTACTCAAGGTGTCACCCGAGGGTTATGCGTTCCGCGGTTCAAAAGGTTATATGACAGCGGCCCATCAACCGGTGGAAAGTCCCGCCGCGCGAGATCTGGTGGCCAAGGCGCTCAGCTCGAATGAAATTCTCTATGTCGCCTCGATTGGTGCGCCGACCAATGTGGCATCGGCCATTTTGATGGAGCCAAAGATCATGGAGAAAATCGTCGTGGTTTGGTTAGGCGGCATGGCCCCGTATTGGCATAGCGCCAGTGAATTCAATTTGAAGCAGGACCTCCATGCTGCGCGGGTGTTGTTCGATTCCGGCGTCCCCTTGGTGCATGTGCCCTGTCTACCGGTTACCTCTCATTTGATCACGAGTCTACCGGAGATCGAACGCTACGTGGAAGGAAAAGGAAAGTTGGGCGACTTTCTGGCCCAGACCTACCGCGAGTGCATGGAGGATCATTTTGGCCGGAGTCGCGTGATCTGGGATATTGCGGTGATCGCATGGTTGCTGAATCCCGCGTGGATTCCGACCAGGCTGACCCATAGCCCGGTGCTGACCGACCAAGTCACCTATAGTTTGGATACATCGCGCCATTTTGTGCGCACGGCCATTGAGGTGAGTCGCGACGAGATTTTCGGTGACCTATTTGGCAAGATCGCCCGCTTCGCCGAGGCCGACAGAGCGAATTAATTGCCCGGGGTTTCGGTTTTTAACCGCTGATTCACGCGGCTGGTCGCTGATCAATGGATCGAACAAGGCAATTTAGTTGGCCAAGGCGAATGATGAGAAGGCACCCATGCAATTTTTAACACGGAATACACTGATTATCGCGGATAGAAATACAGATCTGATCAGGTATTAATCTGTGCAATCTGTGGCTAAATTCTGCGGATCGTTGTGATCAGAGATCCTCGGGGGTTCTCAGGAATATTTCGCGCAATGCATCTGCGGCCGGTTTGGGGCGCCCGTAGAAATCGAGAATGGCGGTGTTGGCCGGACAAGGGAACGGGTCGTGCCCCATCCAGACAATGAAGCCACCGATCCCCGGAAAGCGTTTTTTGGTCGTGAACGCCGCATGATGCATCAGATCGCGCTGGAGCTTTTGGCTCCATGCGATCCATTCGTTCAAATCGTTTGGCGATCTGCCGTGATCTTGACGGAAACCTTCGTCTTGAATCCAAAACCCAAATCTTGCCCAAAGCGGATTGTCCTCAGCGAGCGGCAGCAGTGAGCCGGCCTCGTAATATTTTTCCAATATATCCTGTGGGCTGGCACCGGCGGCACCGACTTCGGAGCGAAAGAGCGAATCATCGTTATCCCAGTATGACTTGGGCACAGGTCGCCATGGACCGTGAATATCCCAATGCAACCCCTGGCCATATTCCTTGGCATCGGCTTGCGCGCGTGGCCCGGTGGGAGAGGTGTGCAGAAAACGGCGCGTGGGATCGAGCGCGGCGGCTTCCCCGGCCATCATTTGAAGCAACGGATGGGTCGCGGGCGTGGGGATGCCTGAGCCAATTTTATTGCCGTCCATGGCCCCCTGCAGTTCGTTGCCCCCGCACCAGCACAAGAGCGAGGCATGGTGTTGCCGCCGGGCAATATAGGATCGCACGAGGGGACGTGTCTCCTCGATCAGTGCCGGGTCTTCCGGCGGCCAATTATCGATGCCCGAGGAAGAAAACGGAAATTCCTGCCAGACCAATAGGCCGTAGCGATCGCACAGATCGTAGAAAATTTCCTTTTCCAGAAATGCACCACCCCAGACCCGAAACACATTGCAGCCCATTTCGGCGTAGGCCTTGATGCGCACTTCGTAGTCGGCGGTGGTCAGGTCGGCGTAGTTCGGGCGAATGGGCGTCCAGTTGACGCCTTGCAAAAAGATCGGCCGCCCATTGACCACGCAGATCCAAGGATCGGCTTCCGGAGGGGCGTCGTCGCAAGCCTGCCATGTCACGTCTTTGAAACCAATCATGCGGGTCCATTCATCGGCGATGGTGCCGTCCTTGCCGGTAAGTCGAACCGTGAGTTGATAAGTTTTTTGCGCGCCCTCGCGGTTGGGCCACCACGCTGCGATCGGCAGTTTATCAAAGGTCGCGCCCGCGGCAAGTTTTGCGGGCTCCACCGTGGCGTTAAGCAGAGTGGTTTCGCCATCCTCAAGTCGCACGTTGATTTTAGCTGGAGTTTGACCGAACAGCGTGAACCCCTGCGGAGACATCGCGCAGCGCATCTCCTTCAATTCGTGACCGTCACCCACTTCGAGGGTGACGCGATCCCAGACTCCGATTTGCACGAGCCGCGGTTGCCAGTCCCAAGTGTAATTGAAGCGCGCCTTAAAATCTTTGATCTGCGAAGTGAAGTTGAACTGCCCGAGCCAGCGCGGAGGCAGATCGAAGATGATCTGCAGCGCATTCTCGTCCCGGTTAATTACGGCCGAAAAATCGAAATCATGTTCGACAAAGCCGTTCTCGAATCGGCCGATCAAGCGCTCATTGCAACACACCCAACCGGCGGCATCGAGACCCGCGCAATGGAGGCGGCGTTTGGCGCCGTGTTCAAACCAAGCACGGGGCAGGGTGGTGGCGAAAACCCATTGGCGGTTCTCGACCCATTCCGCTTCACGACTGGCAAGTTTGTAATTCCAATCCGGGATCACTCCGCCTTCGAGCAACAACTGCTGCACCGAGGCGGGCACGCGGGCGGGCAAGGTCACAACTTCGCTGACACTCGGTGCGCCCAAATCGGTACCGGCGAAAAAACGCCAGGTATCCGGAGCGTAGCCGGTAAGAGTCCAATCGAGGGAGGAAAGGTCGTGAATCGTTTTCATGGCTGGGGATTGAGCGCGCAGCGAAAAAATTCCCCTGCGCTCAGAAACGAAGCAACAGCGAAATACGGCATAAGGTTTGGGTCAACTTTGTGCAGCCTCCCAGAGGCCTGCAAACCAGGGCCCCGCGCATATTTCGCCAGAGACGTTTGTTGGCCAATGCTTTGCCGGAATGTGTTTTCAGGTAGCGCTCGAAAGCCATGGCTTTTGCTTTGGATGAATAAGCGAGATAGGTGACCAACTTCCAGGGGCAGAATTTTGACGTGTGCGGACTACAGTCCGTAGTGTGCCCCGCTACCTGAGTATTAGATTAAGGATCAGCGGGAGAGTTTTGGGATTCCGGTTCCGGTTCATCGTAACCGGCTTCGCCACCACGTCTCATACGTCGGTCTGCCGTTCAAGGCTCGCCGCCTGGGAATTTTTAAGCGCTTGAAAATCACGACCAGCAGGCTAGGCGAATAGCATGTCATTTTACTGGCTGTATGATCTGTCTAATTTCTGGCTCGGCGCCGTGGTTTGCGCCGCGTTTGTGCTCTTCGCCCTGTCGGGCCATTTCCTGCTGCGTAAGCCCATCGATAAATGGGTGGGCCCCTACCCCGGTCAAAACGACGTTATTGGGATCGTCAGCAGCACGCTGGGTATCTTCTTTGGCATCACGCTGGGTCTCGTTGCCGTAGGCACGTGGGACACGTTCAACTCGATGGATGAGCTGGCTCAGAAAGAAGAGCTTATGGCGACCAACCTTCAGCGCACCCTCAACACCATGCCGGAGCCCATGCGAACGGAGAGTTTGCGGACGTTGCGGGACTGGGCAGACACTGTGGTTGAGAAGTCTTGGCCGGCGCAACAGGTCGGAAACCCGCCCGAAGGCGAGTCGGAAAAGCTGGAGGCCATCGAAGCATTGCTCAGCTCCCGTGATTCAGGCCGCCTGTTCGGCGGTGGCGGGGTGCAACGACAAGCGCGTTCGGTGCACCAACTCAATGTCTTGATGCAAGCCGGCGACGAGCGTGCGCTTAGCTTTGACGCGCGGTTAAACGCGCCTCTGTGGTGGATCGTGGTGATCGGAGCCTTGCTCACGATCGCTTCGACGTGGTTCGTCTCCGCGAGCTCTGAGACCGTAAAGCTCTTCTCGACCACGAGCGTCGCCTTAATGCTCGGGCTACCGATCTTCTTCTTGGTCGCGATGGACAACCCGTTCCGCGGCGAACTGAGCATCAGTTCCGATGGCTTTGTTAAGCTGCGGGACCAGATTGACGCCAAGCTCGCGAAGTAGACGCGCGGGTTCGACTACCTCCGTAACGATCCGAGGGGTCCCGACCCACTGGAACGATTGCGGATCAAACTCACTTTCCTCTGAAATCGACAGTAGGACCACGAGAGGACTGAGGATTCTCCGAGGCCTTGGCGACAGCCGGACGCATGCTGAAACCCTTCGGATCCATCGAGTTTCACTTTGTCGCAGCGAGCATCGCGTTTTCAATCAACCCACGGGTGAAAACACCGGGCGCTACCCGATTATTAGATTAAGGTGACGCGGGAGAGTTTGGGGATTTCCGGTTCCAGCGATGCGAGGTTGGTGTATCTGCCCAGAGTGTTGAGGCAGTCCTGCCAGAGCTTATCAAGCCTGCGCCGAAATGGTTAACTTTTGTAGTCAACCAACGGCCTGCCATACTTTATTGAATAACGATAAGTGGACGCTGCTGGCTAATAAACTCTAGCAAGCGAGCATATCAGGCATCGCCAATTAGTGATACAACTAACTATATGTCAGTATCTAACAAATGGTGGAGGTGGCGGGAATTGAACCCGCGTGTTTCTAACCTTCACACACCGCATCTACCGTTATAGTGTGACTTTGATCTCGCCGGAGTTACGCGATCACACGCGCTTAAGCTCAAGCCAACTCCCGGATGAAGATACGGTATGTAGTCCGCGAGTCGCTCTACATACTATGCCTGCTGTCGGCGTCGGTTTCGGCTAGCAGGTGTCGCCGGACCAACGTAGCGGCCAATTAGGCTGCTAGGGGCATTTCTTCGTAGTTGCCGCTTAGTTTTTTTGAAAAGGAGATTTGCGAGAGACCTTTCACTCTCGAACGGCAGCAGTGCACTCCAATCAGAAATCGAATCCAGAACACCCCCCAAAAGGGATAGTTCGGATGATCGGTGTGCTAACCAATCAAAGAACAGGTCGGCTAACATGCATCACATGCATCTACGATGCAAGCGCGATGGAGGACGGGCTTACTCAACCCAATTTCGGGTCTTCGTCGGCAGCATGATATCTTCCGGTCGCAGGGAGTAACCGCGGATTTGCGCTTTGGGCGCGTCGTCGAGGATGTAATTTACCACGTAGATCTCGCCGTCAGCAAACTGCACCCAACCGGTGTAACCGGTGTCGCTTTCGGGCGAACGATCATAGTCCAGTGGGAGGATGCGCGTGCGCGCGTCTTCACGAGTATCGGCGAGCAGGGATTCCTTGTCCGTGAGACAAGCGAGGGTGTTTTGCGTCCACCAGCCGACCCAGCCTTTGCCTCCTTGCATCAAACGACAGGTGACGAGCGCGCGTCCATCATTGAGCCAACCGGCGGTCGGGCGGTGGCAGGCGGGAATTGGCAGGGTGATGGGTGGTCCCCAAGTCAGCCCGCCATCGCGAGAAATGGTTTTGTAGGCGTCCCAACCTTTGAAGGAGTTTTCGCGAAGCAACGCGACCAGCACTTTATCATCGACCGGCAGAATTGAAATTTCGCAGAGATGGAGGCCGGCTTGATCAGCCACGGTAATTGGTCCGTTCCAGATCGCGCCCTGATCATCGGAATACCAGAGCAGGGTTTTGATGAAGTTGGTCTCATCGCTGCACACGTGGCACGATGTCAGCCAACGGCCATTGGCCAACTCGATCAGTTTGTCCGGCATGATGCCCTGCATCGGCAGCAGAATCGGTTCATCCCAAGTCGCGCCATGATCGTGACTGATGAAGAGGAAATTCTTGAGCAGGTGATGCACGTCTTTGGTGCGCTTGTCCGATCCAATGTAGTCGATCACGATGGCTACGCGACCGTCGCGCAGGGTGGAGATGCGGGCACAGTTCCAATACCAACCGGTTTCTCCGGGCGCAGTGAGTGGGTGCTTGGGCGACCAAGTGCGGCCGCGATCGGATGATTCCGTGAGGGCGATCCGGGTCCAATCCCGTTTGCCGTGGTGAGTGCATTCTTCGAAAACGCAGAGCAGGCGTCCATCGGCCGTCAAGGTAACATCGGGGAATGCTTCATAGATCGAATCGTCCCGCGACACGGTAAATTTTTGGATCATGACTGCGTTCACTTTTCAGTCCACCGGTCGCAGGGCAAATCTCATCTGTGTCTTCCGGCGGTAAAAGGCTTGTTTGGTCCAGACGCACGGGGTTTGCTGCGTTGACCAAGCATTTTTACATGTCTCCCCAGAATTGGATTAAATTTCTAGGTCAGTTTGTAGGGCGGGGTCTCCGAACCCTGCCCTGCACTAGTCTGGCAAAGAACATTTTAAATTATCCCCCCTTATTATGAGTTCCCCAAAAATCATTCGAGCGGCCATCATTGGCTGTGGCAGCTACGGCTCCCAGCACGCGCAATTTCTTGCGCAATACGACGGAGCCGAATTACGGGCGGTGTGCGACATCGCGCTGGATCGAGCGGAAGATTTCGCGAAAAAATATGGGGCCGGTTATGCGACCAACGAGGTGGCCAAAATCTTTGCGGACCCGGAGATCGATGCAGTGTGGATCAGCACGCAGCACGATACTCATACCCCGCTGGCGGAAGCGGCGGCGGCGGCGGGCAAGAATTTCTTTCTGGAAAAACCACTGGCGCTGACCTTGGCCGACTGCGATCGCATCGTGGCGGCCGTGGAGCAGTCGGGCGTGACGGCGGCGTTTGGTTACAAACTGCGGTTTTTCCCGGCGGTGATTGCGGCCAAGGCATTTCTCACCAAACCGACACTCACGGTGGCTCAAGTGATCGATGATCACTGGCCCTCCAGTGTATGGGCCAACGATCCAATCAAGGGTGGAGGCAACGTGTTGTCGCAGGGCTGCCATATGGTGGATACCGTGTTGCATTTACATCCCTCATCGCCGGTGCGTGTTTATGCGGCGGGTGGCAACATTCACCATCCTGAAAATGACATCGTGGACGTGGCGGCGATCACGATCACCTTTGCCGATGGCAACGTCGCCACCGTTTCAGTCGGCGATGTCGGCGTGCCACCCCATTCGTCGAAATTCGCGCTGCAACAATCGGACGGCGAACGCAGCGTGAGTTTGTTTAATCGGCTCAATTCGCTGATGACGCGGGAGAACAAGGAAGTGACTGAACATCCAGCATGGCCGGAGGAAGGCGCTGGCGTGATCGATACCGCATTTATCAAGGCCCTTGTTGAGGGAGCAGCTTCACCGGTTTCCGTGCGGTCGGCCCGACGCACATCGGCCGTGGTGCTGGCGGCGATCGAATCAATCAAGACCGGCCAAGTGGTTGATTTAACCGCAGCACCTTATGCGGATGCGATGAAGGGCTGAGGAGACTTTTAGCGCCTTTGTATTTCTATGTTGGATTACGGAGACAAAGGTAGATGCAAAGCAGCGAATGCTATGGCGATAAAATCCATATCCAAAGACTGGGGCGTCGAAGAAAATCACTACCCATAGGCAGAGACGTCTGGAATTGAACTTGAATGTCTGTGGGTAAATACTGACTGCGGTTCGCATGGCGGGCACAGGGCCGTGCCCATCCATCACGTTAAGATTTTTTCATCATTTCGCGATAGGCGAGGAAGTCGGCATGGAGGCGGTGAAAGACTTGGTATTTGGCGGCGTGGTATTTAGCGACGCGGCCTTTGGTCGGGGGGATGACGCGGTCGGTCGTATTCATGGCGGCCATCGCGGGGAGAACCCCGGCGAATCTTCCTGCCGCGACCGCACCGAGCACGGCGGACCCGAGCAGAACGGCTTCAGGCTCTTTCGACAGCACGATCTTGCACCCGGTAATATCAGCATGTTCACGTAGAAAAACGGGATTCTTGGTGCCACCTCCGCAAGCCAGCAGGGTATCAATGCGGTAGCCCTTAAAGTTCATCTCTTCGAGAATATGGCGGGTGCCATAGGCGATGGCTTGGATGGCCGCGAGATATTGCAACGCGAGATCGTCGGTCGTGGCGGAGAGCGCGAGGCCGGTCACCGTGCCCTTGAGCGTAGGATTGGCCCGGGGCGAACGATTGCCGTGAAAATCGGGCTGGATGTGCAGGTCGCGCGTGAGTTCACCGGAAAATTTTACGCCTTGAGTCTGAGCGAGCTTATCGAGGCGCTCGTTGAGCAATTCGTAAATCGTGCGACCTTGTTTCTTGGCCGTCGCTGCGAGGGGCTTGGCGGCGGCATGGGAAGAGATCACATGGTCGATCAAGGCTCCGGTTGCGGATTGTCCACCCTCGGTCAGCCATGATCCGGGAACCATGGCGGAGAAGTAGGGCCCCCAGATACCGTCAATGAATCGCGGTTTGGGGGATACGGCCATGTGACAGGAGGACGTGCCACCGATAAGCGCGAGACGATGTTCGAGTGATGCGGTGGTGGGTTTCTTATGGCCGACCGGCGCTCCGAGCATGCCCAGCCCTCCTGCGTGTGCATCGATGATAGATACGCCGACGGGAATCCCTGGACGGAGACCAAGTTCACGGGCGGATGTTGCGGTGAGACCATGGCCGATCGGTTCACCCATCGGACGAATCGTTTGGCCGATGCGGGCAAACTTTTCTTCAGCCAAATCACCCAGTCCGATCTGTTGGAAATAGTCTTTCGACCAACCTTTGCCTGAAGTGCCCTTGTGGCCGAGATAAGTCCACTTGCAGACGGTGGTGCAAAGTGAGCGGGTGTCATTGCCGGTGGCGCGGTAGGTGAGGAAGTCCGGCAGATCGAGGAATCGGGCCGTGCGCTTCCACGTGGTGGGCAAATTTTCTTTCAACCAGAGTAACTTGGGCGTTTGCATTTCCGGCGAGATCACCCCTCCGACATAACGCAGCACGGCGTGTTTGGTTCGGTTAATTCGCTCGGCTTGGGGGATGGCGCGATGGTCCATCCAAACAATGACATTTTGCGTATCATGGCCGCTGGGCGAAACCGTCACGGGTTGATCATTGCCATCCAAGCAGACGAGTGAACAAGTGGCATCGATACCGATGCCGGCGACTTGCTCGGGAGTAGCCTTGGCTTGTTTAAGGGCGCCACGGATGGCGATGCCGCAGGCCTGCCAAATATCTGCCGAGGAATGCTCGACGTAATCGGACTGTGGTTTCCACATTTTGATGGCTTGGGTCGCTGTGCCGATCATGCGTCCGTCCGCCGTGAAGAGTCCGGCGCGAGCACTGCCCGTGCCGACGTCGATGCCGAGATAGAGGGGGTTCATTGGTTATTGGTTATTTGCTATTAATTCAGGACTCGAACGCGAGATGACGTAAAACAGGGAATCCTGCAGTGTGGTCACTCCAAAATTGATCGCGCATGAGGCGAGGGTAAACATTGAGCGAAGCAATTTCAAACTGGGATACGAATCCGGCTTCGATCAAAACGCCACGTTCCTCGTCGGTCGCGTGTCTAAAGTTTATATCCCCTCCGATCAGCTCACACAGAATCCAATGTTTGCAGATGCGCCGACCTTCGTCGATGAACTCCTCGACATAGACAAACTTGAGGGCCCGGACCCGCAGACCAGTTTCCTCGAAACATTCGCGTTCGGCACAGTCTATGAGGGATTCTTCGCCTTCTGCGCCGCCACCTGGTGGCACCCAGAAATCATCCTGACCCGGGATGTGATGCTTCACCAGCAACACGCAATCATCGTGGATGACGAGCGCGCCAGCAGAGATGCGATGAGGGATATCCATGGGGTGAAATGAAGGGTGTTTGATTGTAGGGCGGGGTCGCTGACCCCGCCATGGAGGCGGTTGATCAATCGAGGCAGGATCAGCGATCCCGCCCTACAATTTGCGGTGAGTCATACGTCCCGGACGCAGCGGAAGCCGAGATTTCCGGTGGAGCTGTCGGGAGTGTTACTGCTGCGGGCGTCGGTGCGGTAGCGGTTGCAGTAGCTGGAATGGCAAAGGTAACTGCCGCCGCGCATCATGCGCCGATCACTGGTCTCGGGTCCGGTGGGATTTTCGGAGGGTGATATTATATAGTAATCAGCGTCGAACCAATCCCAGACCCATTCCCAGACATTGCCGGTCATGTTGTAGAGTCCGTTGCTATTGGCGGGATAACTTTTGGCCGGGGCGGGACCGAAGTGTCCATCGGCCTCGGTGTTTTGCCCGGGAAAGCGACCCTGCCAGACATTCATCCGATGCTTGCCGCCCGGCTCAATTTCATCACCCCACGGAAAACGTTTTTGCACCAGGTCACCTCGAGCGGCGAATTCCCATTCCGCTTCGGTGGGCAAGCGTTTACCAGCCCAAGCGCAGTAGGCCATCGCATCATGCCACGAAACGTGTAACACGGGATGTCCCCAGCGCTTTTTGATGGTGGTGCCCGGGCCTTCGGGATGGCGCCAAGTGGCCCCGTCGATCCGGCACCACCACTCACTGCCGAGCACCCGGGAGCGAACGGCCGAAGCTTGTTGGGCCGGCGTCAGATGGCCTTGAAACACAAACGACCAGCCGAAGTTCTCCGCTTCGGTCTTGTAGTGGGTGGCGTTGATGAATTCGTTGAACTGCTCGTTGGTCACACAGGTCGCGTCCATGTAAAATGATGAGACGGTGACGGCATGCACGGGGCCTTCTCCATCGGCGGGAAATCCGTAGTCGCCCTCGTTGCCCATGAAAAATTTACTCCCATTGATGAGCTTCATCCCGTCGGTGCTGCCGGTCGTGATGCGAGAAAATTCACCGTTGGTGGCGTTGCCGGCTTCGCCGTCCGCATGATCGCGGCCGGGAGAACAGCAGGAGTCTTTGGGGTCGTCGGGATTCAAATGCTATATCTCTTTTTTAACCACAGATAGACACGGATTAACACGGATTAATTTCTGAGGGCATTCCAAAAATAACGATTGGTGGGGATCCATTACACATGGGAATTTTATTATGGAAACCAACTGGTTTGTATCTGTGTGCATCTGAGTCCATCCGTGGTTGGATTCGGTTTGTGCTCAATCACGCAAAACTCACGCGTGGCGGGGCCTCTGGTTCGCGCTCCATGTTGAAGCGCACGAGACGCCGCATGAGGTTGTCGCGTAGTTCGCGCGCGGCGACGTCGCTCCAAAGATTGCGATACTGGCTGGGATCGGTGACGAGGTCGTAGAGTTCGCCCTCATCCGTATCGCGGTAGACGACCAGCTTGTGCGTGGCCGTGACGAGAGTCGTTTGATAAAGCGTGGAGTGCGTGGGGCGGAGCTCGATGAGCACGGCGTCTTGCACGGAATCTTTATCACCTTTCAGCAACGGACTCAGATCGCAGCCCTGCAAACCGATGGGTGGTTTCACGCCGGCGAAATGAAGAAACGTGCGCGGAAGGTCGACCACGTTGGCCAAGGCTTCAGTTTTACCGGTCGCAGGAATCAAGCCGGGACCCCATGCGAGCAGGGGGATGCGTTGGGAGTCTTCATAGGCGGCACAGCCCTTGCCCCATAGACCGTGGTGACCGTGCATCTCGCCGTGGTCGGAGGTGTAGACGACGAGGGTGTTTTCGAGCTGCCCGGTTTCTTCCAGGGTGCGGAAAATCGCACCGATGCGATCGTCGAGGAAATTGACCATGCCGGCCGTGGCCTGAAGGGACTCGCGCAACATGGGGTTGCGTTCCGGTTCGCCGAAAGAGGAAGGGATTCCGTTGCCGTCGTTGAGGGGGCCGAAATCGCGCGTGTGCATGCGCCGGTAAATCTCGTGACGGTCGTCAAACTCGCCTTCGCGGTAACCTTCGTAGGTTTGGAGTTTATCCTTATCGACCGCTGAATACCACGGCTCGGGGCAGACGAAGGGTTCGTGCGGATCCTGGAAACTCGCCCAACAGAACCATGGTTGTTCGTCTTCGGCGTGGCGGTGCAGATAATCATTGGTTACCCGGGCGACCCACGAGCTGTCGTGTAGCTCGGGTGGAATACCCCAGGCGCCGGTTTGGTAGTAGTTGTATTCGCCTTCGCGATATTGCGGAAACCACTGCTTGTAATCCTGGCCACTGGCTTCGAGGAAGAGTCGGTAGTGGGCTTCCGGGATGTTGTTGATCGTGTGTCCGGTATTGGCCTGAAACTCTTGAAAGCCGGCGTAAGGGCCGTTCCAGGTTTTCCAGAAATCGGCCGGCGGTTTTTTCATTCCGCTGATGTGTTCGAGTTCGTCGTCACGGCGCACAAAGTGATGTTTGCCAAACAACGCGGTATGGTAACCGGCGTCATTAAGCACGGATGGCAAGGTGGTGGTGGGGAAGGGATCAACACTGACCCCGATTGAGTAGGCCCCATGGCGCGAAGGATATTGACCGGTGAGCAACGACATCCGGCAAGGCGTGCAAATGGGGCAAGGGGTGTAAGCGCGATTGAAGTGCGCCCCTTCGCGGGCCATCCGGTCGAAGTTTGGCGTATTGAAACCGGGGGTGCCCATGCAACTGAGGTGATCGGCGCGATGTTGATCGGAGGTGATGAGCAGGATGTTTGGGCGCATGGGTAGGGTTTAGGTATTACGCACGATCCTGGGTTTGGGCCAAGTCTCGATGAAGCAAATTTCAGCCTAAAATTATTTTGCGCGAAAGCCATTGAGCCGCAGACCCGGGAGGCCAAACTGCGGGACATGAAATGGTCACCTAGACTGGCGATGGGAATGCTGCTGTTATCGGTGACGGCCATGCCAGCCACTGATGCGATCGTCTCGCCTTCGACCCCATTTAGTTCGCGGCACGATCCCTATGAACCGCAGATACCGTTGCTCACGCATCCTGAATATGCTGATGTATTGCGCGACGCCAAGATCACGGCTTCGGGCCATGATGATGAACAACGCCCCGAGTTCGTGCATGACGGAATAACGGACGACACCGTCATGTTTTGGACCTCCAAGGTGTTCCCCTCTTGGGTGAAACTTGAATTGCCCGAGGTGCGTGAGGTGGCGCAGATCAACCTGAATCTGCGTGCGCCGGGAACGCGTTCATTTAATTATGCCATCGAGGGATCCGAGGACGGGACAGACTGGCAGATGCTGCATGATCGTCTCGATGGTTCGGGGATCATCTCGGGAGGGAAAGTAAAAGTGGTGCTGCCTGTGCCAGTGCGACTGCGGGAGTTGAGGATGACTATAACAGGTGGATCGAAACCCGACGAAGGACCTTACGTCCAAGAGATTTCCGCTTATGCCCGGCCGACACCAAGCAAATTGGTGGGTGCGGTGGGTGACATCAATCACCGCTATGATGCGAGCAACGTTCCCTTGGTTGGCAGCGAACAAACCTGGCAAGCGACCGCTTGGCGTGGCGAACGGGTGTATGGACAGTTTGTCGTATGGACGGCGGAGTCGCGAGCGGGTTTACGGGCGGAGGTTTCGGCTTTGCGCAGGGTGAAGGATGTAGGGAGGGATCGCCAGATGCCGCCCGAGAATACAAATGACAACACGGTGGGGTTCGGAGACCCCGCCCTACAAATATCCGCCCGCTTCGTGCGCAATGTGCTGGCCGATGGCAAGCTGACGGGTGACGTGCTCGATGATGCCGTGCGATTGGACATGCCAGCTGGATCCTATCGCGCTGTTTGGCTCACGGTGGAAACACCGCGCGATGCCGTGCCAGGAAAATATGCGGGCACGCTTACGCTGCGCGCTGATGGCACGGAACCGAAAGAATTTCCTCTTACGCTCGAAGTTCTACCCGCGACGCTGCCCGCTCCGGCGGACTGGAAGTTTCACCTCGATATCTGGCAGCACCCGTGGGCGATCGCGCGATGGCACGACGTCCAACCTTGGAGTGAGGAACACTTTCGTATCATGCGGCCTTACATGATTGAACTGGCGCAGGCGGGGCAAAAGGTGATTACCACCACCATCACGCCACGCCCTTGGGGCAGTCGTGATTATTATGATTACGACACGATGGTCGTTCATCTGCGGCAGCCCGATGGATCGTGGAAATTCGATTACGCTGCCTTTGACCGTTACGTGGAATTCGCGATGAGCTGCGGGATAACGCAACAGATCAATTGTTACTCCATGCTCACTTGGTCAGGCCGACTGGAATATACCGATGCTGCGACGGGTGACCGGCGCTATGCGATGTGCGAACCGGGCTCGGCGGAGTTTGCGGATTACTGGGGGCCGTTTCTGCGGGACTTTGAGCAACACCTTGAAAGCAAAGGTTGGTTGACCATTACGCGTTTGGCGGTGGATGAAGCGCCGGCAACCATGATGAAAGCGATGTTGGAATTGGTGCACACCTGTGCGCCGCGCTTGAAAGCGGCGATGGCGGGCAATAGTGCGCCCTCGAACTACACCGGCCTCGATCTCGCTGACTTCACCATCATCCTCGATCATGCGAGCGACGACCTGTTGCGCGATATTGCCCAGCGACGGGCGGAAGGGCGCGTGACAACTTTTTATGTCTGCCTTGATCCGAAACGTCCGAACACTTTTGTGGACAGCCCACCGGCGGAAAGTGTTTGGTTGGGCTACTACACCGCCGTCAATGGCTATGACGGCATGCTGCGCTGGGCGTATACGACGTGGCCGGAAAATCCGTTCATCGAGACGTTATATTCCTGCCACCCATGGCGTCGGGATTTGCCTCCGGGCGACGAGTTCATGATCTACCCCGGACCGCGTAGTTCAATCCGCTGGGAATTAATGCGGGATGGGATCGAGGAATGGGAAAAGTTGAGACTGCTGCGCGAATCCAACCACGGCACTTTGCCGAAAGACCTTGAGGAATTGTTGGAACGGTTTCGCGATCCTAAGACCCTCGGTGATGACGAGGAAATCATTCGCGATGTAGAAGCCATGCGAGAGGCGATCGAGCAGGCGGCAAGAAAGGTGAATTTAACCCCATGAGCATCAAGTTGGCCATTATCGGCACCGGGCAGCTGGCCCAGTATTTCATTCCCCTGTTCAAGGCGCATCCACTCGTGAGCGAGCTTGCGCTTTGCGATCTTGATGCAGGAAAGCTGCGGGCTGCGGCGGAGAAATTTGACGTCAAGCGCACCTATCCCTCCATGGAGCATGCGCTGAACTCCGGGGTGGATGCCGTGGCGATCATGACCCAGCATTGGTTGCATGCTCCGCAGGCGGTCCAAGCGCTGGAAGCGTGCAAGCACGTCTATTCCGCGGTGCCGGTGGGCCTGACCCTTGAGGAAATCCGGAGCGTCATCCGTGCGGTGGAGAAAAGCGGTCGTATCTACATGATGGGCGAGACCAGCTATTATTACCCGCATGTGATCTACTGTCGTGAATTGCAACAACGTGGTGGATTTGGCCACGTCACCTACACCGAAGCCTCCTATTATCACGACTGGGATATTGTGAACACCTACGCCCAGATCAGAGCGCGCACGGGCGACCGGTTTCTGGAATTGGCCGGATTTCCGCCCATGCATTATCCCTCACACACGACCAGCCAGGTGATCAGCTTGTTGGCTGCGCGGATGACCAAAGTTTCCTGCCTGGGTTGGATTGATCGGCACGACGATGGAATTTATAACCCGAAAGTGAACTCGGCTAAAAATCCCTACAGCAACGAGACGGCACTTTTTGCGATGAGTGACGGCTCGGTGTGTCGCATTAATGAATTCCGACGGGTGGGGCACCCCGGAGGTGAATTGATGAGTGTGTATGGGACCGAGGCCTCATTCGAATATACCCAAGGTGGTGCGGTTTTGATTGGGAAGGATTTTGCTCGAACCACCAGGTTGGATGAGCTGTTGCGCATACGTCCGGAAAGGCACGGCGGCACGGCATTGGTTCAGCCAGTGGAGCGCCTGCCCGCGGCATTTGCCAGTTTGGGCAATGAGCACAAGGGCTCGCACCAATTTTTGGTGGATGATTTTCTTCGGGCCTGCGTGAGCGGCGAACAGCCGCCGATCAACATTTGGGAGGCAGCAAATTATCTTGCGCCCGGATATGCGGCCCATGAGTCGGCGATGGGCGGCGGCAAGCAAGTCGATGTGGTTGATTTGAGCCAGCCAGCCAGCCGTTGAGAATAATTTCGAGCGTGGGCGAGGTAGTTTTATGCCCTACCCGAAATGGAGTAAGTCGGGCTCGCCGGAGCTGGGTTCGTTGACCGGACGCACGGGGTGGATTGAGCTATGTCATAAACCAACTACGGCAATCTTGCCGACCAACCGCCGCTATGCGGCCCGTTACCCATGTCTGACTCCAACGCCACCAAGAAAACCGATGAAGGTTCGTCCGTCATCGACATGTCAAAGATGAATCAGGGCCAGCGCGCCGCGCTGGAAATCACGGAAGCGGCACGCGAGTCGCATGATGATATCAGTTTTGCGGCGCATCTTTTCATGGGCCGCTTACGGCTCGAAAAACTTCACCCGGTCACGGAGATCGCGTCCGAAGAACTTGCGCGCGCGACGAAGTTTCTGCACGAACTGGGCGCGTATTTGACCGCGCACGTCGATGCGGATGCCATCGATCAATCGGGAGAAATCCCCGACGAAGTGATGGCGGGGCTGGCCAGGTTGGGAGTATACGGCATCAAAGTGCCGCAGGAATATGGCGGACTGGGTTTTTCCCAGACGACCTACTGTCGCGCCTGCCAACTGATCTCGAGCCATTGCATGAATATTTTTGCGCATATCTCGGTGCACCAGTCGGTCGGTGTTTCACAACCGCTGGTGTTATTCGGCACGCCGGAGCAGAAGCAAAGATTCCTGCCCCGCGTGGCGAGCGGCGAGCTGTCTGCGTTTGCTTTGACCGAGCAAGGGGTGGGCTCCGATCCGGCGCGGATGACGACCAAGGCTGAACCTGACGGAGATGATTATTTGATCAACGGTGAGAAGCTGTGGTGCTCCAACGGCACGCGGGCGAAGCTACTGATTGTGGCCGCGCAGACCCCACCCAAGATGGTCAAGGGCAAGCCCCGCACGCAGATCACCACATTTGTGGTCGAAGCGAATTCGCCGGGGATCGAAATCGTGCACCGCAGCCAATTCATGGGTTTGCATGCGCTCTACAATGGCGTGCTGCGATTTACCAATGTGCGGGTGCCCAAGGCGAATGTCGTGGGTGGGGAAGGCCGCGGACTAAAGGTGGCGCTTTCCACGTTAAACGCCGGGCGACTATCAATTCCGGCTTCATCGATCGGTATGGCCAAAAAAGCGCTCGCCATCGCCCGGGAGTGGGGTGGCGCACGCATCCAATGGGGGGTGCCGATTGGCCAACATGCCGCGATTGCCGAAAAGATCCGGCGCATCGCCGCTCACGCTTTTGCGATGGAGGCCATGTTACTCACGACGTCGCGGATTGTAGATCGGGACAAGAACGCCGACATCCGACTAGAGGCTTCGATATGCAAACTTTGGGCCACCGAGAAGGCCTGGATGTGTCTCGATGATGTGATGCAGATTCGGGGTGGCCGGGGTTATGAAAACGTCGAGTCGCTCAAGGCTCGCGGTGAAAAACCACATCCGGTGGAACGCATGATGCGCGACAACCGGGTGACGACCATTTTTGAAGGTTCATCCGAAATCATGCGCTTGTTTATCATGCGCGAAGCGCTCAATCCGCATTTGAAAATTGCTGGCGTGGCGCTGAATACCGAACGGCCTTGGGGAGAGCGGATGCGCAGCGCGATCAAGTCGGCGGGATTTTATGCGCTTTGGTATCCCCGGCAGTGGCTGCCATTCGGGGCAACCCTCCCCGCTGATATTCATCCTCACTTTGCGAGTCACTTGCGCACCGTCGAACGCCGCGCCCGCAAAATGGCGCGCACCTTGTTTCATCAAATGGTGATATTTGGACCCAAGCTGGAAAAGCGGCAGGTGCTTTTGGGACGCATTGCCGATATCGGCAGCGATCTCTTCGCCTTGGCTGCGAGCTGTATCTACGGCCAGAAATTGCTAAAGGATGGCGAACCCGAGGCGAAGGTATTTGCCCTGGTGGATGACTTTGCGGCGCAGGCCTTGTTGCGTATCGATGGGAATTTCCGCGGGGTGGGTCACAACGCCGATCAGCAGGGCTACGAACTCGCCCAACAGATCGTCGCGGGCGAGCACACTTGGCTCGAACAGGGTATCCTGTGAGATTTTGGTATTTATCATGGATGACACAGATAAAAACGATTAAGCGAATCGATAAATCCAATCAAAGCTGGGTTCTAAATCACAATCTGAGTTTTTCTGTGTTCATCAGTGGTTAAGATTCTTGTTACGTGGTGTTGGCGGTAATGACTCAGGAGAGGCTTGTCGGGGATGAGAAAAACCTCACATCATTCGAGAGTGCCCCGTTACCTCATTAATTTCCTGCTGATTGCTTTCAGTCTTCATACTGTCGCAGGGGTAATGGCGGGGGAGAAGGATTCGGTAGATTTGACGGATGTTTGGGTCAATACGGCGGACAGTCTGTTGATCGAAGCAACTGTAGCCTTTAAGAAAGCGAAGGGAGTGGATGAACGATCCCGGGCCTTGGCCGGGGCGGTGTTGGCTTTGGCGCGTCCTCCGATTTCCGAAAGCGATTGGGACGAAATCGAACCGGTGTTAGCGAAGTTGGCGGAAGGGGATGATGCCATTGCGGCCCGGGCTTTGTATCTCCAAGCCCGGATGTATCAGGTGCATTTGTCTATACCCGATTATGGGAAGGCGGAGGAATTATTCCGGGAGGTTGCGCGCCGTTGGCCGGCGAGCCATTGGGCGCAATTGGGGTTTACGAAGTTGGGTTTGGTGAAACTTTTTGCGTTGCCTGAACCGACTGATGCCGGGGGTCGATTACAAGAGGTCGTGGCTTTGTTGGGTGATATTCAGGAGCCGACATTGCGTCGAGATTTACAGCTGCAGATTGGATGGGCCGGGATGTTTTATGAACGACCATTGGATGAAGTGTTGCCGCACTTGATTGCGGCGGATGCGGTTCCGGGCATGATGGGGATAACCCCAGAGGATTTGAAAATCCAGATTGGCGAGTTGTCGTTTCGGGCCGGTCACCTCGAGCAGGCGAAACGTTACTTTGAGGAATTCCTGACCGTGTATCCCAGCAATACCCGGAAGTTCAATGTGCAGCAGCAATTGCTCAAAGTGCTGGCGGCCTTGGGTGAAGCGGAGGCGGTCCCATGATCATGTCCTCGATCAAGAAGCGTTTGGGATTGTTGCTGTTTACTGCGTCATACCTCCTGGCGGTGTATTGGGTGTTTACCCGTTCGAATCCTCCCGCAACGGATGGGGTGGTTACGATCCGCATCGCGCATTGGCAGATCGAGTTGGGGCCACCGGATGGGATTGATGCGGTGATCAAACGCTACGAGAAGCTCAACCCCAAGGTGCGGGTCAAACAGGTGATGGTGCCCGGGCAGGTTTACCGGCAGTGGATGCGGGCCAATTTCGCCGGAGACAATGCGCCGGACATTGTGGAATATGGGGCCTGGCTGGATGGTCTGGCGGATTTGCCGGTGCGATATTTTCAGCCGCTGACGGAGGAGTTACTGGCGCCGAATCCGTATAACGAAGGGACGGCCTTGGCCGGTATGCCATGGCAGGAAACCTTTTTCGACGAACTGCAGGAGCAGCGGCTCAACTCGCCCGAGCCCGGCCAATACTACGCGGTGACCATGACCCGGGGTTCATTGCGCCTGTTCTGCAACCAGGCGTTACTCGAGGAAATCACTGGCACGCGGGTGCCACCGGCGGATTGGGCGGCGATGCGAACCCTGTTCAAGCAGACGGCGGACTATGCCAAAAAAGAGGGCCGGATTGTGACTCCTTTCGCGGGCAGCAAAGACAATGCCATGTGGATGATGAGCTTTTACATGAGCGGGGTGGTTAACGCTCTGGGCCAACAGCTCGACACCGATGGTTTGCTCGGGCTTTATCCGCGGCAAACCCAATGGAAGTATTTGAACGGAGACTGGAGCTATCAACAACCCGAGGTAGAGGCGGCGCTATCGTTACTCCGCGAAATCAACGACCAGATGCGCCCGGGCTATATGAGCGCACTGCGGGATGAAGCGTCGCGGCAGTTTTTGCGGAGCGAGGCCCTGTTCATTTTTACTGGCACTTGGGATGCGACCAGTTTGCGCCGCTTGGCCGATTTTGAGGTGGGGGTGTTGCGTTGTCCGCAGCCGACCGAGACCGACCCGCTCGTGGGCAAATACATGCTGGGTAACTTTTCTGATGGCAATAGCATGACGAGCTTTGGCTTTTATCTGAACAAGCGCAGCCGCCACCGGGAAATAGCGGCGGATTTCCTGCGTTTCATGACCAGCTATGAGGGGAACAAAC
>DFDG01000208.1 GCA_002367815.1 Opitutaceae bacterium UBA3033 | reverse complement strand
CGATGCTTCTGCCAGTCGTTTATCTTAACAACGCTTTCCCAATACGCGGAAACTTCCGGCAATCCAAAATGCTCACAAAGATAGGACAAGTTGAGGATATCCTTTTGAAAACATGATCCGCCAAAACCAACTGAGGCTTTTAAAAATTTGGGTCCAATCCGACTGTCTTTGCCAATGGCGTTCGCGACTTCATCCACATCCGCGCCCGTGGCTTCACACAATGCTGAGATGGAATTGATCGAGGAGATACGCTGCGCGAGAAATGCATTAGCCACCAATTTAGACAGCTCAGAGGACCACAGGTTGGTCGTTACGATGCGGTCACGCGGCACCCAATGGGCGTAAACATCAACCAAGGTCTGAATGGCTTTCTCACCCCCGGGTGTGCGTTCGCCACCAATCAGCACCCGGTCAGGGTTTAATAAATCAGCCACCGCCGTGCCTTCTGCTAAAAACTCAGGATTGGAAAGCACCTGGAACTGAACTCCGTGAGTGTTTTCACTTAGGATGTCCTTGATCGTCTCCGCCGTCTTGACCGGTATGGTCGATTTCTCTACAATTATTTTGGGGGTGGTTGCGACTTCCGCAATGGTGCGAACCACCGATTCAATAAATCTTAGATCTGCCGCCCGACCTGCCCCCACCCCATAGGTCTTGGTCGGTGTGTTTACCGCCACGAAAATGATGTCCGCTGCCTTGATCACCGCATGCACATTGGTGGAAAAGAACAGATTCTTACCCCGACGCTCTGTCACCACATCCTTCAGTCCTGGCTCGTAGATGGGCAGTTGATCGGAATTCCAGGCCGCAATTCGCTCGGCATTCATATCCACCACATGCACTTCAATATCATGGGCCTTGAGGGCTATCATCGCCATCGTGGGACCCCCTACATATCCTGCACCAATACAACAGATTTTCATAAAATTAGCGTTCAGCTTGGTTGGGCCTCGGCTGAAATCCAAGGACGATTTTCAGGACACAAATTCCCGGGCCACCCGCACAAAGCGCCGACCCGCTTCACCCAATTCTGCCTCATTTAACACCCCGTAACTGAGTCGCACATAATTACTCGGCCCATCATCATCGAAGCACAACCCACCCGGCACATACAGCACACCGGCTGCTATGCAGCTTCGACAAAACTTGGATTCCAAACTTGTGTCAATTGCCTCCGGTCCCTTCAGCCACAAATAAAGTCCGCCTTCGGGCTTCGACCACGACCAACCCAGTTCCTCCAGTCCTTCATGTAATAGGGTTTCATGCAAAACGCACATTTTACGCCCATACATTGGTCGAATTACACTTAACTGGCGTTCAAATCTCCCATCGGCAATGACACGTTCCAAAATAGCCTGACAAAAATTCGCACTGCCGAAATCATGATGCCCTTTGGTGTGTAACATCCGGGCCAACCAGTCGGAGTCAGTGCAAAAACCATAGCCCACCTTCAGACCGGTGGCAAAGGGCTTGGTCAGAGTCGACAGATAGAGCTTGGGAAAATCATCCCATACCTTCATCCCCAACATACTTTTCGTTTCGGGTTTCTCCGAAAAATACAAATCCCGGTAGGCAGCATCCTCAATCACCGGGACAATCAGACCATTCGCCAAAAGCACAGTAGCCAAAGCGCTCTTCTCCTCCGAATTGAGACACCGACTCGACGGGTTCGAGTAGTAACTAACAACGTAGACTGCCTTAATACGCACACTGTCACCGGTTGCCTGAAACCGATTCAACAGTGCAGCCAAACCCGCTCCGTCAATGAAACCATTTTCATCAACAGGTATCGAAACTGCTCTTACACCCATCGCCTTTAGCATTTCCAAAAAAACAAAATAGCTTGGCCGATCAACCAATACGATGTCTCCCGGTTCACACAGCACCTGCATCGCCAAATAAATGGCCTGCTGAGAACCATTAGTAACAAAGAAAGAGTTGCTGTCAGGGGTTACCGCTAACTCCGGTTCCCACTGGTTAAGATGCTCCGACAACAATTCACGCAAACGAGGACGACCTTGGTTGGATCCATATTGGAGAGTCTCCTTCAGGTCTTTTTGGGCAATCTCCTCCACCGCCGCATTCACACATGACAGTGGCAGGCTACCATTATCGGTAAAACCGGCCGCCAACGAAAGCAGGCTGGGATTCTCCAATGCCGCACTCATTAGACGGGCAATTGTTGGAAGCTTGGCCCGCAGACCAAGCGATGAGAATTTTACTGCAGAATTGGAGATGGATGACATATAAACAAAAAAGGGGCACGACTTGCGCCGCGCCCCTTTTGATTAAAATTTCCATCAGGCGGGTGATGGCTCGGGAGACCCATCCGGTGCAATATTCTCCGATGAGGGCGTTTCGTCATTGGGGTTTGTCTCAGCACTCACAGCTTTCAACGGCGGTGGAGCCACAATGACAGAAGAGCGAATTTCTCCAAATTCCAATATCTCCAACACGTGTTTACCCTCGATGGTTTCATATTGGAGCAAAGCTTCCGCTATTTTATCCAATGCTGAGCGCCTATCCCCGATGATCGCAGTCGCCCGTTGATATTGTTCATCGATGATCCGATGCACTTCCAGGTCGATCTTACGGGCGGTATCCTCCGAAATATGATCACTCCGCGTAATATCCCGGCCCAAAAATACCGCATCTTGATTGTCGCCGTAAGACACTGGTCCCAGCGGGCTCATACCCCAATCACAAACCATATGACGGGCAATTTTGGTGATTTGCTTGATATCCCCGGAAGCCCCACTGGATAGGTCGTCCATGACCAATTCTTCGGCAATCCGTCCACCCAATCCCATCGCAATCTGGTTCAGCATCCGCTTCATCGCGTGAGTGAGAACATCCTTTTTAGGGATAAACATCGTGCTACCCAAGCTGCGGCCACGGGGAATGATTGTCACCTTGTGAACAGGCATATGTCCATCATCAAGCACAGCCTGGATCAAGGCATGACCAGCCTCATGATAGGCGGTCATCTTCTTTTCTTCATCATCCATTAAACGGCGACGTTCACGGCCGAATTGAACCTTTTCGCGGGCATCATCCACATCGATCATCTCAACCGATTTTTTGCTGCGACGCGCGGCCAACAACGCCGCCTCGTTAAGCAAGTTCGCCAAATCTGCACCGGATAGTCCGGGTGTGCCTCGGGCGATCACACTCAAATCCACGCCTTCAGCCAGAGTGATCTTGCGCGCATGCACCCGCAGGATCTGTTCACGTCCCGGTAAATCAGGGAGGTCCACATAAATCTGCCGGTCAAAACGGCCCGGGCGAAGCAATGCACTGTCGAGCACATCGGGACGGTTGGTTGCGGCGATGATAATTACACCCTCCGCGGTATCA
>DFDG01000160.1 GCA_002367815.1 Opitutaceae bacterium UBA3033 | reverse complement strand
GTCAGTTTTTTGTTTGCCTCATGGCTCGCCGGCAAAGACGGCCGGAGGCCGATTTGCCAGCGTGCTGTGCGGACGAAAATGATTATAGTCGTGGCGCCAACACTCAAGCTTTTCGCGGGTATCAGCGATGCTGAGGAAGACCCTCTGTGTTGAGGCACTCGTCGCGGAGCTTGCCATTGAAGCTTTCAATGAAGCCGTTCTCGACGGGCTTTTCAGGACCAATAAAACGAGCTTCACGTGGTGTCAGTATGCCCAGGCGGCCAACGTCCGACCCGCAAATCCACCGCCATTGTCGACCGTGATTGACTCAGGCAACGGACGCATGGCACGCACCCGCTCCAGGGCTTCCACCACGTGGCGACCAGTCAGGCTTACCCCCGGCTCCAGCAGCGGACATTCGCGCGTGTGTTGGTCAATCAGCGTCAAGACGCGGAACGCCCGGCCCGTTTCCAATCGATCCGTCACGAAGTCCATCGACCAGCGTTCATTCGCACGCTGGGCCGGCAAGGGCATTATCCGCAGATTGGCCGCGTGCTTGCGCCGCGGCCTGCGCTTCACCCCGAGATTCTCCTCCCGGTAGATCCGATAAACCGCACTATGGCAGTTGTTGATGCCGTCCCGCCGGAGCAATACCATGAGCCGACGATAGCCGTAACGCACTCTCGTCCCAGCCAGCTCTCGGAGCCGCCGTCGCAGCAGTGTGTCGTCTCGCGGTCGCCCTTGGTAGTAGAACACCGAGCGACGAAAAAGGATCAGCCTGCATGATCGCAATTTCGTCACCGCAAAGGTCGCGCAGATCCACTGCGCGATCTCGCGGCGACGCGCAGGCTTTAGACTTTTTTGCGACCACCTCCTGCAGGATGTGTTTGTCCAATGTCAGGTCTGCGACCAAGCGCTTCAAACGCTGGTTCTTGTCCTGCAGCACCCGCAGCTCGTTCAGTTCACTGATCCCCATCGATCCCAGCGTTCGTTTCCATTGATAAAAAGTCGCGACACTGACTCCGAGTTGCCGACATACTTCCTCCACTTGACACCCGGCCTCCACCTGCTTCAAGGCATATACCTTCTGCTCCTAACTGTAGCGCTTTCCTTTCAGGGTTGAGTCCGCTTATCCGCCTTATTTTCTGAACTTTCGTGTCCAGTTATACAGGAGCAGGTCACTTATTCAAAGTTTGTAGGTAATTGAACCGTCTGTGAAGACTACGGAACACCAAATCAGTTTGTTGGAGTCTTTGACTGAAAACGTCTCAGCAAGTCAGATTCATTGGGTCTTTATTCCACAAAATTGGTAGTAAATCATAGATTATGGGTTGTTGAATTGGGTGTAAATTACGCAGTTATCACACAAAATTGAGTGATTTTGGTGCTATATCGGCTATTTTTGACTGAAAATTCAATAGTTGCTTTAAATCGTAATTTCGTTTGAACGCTCATCCTTCCTAATACGACTAAAGAGACGAACTGACTACTAACTCAACCAAGGCATCACTTGGATATTAAGCAAATTAAACAAATAATTGATCTGATGAAGCGTTCTGAGCTCACCGAGTTTGCGGTAGAGGACGAGGGCTTTAAATTGAAGATCCGACGTGGATTCAACGGACAACCAATGGCAACCCAGAGCCAAGTTTCCAATCTGCCTTTCGTAATGGCCGCAGAAACGACCCCTACGCTAAGTTTAAATCAGCTAGTCCCGGAATCCGTCACGAGCACAAAGGATGAGGAAGGAATTACTTACATAAAATCGCCTATGGTGGGGACATTCTATCGCTCAGCATCTCCTGACAGTAAATCTTTCGTGGATGATAACAGTAAAGTCACGGAAACGAGTGTTATCTGTATCATCGAAGCCATGAAAATCATGAATGAGATTCAGGCCGAGGTTAAGGGGACCATACTGGAAGCAGTGGTTGAAAACGGACAACCGGTGGAATACGGCCAACGTCTCTTTAAGGTCAAACAGGGCTAATCAAATAATAGCCCGCCAAATTTGCTCTGGCTGCAACATGCTAGGTGATCACTGGACTGGCAGCACATTTACTACAAATGATTCAGAAAATCCTCATCGCCAATCGCGGTGAAATTGCTCTACGCATCGTGCGAGCTTGCCGCGAATTGGGCATTAAAACTCTCGCCGTCTATTCAGAAGCGGACGTCCAGTCACTTCACGTGCAACTCGCCGATGAGGCTATTTGCATCGGTGGTCCCAAAAGCGCGGATAGTTACCTTAGAGCTGACCGCATTATAAGTGCAGCTGAGATCGCAGATGTAGATGCTATTCATCCAGGATATGGTTTTCTTTCAGAAAACGCCAAATTCGCAGAACAATGTGAATCCTGTAACATCAAGTTTATTGGACCCAAATCCTCGACCATAAAAATGATGGGGGATAAGGCAGTCGCAAAGGAGACCGTCCGCAAAGCTGGGGTGCCCATCGTTCCGGGCTCAGATGGACCCGTGGAATCAGAAAGTGAAGCCGTAAAAATCGCTCGAAAAATCGGTTACCCAGTCATTATCAAAGCAGTAGCCGGTGGTGGAGGACGGGGTATGCGGATCGCCCACAATAATGTTACTTTCGCCAAAGAATTTCATTCCGCCCGAAACGAAGCTGAAAAAGCCTTTGGCAATGGCTCGGTTTATATCGAGAAATACATCGATAAGCCACGGCATATCGAATTTCAGATTCTCGCGGATAGTCACGGTAAGGTGCTGCACCTAGGCGAGCGAGACTGCTCAGTGCAACGTCGCCACCAAAAACTGATTGAAGAATCTCCCTCACCATTTCTCACGGCTGATTTGCGCAAGAAAATGGGAAAAATTTCCGTAAAGGCAGCAAGTGCTGCGAATTACGAAAATGCCGGCACGATCGAGTATCTCGTGGATGCCAAAGGCAATTTCTACTTCATCGAAATGAATACTCGAATCCAGGTTGAACATCCTGTGACCGAAGAAGTTACGGGCATTGATTTAATCAAACAACAGATATTGGTGGCAAACGGAGAGAAACTCGAATTCGACCAAGGTGATATCAAATTTGAGAAACATGCGATTGAATGCCGCATCAATGCAGAAGATCCCGCACGTAATTTCATCCCCTCACCAGGAACAATCGGCCTTTATTATGCTCCCGGTGGTCATGGGGTCCGGGTAGATTCACATGCTTACGGTGGTTACACAATCCCATCTCATTATGATTCGATGATCGGTAAATTGATATGCTTTGGGCGTGATCGAAAGACAGCCCTTGAACGCACATACCGAGCATTGAGTGAATATTTGATCCGGGGGATCAAAACGACCATCCCTCTTCATAAGGCAATTATGTCAGATCCTGTATTCATTGAAGGGAAAGCGACTACGGGATACATGGAAGAGTTTATGGATCGGACACCCACTGATCTATTTAGATGAGATTTTTGGGCGATGTCGGCGAAAGGGCGGACTTTGGTTTAATCCGGCTTTCTTAGCACAACATCACTCCATTCGCCCATCACATGCATTCCTAAAGTCCAATTGGGAACTAACTCAGAGAAAACTTGGCGAACCTTGGCGTTTTCTTGAGCAAGAATGCCACTCAACACCAATTGGCCCTTCGGAGCTACTGAGGCGATCAACTCAGGCGCGAACCGGATCAAGACATCCGCCAAGATGTTGGCCAACACTAATTCGGCCTGTCGCCCGTGTAAACCGGTTATCAGGTCGCCTTCATAAAAATCCACGCCACAGGCCAAGCCATTTTGAACTGCATTTTCTTCACTAACCCGAACCGCCTCCCTATCATTGTCGAATCCACTGACTTGGGAAAACCCAAGCTTAGCAGCAGAGAGAGCTAATATCCCAGACCCACATCCCGCGTCCAAAACTCTGGCATTGGGGCCGTTCTTATCGACCCATTCGACCATTCGCTCAACGCACAAACGCGTCGTCTCATGATTACCAGTGCCAAACGCCAAACCAGGATCGAGCCAGAGAACTTCGTGGCCCTCTGGCAGCACGAATCCATCGCGCTCCCAAATCGGTACCCAGTGCAGTCGGCCAAATTGCCAAGCCTTGAAGTGAATTTTATAACTGTCGCGCCACTCACTTTCAATAATTTCGCGGCTTTCCGGTTTAGTGAGAGCCAAGGCCGGGCAAAGCGAGATCAGTTCATTCCAGCCATGCTGCGCCTCAACCGCAGTAGTGAATACCCCTATGAGCCATGCCCGGCGTTCAATCGTATTTTCGAGCAAATTCCATTCCGTTGACTCGAATTCGATAAGTCGCGCATCAATTTCTTCTACGGAATTAATCGGAATTTCAGTTTTTAGTTCAATCAAATGCATGAAGCAGCGTCTGGGTTGGGGCAAGCTATGAACATGATAGCACTGAATAAGTTTATCAGGCAACCACTGTAGCATACCTTACACGATACTCGCGAGGTCCGTGACCGGTGGCGGCGCGGATCGTTTTGTTGAAAAAATGTAGATCTGAAAGCCCCACCTCTACCGCGATTGATTTTATGGCCATGGTCGTATGCACCAACAAATGTAAAGCGCGCTCAGTGCGTCGTTGCCGAATATAGCCTTCGGCGGTCACCCCAAATTCCAATTTAAACAAACGAGTCAAGTGATTGTGTGAAATATCCGCCTTCTTCGCGATTACAGGGATCAAAAGGGATTCTGTTAAATGCACCTCTATTTCACGAATGGCTTGGCTCAACGCAGGATGCAACAGCCGTCTCGGCGCATTTTCCGAAAAGGGATGGTTTACCATTTGCCATAAAATCTCCCAAAGGCGCACCGATGCCCGGCAGGGCATCGATGGTAGCCAACCGGCCATTTCATCCATTGATTTGGCCAATGGACCATAGCCATCACCAAAATCCTGCACGACAGGTATCGGCACCAAGTCACCCCTCGAAGGTAAGCGAAAATGGGCAAAAGCGTGCCATGACTCGCCGTAAAAACGATAAATGAGACGTGCATTCGGTGGTGTCACACTAACCCGACCGGGATGAATCTCAAATTCCCGGCCATCAATCGACAACTGGCCATGATAGTTGTAAAGGTGCAGACACCAAAGTTCAGGCAAATGAAAAACCTCCTCTTTCAGTCTTCGTCCATGAACTGCCCTTCCTGCCTGAACCAATTCCGGAGGATTTTTTAAAGGCATCTGCCAGTTTGCCGCATCCATAGCACGATCAGCTATTTTGTTCACTCAATCGCGCCAGCACCGCTGGTAACAATGCATGCTCGGCCTCGTGCATCCTGATGGTCAGTGACTCAAGGGTATCGCCACTTTCCAATCTAAAGGCAGATTGATCAATAATTGGCCCACCATCAACTTCGGACGTCACATAATGGACGGTGCATCCCGTGACCTTTACGCCCCGCCGCCATGCTTGCCCGATTGCATCCAGCCCGGGAAAACTCGGCAATAAACTTGGATGCAAATTAATAATCCTGCCGGTAAATGCATTCAAAAACCCCGGTTTCAATACCCGCATGAAGCCCGCCAGCACAATCACATCAGGCACCAGATCCCTGATCGCCGAGATATATCTAGACTCACCTTCCCCATCCAGTTTCGTTTTGAATGGAAATGGATCCAAAAATGCCGCAGGCACACCAAAACGATGACCCAAAGCCAGAATCCCGGCCGTGGTTTGATCGGAAAAGATCTGCACCACCTTACCATGACCCAGCTGGCCCGATTTCTGTGCATCCAATATAGCCTCGGCATTGGTGCCTCTACCCGAACCTAGAATTACGATGCGCATGATGGTAAATTTGGTCAGATCGAACCAGCAGCCTTAATTCGCGCAATGAGCTTGGTGGAGCTGTATCCTTCTAAAAATGGCATAAAGACGATTCGTGAATTGACCGACTTCAGTGCGTTACGTTCGGAGCGATCAAGGGTCTCGAGGGTATAATCACCAGCTTTGCAATAGACATCGGGTTGCAGTGCGCGAATCTCTGCATCCAATCGTGGGGTGTGGAAAACGATGATTCCATCCACAAACCCCAACGCACCCAAAGCGTAGGCTCTTTCGGTTTCGACCTGCACCGGCCGTGAAGGTCCCTTGAGCGCTCGCACACTGGAGTCCCCATTTATTGCGACAAAAAGGAAGCCTCCTTCATCACGAGCCTGCTTGAGGTAGTAGAGGTGCCCGGTATGCAAGAGGTCGAAAACCCCGTTGGTTAAGACCAAAGATTTTCCTGCCGTGCGCAGTTTTTCTCGCACCTTCACCGCCGATTCCAGACTGAGTAGTTTGGGATTCACTAAGTTCACGAAGCCCACACTTCACACCAAGATGCGGCATTGTAAATTATCTTCGCATTGTTTTGCTCACCCTGCCCCATGAAAACCCGACTCGCTTTCGTCATCCTTTCACTTGTTCTCTCCATTTTAATCGGTATCACCTTGCACCGGGGCAAAACCGGAAATGCGATTTCCGGTCCCAAGCGCCCTTTGATAGGACTCTCAATGGACACATTGGAAGTGGAACGCTGGAAACATGACCGCGATCTATTTGTAGCCCGCGCCAAGGAACTAGGCGCCGATGTGCTCGTCGTCTCAGCCAATGGCAACGATACCCGTCAGATCCGAGACTGCGAAGCCCTCATCAGCAATGGAATCGATGCCCTGGTGATCATTCCCCACGACGGTGCTGCCATGGCCAAGAGCGTAGAGCTTGCGCACGAGGCGGGCATCCCCGCCCTTGCCTACGATCGTCTCATCCTCAACTGCGACCTCGATCTCTACCTCACCTTCGACAACATCCGTGTAGGCGAACTCCAAGCCGGTTACCTCGTAGAAAAACTGAAAGGCCGCAAGGCCCGTATCGTCAGGTTGCTCGGGTCCAAAACTGACAATAACGCTTTCCTCTTCAAACAAGGTCAGGACAACATACTTGATCCCGCCATCGCCCGTGGGGATATCGAAATCGTTCATGAAGATTGGTGCGACGGTTGGCGGCCGGAAAACGCCAAAAAGGCCGTCAACGCCGCCATCACCAAGGCCGGCCACAATATCGACGCTATTCTGTGTTCCGCGGATATTCTCGCCGCTGGGGCAATCCAAGTTCTCCTCGAGGAAGGCCTCGCAGGCAAAGTGCTGGTGACCGGTCAAGATGCGGATCTCACCGCTTGCCAACGCATCGTCGAAGGCACCCAGACGATGAGCATCTACAAGCCGATTAAAAATTTGGCCAACACAGCGGCCGAACTGGCCGTTAAAATGGCCAAACGCGAAGTCATCGTCGCCAAGCAGGAACTCACTAATGGTAAAATCAATGTGCCCTCCATTTTTCTTCCCGTGCATGTCGTAGACAAAGACTCGATGGAGAGCCTCGTCATAGCGGATGGGTTTCATACTCGAGAGTCAGTCTATAAAAACTGATTATGTCCGCGTTGCTTGAAACCCGCGCTATTACCAAGCGCTTTCCCGGTGTAACCGCATTAAACAATGTCAACTTTGACCTCCAGTCCGGTGAGATCCATGCGCTCTGTGGAGAAAACGGAGCAGGCAAATCCACTCTGATCAAGTTACTGTCTGGTCTACACGCACACGGAACCTACGAAGGGGAACTCATGGTGGATGGCCAGCTCGTCAAATTTCAGTCCATCGGTGACGCTCAAAAAACTGGGATCGCAGTAATCTACCAGGAGCTCGCCTTGGTCCCGGAGCTGAGCATCGCAGAAAATCTATTTCTTGGGTGCGAACCTCGCCGTGGACTGCTTATCGATTGGGAGAAAATTTTCACCGACTCCCGTGATCTACTTAAGAAAGTCGGGCTTTTTCTTTCCCCCGAAACTACGGTCGCACACCTTGGAGTAGGGCAGAAACAGTTGATCGAGATCGCCAAGGCCCTCGGAAAGGAAGCTCGAATTCTCATCCTGGATGAACCCACGGCCGCACTCACAGAACAGGAGGTCGAAATCCTACTGGAATTAATCCGTGATCTGCAACGCCATGGTATCGCTTGCATTTATATATCGCACAAACTCGATGAGGTTTTCGCATTGGCAGACCGCATTACCGTGTTGCGCGATGGTGCAACGGTTTCCACCCGGGCGACCGTAGAAACATCAAAAAACAATGTCATTCGAGACATGGTAGGTCGCGAAATACATGACCTTTTCCCGAGAGTCACAACCCCTCCGGGTGAAATTTTACTGCAAGTCGACAATCTCTCCGCAAGAGCCACAACTAGTGAGACCGAGCAAATCAACGGAATAAGCTTCACCGTTCGTGCCGGTGAAGTGCTGGGCATAGGAGGTCTTATGGGAGCAGGTCGAACGGAACTGCTAATGCACATTTTTGGGGCTTGGGGCACCCATCTGGGAGGTGAAATCTCAATTGCTGGTCGGCCCTTTCACGCTGCCACCCCTGAATCAGCAATCGCTGCCGGTCTCGCGCTGGTCAGTGAAGATCGCAAACGATATGGCCTGATTCTCGAGCGCGACATTGGTTTCAATTTATCACTATCTTCGATCACCCGACTCCGCAGGGGCCTATTGGTCGATGAAGAAAATGAAGCGAGAGCGAACCGGAAATACTATTCCTCCTTACGCATTAAAGCTCCTTCACTTGAAACCAGCGTCGGCACTCTTTCCGGCGGTAACCAACAAAAAATAGTCATCGGTAAAGCGCTCATGACGAATCCACGCATAGTTT
Organism: Opitutaceae bacterium UBA3033; assembly: GCA_002367815.1. Classification (GTDB taxonomy): domain Bacteria; phylum Verrucomicrobiota; class Verrucomicrobiia; order Opitutales; family Opitutaceae; genus Cephaloticoccus. The sequence goes on along the minus strand of DFDG01000160.1, from coordinate 7,086 downwards.
TTCTTGATGAACCCACTCGAGGTATAGATGTAGGGTCCAAGCTTGAGGTGTATGAATTGATCAACCGATTTACGGCCGAAGATCGCGCTGTCGTCTTGGTCTCAAGCGAGCTCCCCGAACTCATGGGCATGAGTGACCGAATATTAATGTTACACGCCGGCAAAGTCGGGGGCGAATTCTCCCGTGCATCTGCCACTCCCGAGAAGCTTCTCGCTGCCGCCATGGGGCATTTCGAAACCGCCGCTTAGTGATGAAAACCAATCTTTCTCTTCGCGATTATTCGCTCCTGCTCAGCCTTGCCGCTATCTGGGCCTTTTTTGCTTTCGTCTCCCCGCAATACCTTTCGGCGCGTAATCTTTCCTCACTCTCGGTTGAACTGGCGATTACCGCCACACTCGCACTGGGTATGCTTCTGGTTATATTGCCAGGCCATATTGATCTTTCAGTCGGTAGCGGAGTCGGGCTGGTCGGTGGCATCGCTGCAGTGCTGGTAATAAAATTTGGTTGGCCAGCAATCCTGGCATTTATTCCGGCGATCGGGGTGGCACTTTTACTCTGGCTTGGCCAAGGCGCATTGATTGTTCGCCAACGTATTCCAGCGTTCATTGTCACCCTTGGGGGACTCTTGATGTTCAAAGGGGTATTTTGGCTCGTGATCGGCACTCAAACCGTGCCGGTCGCCCCCGGGGGTCGGCCCAATATCTTTTCCCTACTTACCACCTTCTACCTCCCCCCTCAAGCCAGTTTGGGTTTGATCGCAGTGGTCGTGATAATTTTGAGCGTTGTCACATTGCGCGCGCGGCGGCGGCGGTCAGCTATGGGATTTGCGATCGATGAGGCTGAAATGGCTTTTCTTAAGTTATTCGTCATTGCCCAGATCCTCATGCTGTTTGTTCTGACCGTTAATCATTTCCGAGGGATACCCCTGACCGTAGTTATTCTGGGTATCGTTGCCCTGGGAATTCACATCATCACCAGACATACCCCCTTCGGACGGCATTTGTATGCGATCGGAGGCAACGAAGAGGCAGCATTTGTTTCCGGGGTGCCGGTACAACGAGTAGTTATTGGTGCGTTCACCTTGCTCGGTGGCATCGTGGCAATCACCGGATTAATGCAGACAGCCTACTCCGGTGCATCCACCACCACGGTGGGAGATTTAATGGAACTCGATGCCATTGCGGCATGCGTTATCGGCGGCACCAGTCTGCGCGGCGGTAGAGGTTCCGTGCCCGGGGTTATTTTTGGTGCGTTGATTATGGCCAGTTTACTCAATGGCATGACTTTGCTCGCGGTCCCACCCGAGCTAAAATTCATCGCCCGGGGTGCGGTGCTTACGCTCGCGGTTTGGATGGATGTTAAACTCAGCAAACGCTGAAAGCCTCAAAAGAACTTTTTGGCTTTCTCGAAGAAGTTCTTCGAGGTCGGTTCATTCGCGTCCCCACTTACCCGCGCAAAATCCTCCAACAATTGCTTTTGTTCATCAGTGAGTGAAGTCGGCACTTCTACATGGGTGCGAACTAGCTGATCCCCTTGGCTCCCGCCCCGGAGCGACGGCATGCCTTTGGATCTTAGCCGAAATGTGGTTCCGCTTTGAGTACCAGCAGGAATTTTCAAGGAAGCTTTGCCAAAGAGTGTCGGCACCTCTATGGTGCCGCCGAGTGTCGCGAGGGTGAATTTAATCGGAATCTCACAATAGAGATCATCGCCATTGCGTTCAAAGAGCTCGTGATCCTTTACGCTCAGCACGATGTAAAGATCACCAGTTTGGCCCCCCGCCTGACCTGCTTCACCATTACCGGACGAACGTAAGCGCGAACCCGTATCCACCCCGGCGGGAATACGCACGTTTAGTTTTGTTGTCTTGGGCGAACGTCCTTCACCGCGACAGGTGGTGCATGGTTTTTCAGTTTTCGATCCCGCCCCAGCACATGTCGGGCATGTTTGGGTAAAGGTAATAATCCCTCCGGAACGTCGAATCTGGCCTGCCCCCCGACAAGTTGGGCAAGTTACACGCTTGGAACCCGGCTCGGCACCCGAGCCATCACAACGTTCACAGGTAACATTCTTGCGAAAGGAAATGTCTTTCTGCGCACCCCGGGCGGCTTCCTCCAGCGTGATCTCCAAATCATACCGCAGGTCGGAACCATCACGACTGCCATCACGCCCGCCGCCGCCGCCAAACATTTCATCAAAAACACCACCACCACCGCCGCCGCCTTGGCCGAAGACATCACGGAAAATATCAAACGGGTCATGAAACCCACCGCCACCAGCTCTTGATCCACCACCGCCATTTTGAAATGCGGCATGGCCATAGCGGTCATAGGCAGCCCTCTTATCGGCATTATTCAGGACATCGTAAGCTTCAGAAACTTTTTTAAACGTATCCTCCGCTTCTTTGTTTCCCGGGTTTTTATCCGGGTGAAACTGCACTGCTTTTTTACGGTAAGCTTTTTTCAACTCTTCCGGCGTCGCACTTTTACCCACACCGAGTAATTCGTAGTAATCTTCTTTTGCCATGGGTTACTCCTTGTCTTCCGCTTTGGTGACTCCGCTTGAAACAATCACGGAAGCCGGCCGCAATAATCGCCCATTTAATGAATACCCGGTGCGAACAACGGTGATGACATTACCTTCAGGCACCTCTGCACTGGGTTGTTGAGATAACGCCTCGTGTTGATGCGCGTCAAATGCCTGCCCAGCCGGATTAACTTCTTTTAGACCATTCTGCTCAAGCGTGGCTTTCAACTGCGTTTGCACCATCCCTACTCCTTCAATAAGGTTCTTAAGATCAGCATTGGGCTGATTGGCCGCCGCCAAACCCAACCCAAGGTTATCCAGCACCGGGAGCAAATCTTCCAACACCCGAGATGTCGCGTATTGCCTGAGCTCATCTTTTTCGCGAGCGGTCCGCTTGCGGAAATTTTCATGGTCGGCCACCGCGCGGACAAATCGGTCATAATGTGCCGCAATATCAGCTTTTGCTGCAGCCAACTGCTCCTCCAGCGTCGACTGAGTCTCCACTTTAATTTCCTCCACTTTTTCGGTCGGATTAGTGAGCTGATCGCTGGTGACGGCGTCACTTATAGCCGCATCAGAGGTCGTTTCGTTGTTCTGCTTAGGTTCTGTGGGTTCCTGTCTTGTCATGATAAACGGTCACTAAACTACGGCTTTTTGCTTTCTTCAAGCGTATCAGAAAATCTGTTGAAAACTTTCTTCGGCTGCGTGGCTTGATTGAGTAATTCAGCGCCTGATCTGAAAGCGTTATCCAGCATTCGCCCAATTTCCTCCGGCAATAGGCTACCAACCGCGCCACCAAGATCAAATATCTGATCGAGTGAAGCTGGGAGCATCAGTTGCTTGCCGTCGGTGACATCGACAAAATTTCTGTCCAATTTCACCGGATATTCCCGGACTTGGGGTCTGGATCCTGAATGATCGGCCAGAATCAAGCGATCAAAGCGGAGATCTAATTTATGAATTAGAAATTCTTTGCCCCGAGCAATAGACACCGGAGCAGGTCGTCCATTGGGATCGACCAAATACCCCCGAAATACCTCGGCATTACTCCGCCCGTCCCCTCGCTTCACGAGTGCCACCAGATCAATATCGACCTTCACCGAATTGAACACCGGTTTCTCGGAAAATAACGACCAGACATCTGCATCCGCAGAAAATTCCCGGATGCGCAAAAACTCCGGTTGAGGGAAAGTGGGGGGATTTTTGACGACCAAATCCTTTAAAGCCAATCGACCCGAGATGGGGTTAACCATCATTACGCCCACCTCCAAATCAAAACCCGTGCGTTGACGAACCCACGAGGTTAAAAGGTAGGGCAAGGCCAGCATCCAAACCAAGGCTACCAACGCAATAAACGCTGACAGCAACACCATGCACTTGATTAGAATTCCTCCGCGTTGGATCGCGAAGTTTCGCACGGACGACATCGCTTAAGCAAAATTCTCCGTGACCAAGATGATACCAAACTCATCTGCCACCGCATTAAACTCACCAGCATAGGGCATCAGGGCATTGTCTCCTCGCCCAAGTGTGACAGCACCCACTTTCAGGCTACCACTTACCACACTAATTAGCCGAGGCTGTTGTTTGCTCTCAAAGTTCACTTTTTCACCCGGTCCCAATACCAGCCGCCGGATACGAAACTCATCGCACTCAGCTATGACGGCAGAGGTTGGCGCCCCTCGCACCGGCGCCGGTTCAAAATCATCCCATTGAATACACTGCAATGACTCATGGACGTGTAATTGACGGAGCTTGCCATCGAGTCCGGGCCGAGCCCAGTCATAAACCCGAAATGTGGTATCTGAGTTTTGCTGGATTTCGAGAATCAGATTACCGGCATCAATCGCGTGCACCTGACCACTCTCGACCAGGATTGAATCACCCTCCGCCACTTTTAAAAGGTGCACGCAGTCCTCCACTCGCTGCTCGATGATGGCTTTTTCGAAGTCGGCCTTGGTCACACCCTTTTTCAGGCCCACAATCAACTGCGCGCCGGGAGCGGTATCGGCTATATACCAATTTTCGGTCTTGGCCTCACCATTCAATTCTTTGGCCAATGCTGCCGGTGGATGCACCTGCAAGCTGAGCCGTTCTCGACAATCCAACCACTTAACCAAAATCGGGAATGGTTTCTCGGCCCGCCAATTTGGTCCCATGATATCCTTATGGTGCTTTTTAATCAAATTTCTGAGCTTTACACCATTGTGGGTACCACCTCGCACCACCGATTGGGCTTCAGGTCTGTCCACAATCTCCCAGCTCTCACCTATGGGACGATCTGCGGGGATTTTTCGATCAAAAGCAGATGCAAAGGCATTACCGCCCCAGATTCTTTCTTGGTAAAGTGGCTGAAAACGAAGGATTTCTCGCATAATAAAATTGTAAGATTTGTGCAAAAGCTAAGGCGCGATGTTTACATTTGACCACCTAGCCTACTAGCATGAAGTCTGGGTCTTTTGACAGGCCCAGACAAATGCGCAAGTCGGAGACTTCAAACTCAAATAACGGCCCCTCATATCAGGCCCCACGTTACCGCCCTAACTGGATTTCGGCGGTAATATGCTTTGTGCTAGGCACATGGCTTACTGCGGCCATGCTTGATTATAAACCAAGCCAAAGTGGTTTCATCTCTACTGAAGTAATTGGGACCAATCTGGCGGGTCTATGGGGCGCAAACACAAGCTGGGTAATGCTTTACGCAATTGGCCTAAGTGCCTGGCTGGTGCCGTCATTCCTACTTTGGCTGCTTTACGTCTCTATTCGCAATTCGCGGAGACTCGCTACAACCCGCTTGATAGCAATGGTGGTCAGTATCGCAGCGCTTTCCGGCATAGTTGCGATGTTTGAGAGTTTTCAGCCCAGCGATTACTTTCCTCAAGGACCCGGCGGTTGGCTCGGCTCGTTCATATTTCAAAAGATCTTGCGCGATACAATGGGCGTTTTCGGGGCGGGCTTGCTCTTGGGCACCCTCTATTTATCCGGGCTCTTGTTTATCTTTACCAAAGATATCGGGGCAGAATTCGACCGTTACATTTCCGCCTTTCAAGCTTGGCGCGAGAATCGCGCCCGGCTTAAAGCAGAAAAAGCTGAAGCGAAAGCGGTAGCAAAAGCAGCCCTAGCCAAAGAAAAAGCAGTGGCGAAAAACGCCGTGTTGGTGGCAAAACAAAATGCTACTGAGCAAGCTGCAGCCACAAAAAATATGGTTGTGCCTAAAACTATGGAGGATCCATTAAGTAAGGCCCCTGCACGCACTGTCGTAGCGCCTCCCCCAGCTCGGGAACCTACGCCAAAGCCAGAACCTAAAGCCGCCGTGCAACAGGCGTTGGCCAAGAACAAGGCCGATAACGAAGCAGCCAGACTTAAGTTGAACATCGTCAAACCCGAGGAAACCAAAAAGGCCCGGGTCACGGTCCCCCAAAATAACGACACCAATTATATCTATCCAGATATGAAGCTCCTCAAGGAGCAGGTGACCAATACCGAGGGAAACAGCGAAGAGGAACACCGGCAAAACGCGGAGAATTTGCTTCGGATCCTGAGTGAATTCGGCGTTGAAGTCACTTTGGGTGAAATTCATGTCGGGCCAGTTATCACCCGGTATGAGGTCGTCCCAGCCGCAGGTGTTCGCGTGGAAAAAATTTCTGGCTTGGATAAGAATATTGCACTGGGCATGCGCGCCCAATCGGTGCGTATCTTAGCACCCATTCCCGGTAAGGCTGCCGTCGGCGTTGAAGTGCCCAATCAACATCCGACCCCGGTTGGGATGCGTGAAATAGTTGAAAGCGAACAATGGGCTAATTCCAAGGCCGAATTACCCATCGCTTTGGGCAAAGATGTCTCCGGCAAACCACTGATTTCCGACCTGACAAAAATGCCGCATTTGCTCATCGCTGGGGCAACTGGCTCAGGCAAATCCGTGTGTATTAATGCCATTGTTGCTTCGATTCTTTACTCCAAGAGTCCACAGGAAGTGCGCATGCTCATGGTCGACCCCAAGGTTGTTGAGTTGAAGATATTCAACACCCTGCCTCATATGCTCATTCCGGTAGTCACCGAGCCGAAAAAAGTTCCCGGCGCGCTCAAGTGGCTGCTTGCCGAGATGGAGCAGCGCTACCAGATGTTTGCCAAGGTTAACGTCAGGAACATTCTCGGGTTTAATGGCCGTAAAAAAGGTGCCACCCTCGATCCTGTCGAAGCGGCCGCTCAGGCCATGCTCACCGGGGTTGATCCGACCACCGATGACAGCATCGAACTACCTGAAAAACTTCCTTACATCGTCGCGATCATCGATGAATTGGCCGATTTGATGATGGTGGCTCCGGCAGAAATCGAAAACTCCATCGCTCGTTTGGCCCAGCTCGCCCGCGCAGCTGGCATTCACCTCATCATCGCCACTCAACGCCCTTCGGTGAACGTCATCACCGGAGTGATTAAGGCCAATCTTCCTTCTCGAATCGCCTTCCAAGTCGCCTCGCAAGTCGACTCCCGCACGATTTTGGACGGCAAAGGCGCCGAAACCCTGATCGGACGGGGTGATATGCTATTCTCTCCTCCAGGTAG
>DFDG01000029.1 GCA_002367815.1 Opitutaceae bacterium UBA3033 | reverse complement strand
GGTTAATACGATCAATTGGGTGCTCCGTTGGAAATTCAAGAGGGCACCCTGGAGGAATTCGGTGTTAAAGTTGATCGTCAATTCACGGAAAATATTTCCGGATATGGCTCTTTGGTCTTCTATGATATGTCGCTGACCAATGTCCGCACCTTTGGTCCGCTGCCTGAAGCAACCATTCCCGGTGACCAAGGTATTATCCAGTCTCCTGGTGACTTGGCTGATGGTTGGGAATTGGAGTATGGTGTTCGGGTCAACAATGACGGCGGCGTCTTCGATCTCCTCGGCACCTACGCTGAAGGAAATTCTGAAACAGCCGGTGCCAGCAACGTCGCTGCGCAGGATTTCGTGCCCAAGAAGATCAGCTTGATGGGCAAGTATGAGTGGACCACCGGTCCTCTGAAAGGCGTCACGGTTGGCGCTACCTATTTCGATCAAGATGCCAAGCGTAACTCGATTTGGACGATCGACTTCCCTGCAACCTACAACCTGTTTGCCCGGTATGCTTGGAGCAAGAGCTGGAGCGTGCAGCTCAACCTGAATAACATCACGGATGAGCGCTACATTATTGCGATCGCAGCTAATGGTCTGGTCCAGACCGTGCCCGGTTTCGACGGCAAGCTGGCTGTGAAATATAAGTGGTAATTCATCCACGAAATGATCCTGGCTCTGACGGACTTTAACCTCCTTCAGCCTGTGTGAAGCTGTGCTTCGACCGGCGCTAGCAGTTTAACTGCGAGCGCCGGTTTTCTTTTATCCGCGAAACCATTTTTCAAAATTCAACCCCTTTGCCGAGCCGGTCTGCATTCGGCAATTTAACTACTGAGCACGGTTTGTGCTTCTCCAATTTTCCCATGAAACTGTGCTTCTTTCCCTCCTATTTCCTTCCTGGCAAGCTGGCTTTCCATGCCGCCATTTTGGCTCTCCTGACTCTGACGTCACAGGCACAGGAAGCCCCGACTTCGGTCAAACTGGACGACAATCTCCAACTCATGTTGGATCGTTCCATCATCGATACCTTCGATGGCCAGGCAGGCTTGCGCTTGGGCCAGCCGGTGACGCGTGAGGTCATCATCAAATCGGAGCAACCTTGGGATGGAGATGCGTTTTTCATCAGCTCCATCTATCAACAGGACGGGCTTTACTCCATGCTGTATCGTGGGCGTGACGCTGGCATTGGCGATGAGCGTCCATCAGCAACTTATCTGTGTCTGGCCACGAGCGAGGATGGCCTGACCTGGGATAAACCAAACTTGGGTTTGGTCGATTTTAACGGTTCCAAGGCCAACAATATCGTCGCGATCGAAGGGGGCAAAGCCATGCCGTTTTGCTTCACTTTTTATGATCCGCGGCCCGAGACTCCGGCGAATGAACGGGTGAAGGCGATTGATATGCGCGAAGGCGAACGTCGGGCCGGTGGGGAAGGTAAGGGCCTCCGAGCCCAAATTATGGGATCGGCCGACGGCAAGGTATGGCATGACCTGCCAATCGAAGCGAATTTGAAGAGTGATTGGGTTAATGCCTTCGACGGGGGCAGTGTCAGCTGGTCGGAAGTGGAGCAGGCTTTCGTGGGATATTTTCGTTGGTGGGATACAAAGGCCGAGCCGAAGTATGCGGACTGGATGATTGTGCGTCCCGGCGTGCGCACGGCCTTTCGTTCTATCTCCAAGGATCTGGTAACCTGGTCGAAACCTGAACCCATGACCTACGGAGATACGCCTGCGGAACACTTTTACGAGACGTGCACGGCCCCCTATTTCCGGGCGCCGAATCTCTATATCGTGCTGGCCAACCGCTTTAATCCGGGACGGCGGGCACTGACCCTCGAGGAGGAGCGCTCGCTCGAGATCACGCGGTTTCCCGGTAACAAGGACACGCCCACATACACCTTTGCCAGTGATGCCAACGACCTGGTTTTGTTGACCACTAAACCCGGCAGCAGTGCATTTGACCGCCCGTTCATGGAAGCCTTTCAACGACCCGGCCCTGAATTGGGCAACTGGGCCTCCCGCTGTAATTACGCCAGTTTGAGTGGCGGAGTGATTCCCACCGGACCGGCCGAGATTTCCTTCTACATTTCCCGCCATCATTTGCAGAAGACCAACTACATCCAGCGCATCTCCCTGCGGACGGACGGGTTTGCCTCGGTCAACGCGCCCTATGCCGGCGGCGGCATGGTGACGGTGCCCTTTACTTACACGGGTGACCACTTGGTGATCAACTATGCCACCAGTGCGGCGGGCGAAGTGAAGGTTGAGTTGCAGGATGCCAATGGTAATCCGCTACCGGGGTTTACCTTTGAAGATTGCGACGTCCTGATCGGGGATCGCATAGATGGGCCGGTGTCCTGGCACGGTCAGAAATCTCTGGCCCGTTACATCGGCAAGCCGGTGCGGCTGAGTTTCAAACTCATGGACGCCGATATCTACTCCTTCCGCTTCCCGGCGGCACCGACGTTATAGTAAGCAGCCTTTCTACCTCGAGAGACAAAGTATAGTGACTCATGATACCATCCCAAAAACGCCAGGTTTTTTCCAGAGGTTGGAAACTTGGGGCTGTATCTTTTTTGATCTCCATCAACGGTCTGCTGGTTGCATCGACTGAGCATATGGAAAAATCAGACGTGATTGAATTGGGCACGCGCCGGGAGTTGTTTGTGGATGATGCACTCATCGACCGACTTGATAATGCGACTCTCCGGTTGCATGAGCCCGTCCGGGCTGGCGTGGCGCTGAAAATTGATCGCCCGTGGGAGGGGCCGGGCAATTTCGGCAGTGTGATCATCCGGCATCAGGGCCGGTATCTGCTGTATTATCGGGCCATGACTCTGGCTCCGGGCGACGATTCCGGGCAAATCTGCGTGGCAGTGAGCGCCGACGGGGTGAATTGGGGCAAGCCTGGGCTAGCAAGTGATGAACGTTCCTGTCGCACGGACGCCAATTTGGTGACAGATTCCACGGACTCTCATTTCAATGGAATCGTGTGGCAGGATACTCGCCCTGGTATCCCTGAGGACGAACGGATCAAGGCACTGCGGGGAGTCCCGATCAGTGGTGAAGCGCATACGGCGTTCAAGGATCCCAAGGGACCGAAACGACTTGAACTGCTGGTTTCGGCGGACGGGTTGGTTTTTCGGCCACTCGAAGCCGCGCGCCAACCCACTTTTGTCAGCGATCTGCCAAACAGCTTCGACGGGGGGAACACGATGTTTTGGAGCGAGGCCGAACAACGCTACGTGCTCTACTACCGGATCATGACGGAGACTGGCCGGCGGACGATGGCGCGCACGACTTCGTCCGATCTGCGGACATGGTCGGACCCGATTCCGATGACCTATGGGGAGACACCACCGGAGCAATTTTACGTCAACAACACGACGCCCTATTTCCGGGCACCCCACCTCTACATCGCGCTGGCGGCCCGTTTCATGGAGGGCCGCAGTGCGGTTACGGATGAGCAGGCAAAAGCCATCGGCCTCGTGTCTCCTCGCGGTATCATCTACAATCGCGATTGTTCCGATGGCGTGTTACTGACGGCCAGGGCGGGCACTACTCAATATCAACGCACCTTTATGGAAGCGTTGATTCGCCCCGGCCCCGGGGATGGTAACTGGACCTCGCGCACCAACTATCCGTTGACGGGAATATTCCCCTATGACGCCAGTCGGATGATGTTCTTCGTTAACCGGAACTATCTCCAGGACTCATGGCACATTGAGCGACTGTTGATGCGGACGGACGGGTTTGCCTCGGTCAACGCGCCCTATGCGGGCGGTGGCATGGTGACGGTGCCCTTTACTTACACGGGGGACCACTTGGTGATCAACTATGC
>DFDG01000111.1 GCA_002367815.1 Opitutaceae bacterium UBA3033 | reverse complement strand
ACGACAATAAACAGAATAGCCGTGACCACCGCTGAGGTCGCGGCCAGACCGACACCCATCGCGCTGCGTTCCGCCTGCAATCCGCGCAGGCATCCGGACAAGCCGATGATAACACCAAAGGTCGAAGCCTTGATCACCCCGACGGCCACATCCGACATGTCCACAATAGTCAGCATCTCCACCCAATAGGCGGCGGGGGGTATTTCCAAAAGGCTCAACGAAATCATCATCCCACCGAGAATACCGAGGCAGTTGGCGTAGAGCCCAAGCAGTGGCATCATCAAAAAAAGCGCCACCAATCGAGGCATGACCAAAAAATCGATCGGCGAAATGCCCAAGGTCTGCAGGGCATCGATCTCCTCATTTGCCTTCATGTTACCGAGATGGGCGGCAAACGCGGCCCCGGTTCTCCCCGCCAACACAATCCCCGTCATCAAGGCACCCATTTCGCGCACCATGCTGACCCCCACCAAATCTGCCACATAGATATCCCCACCATATTGCCGCAAGATCAACGCACCGGTGTAAGCCAAAGTAAGACCGACCAAGACACTGATCAGACTCACGATCGGCAAGGCCATCGCGCCACATTGCTGCATCTCCTCCAAGCAGTCCCGCCAACGAAATTTTCGGGGATGTTTGATCAGGAAAATCGTGCTGAGCGCACACTCGCCAACGAAAGTTGAAATTTCCCTGGCCTTGCGCCACACATCCTGCGTCGCCACTCCCACCGTGAAAAATAGATTCTCGGTCCGGTCAAACGGCACACTGGTTTCATGCGAACGGGACAACAGGGCCAGCATCGCACGGGCTTTCTCGGGTAGTCCCTCCAGATCGCAGTATACCCCCATTACCCGGCACCATTGCTGAACATCAAAGAGGAATAACAGCATGGAGCTGTCCCACTTCTTCACCGAGTCCACTTCGATCCGCACTCGCTTGGGCTTTTGCTCCCCCGCTTCTTTCATCCAGGTCGGGCGCGACTCCGTCACACTCCAGCTGCCGCTCAAATAAACCACCATCGCATCGCCCTCCATTTGGGTCGTTACGCGGGCGTTGGCTTCAGAAGGGATGACGGACATCTCGCACCGTTGTAGCGTCCCCACCCCAAAGCAAAACCACAAAATTCAGTCATCCGGAAAAACGAAGCTCGCCACGTTGCCCCGTAAACCGCGCACTGACGGTTTTTCGCATGGCCTACCGCACTATTCTTTTCGATCTCGACGGCACCCTGCTCGATGCGTTCACCACCATTCTACGGGCCTACCAATACACCCTGCCAAAGTTCGGTTATCCCGCACCCACCATGGAGCAGGTGCGCAGCGTCGTCGGTGGCGGGGCCAGCAATGCCATGGCCCGTTTTCTCCCCGCCGACTTGGTGGAGGCTGCCCTGGAAATTCATGTCGCTTACACGAGAATAATCCTCCTCGAGGACGTGAAACTCATGCCCGGTGCCCATGATCTGCTGCACAACCTGCATCAACGCGGTCTCACCCTCGCCGCATTCACCAACAAGGACGGTGATGTTTCCCGCATCATCTGCCCGCATCTGGGCATCGCCGATTATCTGACCGGAATCTACGGCGCCGGAGACACGCCCTGGGTCAAACCCCGGGCTGAGTTCTCTGCGCACGTGCTGGGCGAACTCAAGGCTGAACCTGCCACCACCTTGCTCATCGGCGATTCCACCTTCGATATCGAATCCGCGCACAACGGTGGCTTTGCCTGCTGGTGCGTCACCACCGGCACGCACGACGCCGAACAACTCAACGACGCCAAGGCCGATCGGGTCTTCCCCGACTTCGATGCCCTTTGGCACGCCCTTGAGCAAGAACTCAGCGACTAAGTCAGTCGAACGACGTTGGCTGCGAGCTTGCTCGCGTAGGCAGTCATAGATCTGACGTAGACTACGTTTCGAGCACAGCGACCGTCGGCGGACAATATTCTGCATCGCCGGCAAGCAAGGCTCCTGCATTCAAGCCAACCCGAAGCGCCTGAAACCCGGCAGGGTCGGGCGAGCCGCCCGTCCCGACCTTAAGATTCACCCGACGCTGTTGTTCTGACCAAGTGATATTCGCCAGATGCTTCTCGATACGTTGTTCCAGCATGCCCGTATCCGAAGTCTTGGTCTCGAAGATCACATTCCCACTCGCGATAAAGGTCTCGACGTTGGCCAAACCCAAGGCCTCGAAATACTGCTTCAACTCCGTCATCGCCAGACGACGGGAACCCACGTTGATACTGCGCAGAAATGCGACGCAACGGGGCATGATCAATTCAGTTGAAACCACAGATGTCCGCAGATTCGGGTCTGTATGACATACCGACATGAATGCGCATTTTACTGGAATCGATCTGATTCATTATCCGTGTGTATCAGTGTTCATTCGTGGTTTATTTCGTGGTTCGATTGTAACGCCGTTCACCATTTCCCTCATCGCCGTAAAGATTTTCTCCTCGGTGCCGGATTCGTAGGGGCCTGGTTTTCCGATGTATTGCAGATTGAACAACACCTCGTAGCCTCCTTCCGGCAATTGGCGCTCACTTGGCACATAACCGACGATCTCATTCGTATAACCCATCGGCCACACTTGCCCAAATTGGGCGCCCAACTCCTTCACCGCGCGCAAGCCATATTCCGCACTCATTTCCCCCGACATCGCCAAGAGCACGAGCGACTCCCCAAAACGAACCGTCTGTATTTCAAACGCCATGGCCGTATCGGGTTGTTGGCCTCGATCCAGCATGGCCACATGTTCACGGGCCCAGCGGGCAAAAAACTCGTTCGGTGACTCGAGTTCTGCAGCGTATTCCTCCCGCGACAAAACCGTGAGTTGCAAATCAATCCGCCGTCTTTGCGTGGACAAAGTCCCGGCCACATTCTGCCAAAGCCCATGCGCGAGTTCATGCTGCACCGCTTCCGCCAATTGACGCCCCATCGCGTGCACTTCGTCGATGGTGTAGCGGGGAAATCCCTCGTGTCCCACCTTGGGCACATAGGTCTTTTGATCTCCGGCACAGCCCTGCAAAAAGGCGGAGGTGCAGCCCAATGCCTGGTCAATCTCCACCATGGCAAAGCCGGCATAGTCTCCACCGAATTCCAAAATTTGTCCCGCCGTGGAAGTGTGCGCCGCGTAGCCAAAGATAATGTGCCGCAGCTTTCCCGCCTCATCGGTGAACCGCATCATCGGCACGGTATGATCATGCGGCGCTTCCAAGGTTGGATTCCATGTCACCCCACCCTGGCCATCGGGTTTGCGCCGGGAATGACCCAGTCCGCACCAGCCGGTCGTGCTCGCCATCGCCATCGGCGTCCGGCCAGCCATCGCACGCTGGGCGGTCGCGGCAATTTTCGCAAACGAAGCCTGCAAAAATGGCGCATCGATGCCCGTGCGACAATCCGCGTCCACGTGTTTCCGCATGGGGGGGCCGCAATGCGTATGGGTGCCACTGAGTAAAATGTCATCGGTCGGCACTCCCGTCGCGGCATTAATCAACGCACGCACATGATCGGTGTTGTCGTAGAAACCCAACCACTCAACCACCACGATGATCACCGTCTGATCAGTCGCACGATCCGTAATCGCAGTGACAATTGAACGCAGCGGCAGATAAACCCCAGTGGCATCTCCCGTGCGCGCCGCAAACCCGGCCAACTTGGTGCCGATCGCCGGAGTCACATCCACCTCGGCCACGCCGACAAGATATGGACAGGTAGTCGGAGTCGTAGCATTCATATCATCGGACAGCCTAGCGTTTGAGCAACGTCTGGCGAGTCGCGGTTCCCCGAATAATCAACCATCCTCACCCGGTCGGCCAGATCACCTTACGCGCAGGGAAATTGAGATCAAATTCCTCATCCTCCCCAGGAGCCTGATACGTGCCGATGATGGCGTAGCGATCCTTCGCCGCCGTGTTGGGCGTGGAGCCGTGCACCAGCCGGTCGGAAAACACAATCGCGGTGCCGCGCTTGATGGCACAGGTCACCACATCGCCCTCCTGCCAATTGCTGTCGCTGATCTCGTATTGGAAATCACCGCTGGGTAGCCCCATTTTGACCATGCGCCAGTCGCGCTTGTGACTGCCCGGCACCACGGTGAGGGTGCCGTTTTTCGCCGTCGCATCGTCGAGGGGAATCCACACCGAAAGTTTTGGCCGGGTGTCGCGCCAGTAATAAAAGTCCACATGCCACGGCGTGGGAAAAGTCTTGTCGGGTGCTTTGTAGACAATCTTGTCGCTCAAAAACATAATACCATCGGGCATGAGTGGACGCAGCAAATTGACCATCCGCTGATCCTCCGCGAGCGCACGGAAAAGCTTACTCACGTGGGCCATGTGCAAATGCACCGACGCGCCCGGTTTGGCATGTTCATCCAGCACCTTGCGGGCTTCGCCCTTTAACTGATCACATTCCGGCGCCGTGATCAGATCGGGCATGATGAAAAATCCATCGCGTTCAAAGCAAGCAGCCGGATCGAGCGTAGTGTTCGTTTTCATGGAAATTATGCAGACTTAACCAAAGCGGTCCTGAATTAGCTCACAAGTTGCAACTGAAATCAATTTCCTCTCACCCAAATTATTCAACTTCCGTTTCACGGGCCAAGGCGCCAGCTTGCCTGTGCCCCACCTCAACTTTCGCTTGATCATGACGCTTATCCTGATCGATTGGATCATCATTATCGTATACTTGGCCGGTTGCATGGTCGCCGGATTGGCCATGCGACATTATGTGCGCGGGGTGGAGGATTTCGCCGTGGCCGGTCGCGAGATGAATGTAAATCTGGGCATCGCCTCCCTTGCCGCCACCGAGATGGGACTCGTAACCATCATGTATACCGCCCAACTCGGTTTTGAAAAAGGTCTCGCCGGTTCCAGTATCGGGGTGCTGATGGCAATCGCGTTTTATATGGTTGGCCGCACGGGCTTTATCATCGAGCCACTGCGCACGGCCGGGGTGATGACGATTCCCGAGTTGTTTGAAAAACGTTTCAATCGTCGGGTGCGTTGGCTGACCGGGCTTTTCGTCGTGCTCAGCGGGTTGCTCAACATGGGCATATTCCTGCGTCTCGGCGGTGAGTTTCTCGTCTGGTGCACCGGCATGCCGCCGTCGTGGTTGGAATGGGTGATGACCGCACTGCTCGGTCTGGTGCTTATTTACACCGCGCTTGGCGGTATGCTTTCGGTGCTGGTGACGGACTACCTGCAATTTCTCGTCATGGGTGTCGGCATCGTCGTCACCTCGATTCTCGTGCTGATCAACGTCGGCGGTTTCGATCTGATCTCTTCCCTGCGCAAGCAGCTTGGGCAGGTCTGGCCGCCCTCGGCATGATCTTCGGCTCGCTGTCTTCACCCCGTCACGCCATCCAATCCTGACCCATGAAAGACCCCTCCATCCTTTTTTGGGCAGTCCTCATTCTCGCCTCGATCGCGTGGTATGGGTTTCTGGTCTTCTACGTCCGCATCAAGGCCGGCTATGAGATCCTCAAAATGACCCGCGATCTCACGGCGAACCACGCCAAGGCTCAGGACAAAAAGTAGACCGCAAACGACGCGAGCCAGTGTTCGCCCAGATAGTCTCCGCTCGCCACGTGCGCGAGCCCGGTCGTCGCATGGCGCTCCGCCGCCGCCAACAGTTCAGCCCTTTCGAGCGCGCGCTTCGGTAATGCGGCCGCAATCCCCTCAAGCGCCCACGCGCGACTCAGCGCAAGCCCGTCGAGATGCACGAACTTCGGATCACTCCGGTCGCCCGGATCGACTGGGTTCGCCAGATTCGCCGGTAATTCCGGCATGAATTTCCGCCACCAGGTCACAAACTCAGACCGCGGCAGCACCCGCCGCATCAGATCCGACTCCGCCAGCGCGGGCGACAGAAAGTCTTCGCCACCCGGCTCCCAAGCCGTCGGCGCTCCCGCATCCGCCCCAAAATAGTCGCGGCTCCTCTGCTCGATCATTTGCGCCAGCCGCCGTTGCCGCGTCGTCCGGGCGTAATCGAGCGCGAGCGTGAGCGCGAAGGCCGTGTTGCTGTGCACACCTGAGCGCACCGGCAAGCGCTGACGCGGCAGCCAGCCGCAAAAACTCTCTGCAATAAATTCTTCCAGTGGTCGCACCGCGCGCGCCCACCGCCGCGACGACGCATCTCGTCCCAGCCGTAGCTCCGCCGCCAGCGCCAGCAACCAAGCCCAGCCATAGGGCCGCTCAAATGACGCCCGGCCCTGCGCGCGAAAATATTCCAGTTCCGCCGTCAGGTTCTTTGGCGTAAGATTTTCTTCGATCGCACCGGCAATCTCACGTGCAGCCTCGAGCCGAGGAAACAGCCGCAACAGCCGCAACAGC
>DFDG01000008.1 GCA_002367815.1 Opitutaceae bacterium UBA3033 | reverse complement strand
TTCCGATCTAGGATTTAAAATTGGATGCAGGGGTCAGATTTGAACTGACGACCTTCAGGTTATGAGCCTGACTAGCTACCAGACTGCTCCACCCTGCATCAAGGGAGGGGCAACGTGCTTAGGCCCCATGGGAGTGTCAACGTCATTTTGAGTGATTTAAGAATTCACGCTTGCCAGTGGTGAAGCGTGTCTCTGTTTTGGACCGCTCTGTTAGTAAAACCATCAACCTAGAACCATCAGAACGATCGCAAGGCGGCCCACTGGCCGACCTGGGTAATCGCAAAGATACACAGATCAAATGAACCTCACACCTAAAGACCTGCTCGATGCCGGAGTGCATTTCGGGCACCAGACCAAACGTTGGAATCCACGCTCGAAACCATTCGTTTTCGACCATCGCCAAGGCATTTCAATCATAGACCTCGGCAAAACCTTCGAGGCCCTAAAAAAAGCTTACGCGTTTGTTGAGGATACCGTCGCCAATGGGGGTAACATTCTCTTTGTCGGCACCAAGAAGCAGGCGCAGGAAATTATCCGTGAGGCCGCATCCTCGGTCAACATGCCTTGCTGCGTCGACCGTTGGCTCGGCGGCACCCTCACCAATTACGAGACCGTTAAGAAGTCCATCGCGAAGTATAAGAATTACCAGAAGATGGATACCGACGGCGAGTTGACCAAATTTTCCTCCAAGGAGCAGGCCGCCATCAAGCGTGAGATGGGCCGCATGCAGCGCAATTTTAACGGTATCATGGACATGAATGGCATGCCATCGGCCATGTTCATCATTGATGTGAATCATGAAAAGATTGCTGTGGCTGAAGCCGCGCGCACTGGTATCCCCACCATCGGTTTGGTGGACACCAATTCGGATCCGGCAAATCTAACCCATGCCATCCCCGGCAATGACGATGCCGTGAAATCCATTCGAATCATCGTGGAGACAATTCTTGAGGCGGTGCAAAGTGGGTTGAATCAACGCGACACCCGTCGTGCTGCCCGTGGGGCGGCAGATCTCCACAGTGCTACCGCCGCAGTTGCTGCCGCGGCTGGGATTGATACTTCCGAAGTAGCCCCTGCAGTCGATGCGGACATCGCCGACGATATGGACGAGGTCGATACTGATGCTGCACCGGTGACAAAGAAGACACTGGTGCGGGCCAAGAAGGCTCCCGTAAAGGCAGAGTAACCGACCGATTCTTAAACGAAAAATGAGTATTACTATTACAGCAAAGATGGTCAACGAGCTGCGCGTCGCCACTGGCGCTGGGTTGCTTGACTGCAAGAAGGCCCTGACAGAAGCCAATGGCAATGTAGACGAAGCGAACACGATCCTTCGCAAAAAAGGAGCTGCATCCGCCGCCAAGAAGGCTGATCGTGACACGAAGGAAGGACTCATCGAGAGCTACATCCATTTGGGCGGCAAAGTTGGCGTGTTGATCGAGGTCAACTGCGAGACCGACTTCGTGGCGCGCAACGATGAGTTCAAGGCATTCGTCAAGGACCTGTGTCTGCAAATCGCGGCCGCCAGTCCCAAGGTTGTTTCCCGCGAGGAAATACCTGAAGCCGACATTGCGGCCGAGCGGGAGATTGCGATGGCTCAAGTGGCCGGTAAACCACCGGCGGCGGTGCAGAAGATAGTCGAAGGTAAACTTGAGAAATATTATTCAACCGTGGCTCTGCTCGACCAACCCTTCGTGAAACAGCCTGAGCTTATCATCAAGGACATGATCACCCAGCGCATCACGAAGATTGGCGAGAACATCCAGGTCCGCCGCTTTGTGCGTTACCAATTGGGTGCCTGAGGCACCTACACAGTTGCGATTTTTTCAACGCTCCGCTCTTTAGAGTGGAGCGTTTTTATTTATGAAAGTAACCCGTGCCCGCATAATCGTCCGTGGTCTGACCAATTGCTGCCCGAATTGTGGCGGACACACCCTGTTTCGAGCCGGCACGTTCTTTCAAACCAACAAGGAATGCCCGCAATGCGGTTTGAAAATCGAGCGGGATGAGGGTTTCTTCCTCGGCTCGCTATCGCTCAATTATGGGGTGACCCTGGTGGGTTTTCTTACTCCGGTCATGCTGCTGGCCTTTTACCATGTCATCGGCCACCGGTTTGCCATGGTGTTGGCGGGGATTGGGGCGATCGTTTTCCCCGCCCTGTTTTACCGCTTTTCCCGCAGTTGGTGGCTGATGTGCTACTATTTCTTTCTAACCCAGCATCTGCCGGTCAATCAAAGACCTTTGGCGGATGACGAGGATCAAAATACCTGAATGATGCCGATTGGCATTCCCGGTGCGTTGGGGCGGCGATCATGAAAACTCTTGCTGTGTTTATCGTTGTTTACAGCCTTTTTTCGCTGCGGTTCATTCGTGGGATCGCATTGTGGTGCAATTATTTTCTCAGATGAATTCAAAGTCTTCTACCCGTGGCGAATTTCATTCATCCCCACCGATGAATCTGTCATTCTGGCACGTAAATCTGAGATCGATGCGGCAGCGCTGTCTACTCCTTGGATTCACTACGTTTGGAATATGAGACTACTGCCTTACATTCTGGCATTACTGATTTCGACTTCGGCTGGTGCTCAATCCGAAGAAATGACGTTGGACTGGCTGCGGACGAATTACAAATTATGCACCAATCACCATATTCCGTTGGGTAATGGTTTTTTCAAAAGCTCCTACATGCGGATCAAGGAGGGAGCGATCAACACCATCAGGATTTACCAGGCCGGTTATTATAAGAGTCCGGTAACCAGTGAGATTTCCCAGGAATGGACCGATATGATGGAACTAAACATCAGTGACTTGATGTGGCAACGGTCGGGGACTTATAAATCAGAGGAGATGGTGCCAAATGGAGGCGGAACCGGACGTGATTTCCGCATCGTAATAAAACCACACGCCAAATATAAATTTTGCTCGAAGCGGGCTTACGCGGCGGTTTTTGGCGGCAATGATGATTACGATCTGAGGACTGCCGGGGTGGATGCCCACCTGAGATTTTCTTACGATGGTGAGGAAAACGGCAAGCAGTTATACGTATACTTGAGAGCGTTGATGTATATGAGCAAGATCACTGGCGGGCTGGAGCATACAGAGGAATTCTAAGTCCCCGCGATCAAAGGCCTACTTTTTGAGAGTGAATTAGGCCGTTTGCATCGAGTCGCTGATTTTCTGCTTCCGTTTTTCAAGTCCCAGCCTACCTTCGCCCTTCCTGAACGGAGAGGTGGCAGAGTGGTCGAACGCGCCTGACTCGAAATCAGGTTTGCCCGCAAGGGTAACGGGGGTTCGAATCCCTCCCTCTCCGCCAGCCTTCGCTCTAGCGAGCTCCGCATGGCGCGGCCAGATCTGGAAGATGACAAATGGAGGGGATTAAGGACCCGGGATCGACGGAACGAAGGTCGCAGGCCGCGCTCAGATTGCGGCGTAGATCAGAAATAGTCCGATGGACAAGGCCACCAACCCGGTGAACCTGAACCATGGCCCAATGCGTTGAATCATGGTGATACCAATGTGACGAATGATAAGAGGGGCGCAGAAAAGCCAGGCCGATGCCAACCGCAATGAGCAGGTAACCCGCATACAATATGATGGTGGGATATCTGGTTTCGGCGGAGAAGATGACAAAAATGAATCCGAAACCGAGACGGAGCAGGATTTCCAAAGGATGCATGTAAGGTAACCGGCAATAGCGCACGGACAGGTCCAACCATACTTTGGGTTTCAATATCATCCAGAGACCCAGACCGGTCGTGATGAGGCCAAAGATGACGATGCCGATCATGTTGGATGAGAAACAGGATGTCGTTTGAAACGTGGACAGTTGGCGCCGCGTCGCGCAAAGGACATGATTCGCCCTATGGTTTCCAGTTGGGGTCGATGCCAGTGTAACCTTCCGTGAAGGGAAGATAGCGGGCAGGGAGTCGATTGATCATATTCCGGGCCGATTCGGGCAACGCCCATGGCACATCGACCTTGATTGATTTGGGTCGAAATGCCGCGGCGCAGGTATAGCGGCGCTCATTGGTGGCCATATTTACGTGATAAGTTAACGCAGAAAACAGAATCATGTCTCCCGGGTCGCTGACCACGGGCACGGCACCGGGAATATCGAGCTGGCTGTAGGAGCCTTTGGATTCGCCCAAATCATCGCGAAAGATGTAGCGGCGTTCCTCATCCAAGTGGAACCCATCGGGAGGAGTCCAATCTTCGGTGTGGGAATTTTCCAGCACGGCAATGCCACTGCGATCGGGATGGCTGCCATTGAGATAAAACCAGGCTCCACTTTCGAAAGTGTAAACGTTAAGAAAATCATTGGCGTGGGTTTTTGGCCCCTTGACCCGCCCGCAATGATCGGAGTGCCAACCGCCCATGGGTTCGCCAGCTGTGCGCAGAATTGCCGCGGAACGGTGCAGGCAAATATTGCGGTCCCCGTTCAGGGCATAGCGGAGATTCATGTAATCAGCGTCATCCACCATATCCCACATCGCCGTGCATTCCTCGGCAAAGGCCAGGTGATATTTAGAACTGGCGAGGGGCAGACTGCGATCGGGATCGAGCAGACGATCTATCTCATCCTTGAATTGCTGCACCCGATCGAGGCCAATAACTTTGCTAACCACGCAATAGCCATAGGTATCAAGGGCCAGGCGGATACCGGCGTGATCGGTTTTATCAAAATAGATATTGTAACTCATGGTTACAGACAGACTGCGGGCAAAAATTACAAATCGTAGTGACAGGCAACTTGCTGGCCGGCATCTCCCGCGGTGCGCAGCAAGGGCATCTCGGCTTTGCAACGATCGGTGGCATGGGGGCAACGCGGATGGAAGGGGCAACCACTCGGTGGATCGATGGGAGAGGGAACATCACCTTGGAGCACGATGCGTTGCTTCTTTTTGCTCGGGTCGGGCGTGGGAATCGCCGAGATCAAGGCGCGCGTGTAGGGATGCTTGGGCGCTTGATATATGGTATCGGCATCGGCGAGTTCGACGATGCGACCCAGATACATGATCGCGATGCGGTCCGAGACATGTTTAACCACGGCCAGATTGTGCGCGATGAACAGGTAGCTGAGCTTCATGTCGCGTTGCAGATCGAGCATGAGGTTGAGCACCTGACTCTGAATCGAAACGTCGAGGGCACTGACCGGTTCGTCGCAAACAATCAGCTTGGGTTCGAGGGCGATGGCCCGCGCGATGCCGATGCGTTGACGCTGACCGCCGGAAAATTCGAAAGGAAAGCGCTCATAAGCATTGGCTGGTAGACCCACTTTGGCGAGAAGCTCCTGGACGCGGGTTTTGCGCCAAGCATCATCACCCATGTTATGGATAACAAAAGGCTCCGCAATGATGTCACCGACCGTGTGTCGGGAGTTGAGTGAATCAACCGGATCCTGAAAAATCATCTGCAGCTGACGCCGATGCGCCTTCAGATCGGCGCCGTGGGACTTGGCCAGATCATAACCTTCGAAGAGTATTTGCCCCGCGGTGGGCTTGTATAACCGGACAATAGACCGGCCCAAAGTGGATTTGCCGCAACCGGATTCACCGACGAGCCCGAGGGTTTCGCCCGGTGCGATTGACAGATTGACCCCGTCGACGGCGCGGCAGCTTTTCTTGGCCCGCATCAGCACGCCTTCACGGACCGGGAAGTGCATGTGCAAATCCCGGATTTCGAGCAGAGGGGTGGCTGAGTTGGCAGTAGGTGAACTCATGCTTTATAAGGGGGCAGATCACGCCAGCGATGGCAGGCGACTTGATGGTCGGGGCCTACCAGCTCGTTATTGGGGTGTTGCGCGCAGATTTCGGTGCGGTAAGGGCAACGGTTTTGATAACGGCAGCCCACGGGCATATCGGCCAGGCTGGGCACCATACCATCGATGGTTTCGAGACGGGTTTTCCGCTCGTGTTCGAGACGAGGAATGGAAGCGAGCAACCCTCGCGTGTAGGGATGGCTGGGCGAAGCAAAGATTTTAGCGACGGGTCCGGTCTCAGCGACACGGCCCGCATACATGACTACAACGTCGTCACACATTTCAGCTATTACGCCGAGGTCATGCGTAATGAGCATGATGGCCATGCCCATTTCCTTTTGGAGACTCTTCATGAGCTCGAGGATTTGCGCTTGAATGGTGACATCAAGGGCCGTGGTCGGTTCATCCGCGATGACGACAGCGGGTTTACAAGCGAGGGCCATGGCAATCACCACCCGTTGGCGCATGCCACCGGAGAGTTGGTGTGGATATTCGCCTACCCGGACTTCCGGTGAAGGGATGCCGACTTTGTTCAAAATATCCACCGACATCTGGAGGGCGGCTCTTTTGTCTTTGGTGCGGTGCAACAGGAATACCTCGCTCAACTGGCGTCCCACCGTGTGGACGGGATTGAGAGCCGTCATGGGTTCCTGGAAGATCATCCCCATTCGATCCCCCCGAACTTTGAGCATTTCCTCGGGCCGCAGTTTGACGAGATCCTTGCCTTCGAAGAGCACTTGGCCGCCAGCAATCTTGCCCATGGGCTGGGGCAAGAGGCGCATGATGGAAAATGCGGTCACACTTTTACCGCAACCGGATTCACCGACGATGCCAAGGGTGCGCCCCTTGTGCAGTTGAAAGCTGACGCCATCGACGGCAGTCAGGGTGTCAGAATCCGTATCGAAGGTGGTGACAAGGTCACGCACCTCCAGCACAGGAACTGGTGTAGTGGGAATGGCGGTCGGAGAATCAGGCACTGCGGTTTTAGTCCAGTTTGTATTGATCGTAGACCTTGATCATGGGCGACAAAGCTTTGCTTTCTTTCATTGCGGCCTTCGTTTCATTTTTTACATCCTCATCAATCCAATAGAGAGAATGTTCACTGAAGGAGGTGGCGATCTTGACGTTACCGTCCTCCGGCATGCGCAACCAGCGCCAAGCGCCGGTGCGGATGAACGGGATGTTGAATCCGGGGGAGAACGAGGCATCCTCATCCATGAACTCCTCCATCTTGAAGGCCAGTTGCTTCATTTCCTCCAAGCTTTCCGATTTGTCATAGGTCTCGATCATGCGATCGAGTTCCGGATAGGCGATGACCTGAAGGTTGTTGGTTTGGGTTTTGGGCACCCGATCTGGATTGACCGAACCATCATCAAGGAAGGCTTTGTCGTAAGCATTGGCCGAATGATAAGTTTCCCAATAGCGAGGAAACATTTCCGGGCCGACGTTGAAAGCGGAGAACTGAATCTCATGCTTCTTCTCCTGGACCTTCTTCCAGGCGGCGGTGCTGTCGAGCACTTCAACCCGAAGATCCACGCCCGCTTTCAGTGCTTCCTCCCGCAAGATGGTGAGCACATCCTTCAGGTTTTCGTAGCCGGTGCTGACTTGGAAGGAGAGGCGGGTGCCATCTTTATTGGTCAGGATACCATCCGGTCCCCGTTGGGTGAAGCCAGCCTTGGCAAAACTCGCCATGGCATTTTCAATCGAGTAAGTCCGCGAACGCAGGGTGGGATGGGTGAATTCACCGTAGCCATCGGCCGAGGTTTGCATGCGGGTCCAATCACGGCGGGAGAATTTCTCGATCACCAGTTCCCAGTTCATGGCGTATTGCAGACCGACGCGGATATCCCGATTGTTAAGCAGCGGGATACTCTCGTTCATCCACAAACCGTAGGTGGGCCGGGGGACGTCGTTGAAGAATTTGATCTTCTGGATGTAACCATTTTTCACCTCATCGGCGCTGTCCGGCAGTTTGTCATACCAGTATTCGGCCAGGGAAAGACTGAACCAATCGATATCACCCTTGCGGAACGATTCGAAGGCTTTCGCCGTATCGCGAATCACGGAAAGACGGATGCGATCGGGATTGAAACGATGACTGTAATACTTCTGGTCCTTGGCCCACCAATCCTTCACCCGGGTAAGGGTGATGGAGCGACCCTTGTCGATATCCTCGGGGCGCACCGTGTAGGGTCCAGTGGAGGGGGCAAACTTCCACTGGTAGCGTTCGGGAAAGTCCTCCCCGAACTCCGTGTAATAATGCGAAGGCACCGGAGTGGTGCCCAGCGCCAGTGAATAAATGTCCGGACGCAGTTCTGGAAAGTGCAGGGCGAAAGTGTTTTCGTCGAAACGGGTCACCCCAGCGTATTTGGTGCTGTAGAAATTGTTATACCAAGGCGCCTTGATATTGGTGCTGCGGTAAAAGAAAAAATTGAAGAACACATCGTCCACGGTGATGGGCACCCCATCATTCCACTTGGCGGCAGGGTTGATGTGCACGTATACGGTTTTATTGGCTTTATCGAGGGCCCACCGGTCGGCGATGCCGGGATAATGTCGGAAGCCTTCTTGAGTCAAGCTGGTGTCATTGGGGTGACGCGTGGCGTAGGGGATCGCGTTGTCGTCGAGAATCCAGGGGCGGAAACTGCCATTGGAGTCGGGACCGACCGTGCGCAAAGTCCGGGGGAAATCTTGCACCCAAAAACTCATCATGCCTCCCTTTTTGGCTTCGGGAGAGCCCAGGTCCGGCAAATCCATGCCATCATCCCATTTCAAATCGGTAGGGATGTCGGCCAAAGTCTTCTGGTGGAAGAATTCAGGATGCGCGGCGTAGAAAGCCTTGGCATCGTCACGGGCGTCATGTTTTGGCGTGCCGTCGCTGGTTTCCTTTTTACCGCAGGCGCTCAACAGGAGCAGACCCGCACCGAGGGTAATAGCGAGTATCGCTTGGGTTGATTTCAGGTGGTGCATAGTTTTATTGATAAGTGGTGAATTTTTTGGGATCGAAGGCCTCGCGCACGGCTTCACCGATGAAGGTGACGAGGATCAGAATGAAAACGAGGGCGGCAAAGGCACTGGACACGATCCACGGGGCTGTCGTCAGGGTCTGGGTGCCCTGTTTGAGCAACTCACCCATGCTGGGCGTGGGTGGGGGCAGGCCGAAACCAAGGAAATCCAGTGCCGTGATGGCCGTGATGGCGGATACCACCGTGAAGGGCATGAAGGTGACGATGGTGGAAATGGTGTTGGGTAGGATGTGATGGAAAATAATCCGGCCGGGACCGGCGCCCATCACCGTAGCGGCGGCGGTGTAGTCGCGGGCCTTTTCCCGATACGTTGCGGTCCGCATGTAATAGGTCATCGAAGTCCACGAGAACAGCACCATGACCAACAGGAGCAGGCCGATTCGGGCCGGGATACTGAAGGTCGAAGGAATCACCGAAAACAGGATGATCACCATGTAGAGGAAGGGGATGTTCGACCACACTTCGATCAGGCGTTGCACGATCAGGTCAAACACCCCGCCATAGTAGCCCATGAGACAACCAATGGTGATGCCCACCAGGTAGGTGAGCACCATGAACGCGAGGGAGAAAAAGATCGCGATGCGAAATCCATAGAAAAGACGGGCAAAAATATCGCGCCCGGTGGTGTCGGTGCCGAGCCAATGTCCGGCCGGGCCATTCATCCAGGAGGGCGGGGCCGGTTTGAAAACATCCTCATAAGGAATGTTTTCATTTGGTCCATAGGCCACCGGTGACATGACCAGCCAGTTGTCGTTGTTTTCCTCGCGAAACTTGGCCTGCAGATCGCGATAGTTGGTGTCGTAGCTGTAGCCGAGGTCGAAGGTGTTGCCCGGCAGATTTGCGCCATAGGTGGGGAAATACCAATGGCCTTCATAACGCACTACGAGGGCTCGGTTGTTGACTAAAAGTTCACCCAAGAGGGAGACCAGGATCAGGCCGACCAAAATAAGAAATGAATAATAGCCGCGCTTGATGGAGCGGAAGCGGCGGAGTTTTCTGAGAGTTAACGGATTCAGGGCCATCTTAAGCTTAGCGGAAACGAATACGGGGATCGATCATGGCGACCAAGGCGTCGGAAATGATGTTGCCGATCAAAAGGAGGAGACTTGCGATGAAGATAATGCCCATCACCACGGGATAATCGCGGTCGAAAATTGAGGATAATCCCAGCAAACCAAATCCGTTGATATCAAATATGGTCTCGATCAGAAATGAGCCTGTGACTAGCAAAGTGATATTCTGACCAAAGGTGGTGGCGATGGGGATAAGTGAGTTGCGTAAGGCATGCTTGAGCACGGCCTGTTTAAAGGAAACCCCTTTGGCGATGGCGGTGCGGATGTAGTCGGCTGCCAAGTTATCCATGAGGTGGTTTTTCATCAGCAAAGTGGTTACCGCAAAACTGCCCACCAAATAGCACATCAAGGGCAACGTGGCGTGCTTGAGGAGGTCGAATATTTTGCCACCCAAAGTCAGGTCGTCGAAATCGTAACTGGTAAAGCCACCCATCGGAAACCACTCAAGGCGGGCCGCAAAGAAAAGGAGTAACAACGCTCCGAGCACATAGCCGGGTACGGCATAACCCATGAAGATGAAGATCGAGGTGACGTTGTCCGTCAGGGATCGATGTCGGATGGCTTTCACCACCCCGAGAGGAATGGAAATGGTATAGGTGATAAACAGCGTGATAAGCCCGTAAAACAGGGAAACGGGGAACCGCGACTTGATGATATCCCAGACTGGTTCGTTGTAACGATAGGATTGACCAAGATCACCTCGTACAACCTTGCCCAACCAGAGACCGTAGCTGACCAAGACGGGTTTATCGAAACCGTAATAGGCCTTCAGCTCTTGCAGTTGGGCGTCGGAAATTGCCATCCCATGTCCTCCTCCGGGACCACTGGAACCGCGCCCGGAAGCCATGTCCGCCGTTTGCATCTCCATAATCGCCCGTTCCAAGGGACCTCCGGGCACCACCCGGGTGATCAAAAATACGATCAGGGTGATCCCGAGGAGCGTGGGGGGTATCAGTAAGAAACGGCGGATAAAATAATCCCGCATAAGGAAACGATCTGGGTGAATCGGCGACCAGGGGGATCAACCGAAAAATATTGTATGGAAAGAGGAGTGGTGTTGGGTCGAATGTCATAATGACAGGACAGAACGTCAACAACACAAGCGCAGTGTCTTCACTTACGCGATAAGTAGCATCGCATATCTACAGCAATTCTGGATCGACCCAGCCTTGTAAACCTGTGGGGGGAGTATTTGTCCGGTTCGAGCATTATCCGTCGTGCTTTTCGTTATGGGCTGACTTGATCCACGTTCATGGCTGTGGAAGTAGCTAGGGATTCAGTGTTAACGGTCTGCCCATGATCCACCGCACGTTGGTAGGCACTGGCGATGAAATATGCGTGGGAGGAAAAAGAGGGTTCATCGCTGCGCCGAGGCGGCGGCAGGTAAGCTCCGTTGGCGTGGAGCACCCGCGTGTTTTCATTGTCTTTTCGTTCAGTGGGTAGGAGCTCCTTGATGATCCAACGTCGGGCGTCGGGATCTTCAATGGGAAAGAGTACCTCAATGCGTCGGATGAAATTGCGCGACATCCAGTCGGCACTACCGGCATAAATGAGTGGTCTCTTACCGGTGCTGTTTTCGAAATAGAAAATGCGGGCATGCTCCAGAAAACGACCGACAATACTTCGCACGCGTATGTTTTCACTCAACCCTTTGATCCCCGGCACCAAGCAGCAAATGCCGCGCACGATCAGGTTGATCTTAACCCCGGCTTGAGAAGCAGCGTAGAGACTGTCAATGGTGACCTTGTCCACCAACGAATTCATTTTTACGATGATCTTTGCTGGCTTGCCGGCAGCGGCGTTGCGGGCTTCGCGGGCAATCAATTGGTTGATGCGTTTATGCAGAGTGAACGGCGCGACCAGCAGGTGCTTGAACTTCGGTTCACGGCCAAACCCCGTGAGGGTATTGAACACATTAGCGACATCGCTGGTGATTTTTGTCCGACAGGTGAAACAGCTTAAATCGGTATAAAGGCGGGCGGTGCGGGGATTGTAGTTGCCGGTGCCCAGATGTGCGTAATGACGCATGCGATTGCCTTCCAAGCGCACGACGAGGCAGAGTTTGCAGTGGGTCTTATGACCGAGGAGGCCGTAAACAACATGAACTCCTGCTTCCTCCAGTTGCCGGGCCCATTGGATGTTGTTGGCCTCATCGAAACGTGCTCTCAATTCGATGAGCGCGGTCACTTGCTTGCCGTTGCGAGAGGCTTCCATCAAAGCCTGCACGATGGGCGAATCACCACTGGTGCGATAAAGCGTTTGTTTGATGGCAAAGACTTTGGGGTCGCGCGCTGCTTGCTCCACGAAGTCAATGACCGGTGTAAACGCATCATAGGGGTGATGCAGGACCACATCCTTGCGCCGAATCGAATTAAAAATGTGACTCGGATCGCGCAGAGCTGAGGTGTTGACGGGGGTAAATTGCGGATACTTGAGATCGGGCCGATCGAGATCCGCGAGACTGTTCAGCCGCAGGAGATTGATGGGGCCCTTGAGCCGGAAAACATATTCCTGCGACAGTTCGAGATGATCACAGAGAGTTTCAAAAATATGGTCATGCACCTCGGCATCGATTTCGAGTCGGACGGCTGCCCCGCGGCGTAGATTCCGCAACTCTTCCTCGATTTTCATCAAGAGATTTTCCGCTTCCTCCTCGTCGATGTAGAGATCGCTGTTGCGCGTGACGCGGAAAGAATACGCGCCGTTTATTTTGTAACCACTGAAAAGCTCACCTGCGCAGAGTTTGATAATATCGCTGAGAAATAAATATCGTTGAGGGCCCGACTTGGCCGGGGCGATGGCGACCAATCGTTGGAGAATCCGGGGCACCGGTATTATGGCCACGAGTTTTTCATTCTCCGTGGTATCAGGATTGTCGAGCGAGACCGCGACATTGAGCGTCTTGTTGCCGAGTTGGGGAAAAGGATGGGATTGGTCCAGGGCCAGAGGGGTCAGCACCGGGTAGACTTGCTCACGAAAATATGTTGTAACCCATGTGAGTTCAGCGGGGGTCAGGTCCTTGGCGGAACGAATCAGGATATTCTCTGCGGCCAAGGCCGGCACGAGTTGCTTTTGCCAACACTGGAACTGATCTTCAACTAGGGATACCACAACAGAATGGATGCGTCGTAATTGCTCTCTGGCGCTCAGTCCGTCCATGCTGGATTCGGTGACTCCGGAATCCACTTGTTGGATCAGCCCCGCCACGCGAATTTCAAAAAATTCATCAAGATTTGAGCAAACAATGGCGAGAAAGCGCACGCGTTCCAACAAGGGGTGGCGATCGTTTTGAGCTTGTTCCAATACCCGCCGGTTGAAGGCCAGCCACGAGAGTTCCCGATTGAAATAGGCGGTGCGCGACAGGGTTGGTTCCTGGTTTTTTTTGGATACTTTGGGGGCGCGGGGCTTTGATAAACGTTTGGCCATGGGGCGAACCTATAAGACTACGCCGGGAGACCAACTTCGCCAGTTAATATTGGTTCGTCATTAAATTGTGACAATCTTCCAGGCAGTGCGCGGTAAGTTGAAACGAGGTCAGGATGTCACCATGGTTGCGCCTAATGATCTGTCCGAACCGGTGGCTATTACCGGGTTAATTCAAACTCCGACTTTTACGTTTAGTGCTTGGGCCCATTCGCCGACTTGATGGTGAGCGCTGCCATAGTTGTGACTGGTTCTATGGGGTAGGAGCCAGCTTCCGGTCTCGCAACGAACAATGCCACGGCGTTGTCCACATACGACCAAACCTGTATCCCGGAAAATGGTGTCGCCGAGTTGTAGGGCGTCATCGGCGCGGTAAGAAAAGACCACCCCGCGGCGCGGACGTCCGGAAAGATTGGCCGGGGAACCGTGCAGAGTCAGACAGTGATGAATACTGATCGAACCGGCCTTGGGTGTGATGGGGACGAGGTTTTCCTATGTATCCTGCCAATGCTGGGTTTCGCGACAGTTGCCATCAAAGTGCCCGTCCGCGTCAAGGTGGTTGAGTGGACCCAAACGATGACTGCCGCGCACCATCGACATACAACCGTTTTCAGGAGTGGCATCGTCAAGATATACGAAAACCGAAAGTAACGAAGTGTTGGTATGTGGGTAAAACATCAGATCCTAATGCCAGCCGAACGCCCCTGTGCCCTTGGTGACTGACTTGGTGGCGAGCTTTGAGTGCTGCAACTGAACATCCGGCCCCAGAAGCGATTTGAGGCACGAGGTAATACGAGGATCACTTGCCAAGGCGTGAAAGGTAGGATGCCGACAGGTGAGCTCAAGTAAGTGCACCGTTTTGTGTTTGATGCCACTCTCTGCCAGTAGGGTTTGAATTTCGGGGGAAGATTCGGCGGCACGCAGTGATTCGACCTCGGCGGGAGAAAACAATTCCTCAACCACGTTGAAGCCGTCGTCATGGTAGGATTTGATTTGGGCATCGCTCAGGGTGTAGCAGGTGTTTGGGGACATGATGAGAATTGGTGAGTTAAACAAATTATATCTGCGGGATTACATTAATAGGAGCAACGATGCCAAGCGTGCCGGACCTCTGGCGAAGTGGTTGGTCACAATTATAGAATAAGTGAAGATGCGCCATTGCTTACAAGGGTTGAGGCATATCTGTCAGAGTTGCACCATCAGCGCCGGTTACTCCTCAGTATGTGGAAATGGTATCTGGGGCCTATTGCTGTGGCGATGATCACCCTTGGCGCCATCATTCGCCACTGTCGTCCGCCTTGGGACATTTCACATGACCCGATATTCACCGCCGTTTTCTGGACGTTCAACGCGTGTTTATTTTGGTTTGCTTGGGAGATTAATCGCCGAGCCGTGCGTAAACAGATCGAGCCCCGGATTGTCGAACTAGAGAAGCTGTGGAAGAGTCTTACTGGTGAGCCTTAACCGTGTAGTTCCGGGAATAAGAGCGGGGCGCTCAAGGCTAGTCCATCGCCGACACTGGTGAACTCTCCGCCGTCACGAATGCGGTCGGCTCCGAATCGCTGGCTGAATTTGTGACGCAGACTGCGAATCATGGAAGTGCCACCGGTGAGAAAGACTGTTTCGATACCCGCCGGATCGAGTTTGGCGTCGTGCATGAACGAATCGAGTTTGCTCACGATCTGTGCGGTGAGGTCGGCGGTATTGGTGTTGAATTCGCCAAGATTGTATAGCTCGTCGATTAAAATATCGGGATGAGTAAACCGGATGGTGGCCAGGTCTTTGTTGGTCAGCGCAATCTTGGCTTTTTCGATAACTTGGAAGAGGGCGAAGCCTTGGTTCTTGGTGACCAGGGCTTCGAGTCGATCAAAGGCGGCCGGATCACTGGATAGCCGCGCGAGCCGCCAGATCAGGTCGAGTGATTTGGCATTGCGAAGAAAGACGATTTGATCCCACTGGCAAATCTGTCGATACAGGGTGGAAGGGACTTCAAGGTTTTTGCCCCAACTTTCGTAGGTAGCCCCGCGACCAAAGTGCGGCGTGAGTTTGTGCCACATAGTAGCAGAATCGTATTTGTTGCCCGCCACGGGAATCCCTCCGGTTGCAAGGATGTCATTGATGCGGTCGGTCAGTCCCTGTCTTTTTGGATCAAGTTGCACGACTGTAAAATCGGAAGTGCCACCGCCCAAGTCACCGACGAGCACGCGCTCGGGTTGATTGATGCGAGATTCGTAGGCGAACGCTGCCGCGATCGGTTCATATTGAAAATGGATTTCCTCGAAACCGGCGAGCTCCGCTGCGCGGCGCAGGCGATCCTGTGCAAGCTGGTCTTCCTCGGCGTCGGATGAGAAAACTGCCGGGCGACCCATGACGACACGCTTCACATCCTGTCGTGTGACGTTGTCCGCCTTGGCTTTCAAGTAGCGGAGAAAGAATGCGACCAAATCTTCCAGCATGTAGACCTCGTTGTTGACGATGGTCTGCTCGAAGGTGCGGTTGGGCAATATGGTCTTGATGGCCTGGAAAAACCGACCGAGCATTTCGTCCTGCACGTATCGCAGTTTAGCGGCATCTCCAATGATCGGTGGATCCTTTGAGAGGGTGTAGGGGAAATACATGAATGATGATTCGACGTCTCTGATCGTCGGGTCGCGGAGGAGGGCACGCTGCTCCACATCCCAGATCGTGACTGAGGAATTACTGGTGCCAAAATCGATGCCGTAGACGTAGGTGCTCATGGACGGTGTGGGGATAGGCGGAGACGAAAAAGCCGACGCCGGCGCGTTTCCGGAAACAGAGGGCGAGGAGGGCACCTCACCGCGCCGTTTCTGACAAGGGAAAATTGCTTTTGCCTGATTTGGCGACGCCCTTTGGTCGTAGTCCCGCGATCAGTCCAAAGTTTCGATCACGTCCAATCCGGGCACTTGCTTGAAATGCGCATCAAGCGTCAGCACGGTGGCCCCGACCTGCAGGGCGCAAGCGGCGATCACAAGATCGGTTGCGGGCAGGACCACACCTTTGCGGTCCAAGGCCCAGGCCAGTTGGGTGGCTCGTTCCCAAATGGCATTGCTGCTGGCGATGTAAATCATGACCGCGAAGGTATCCCGAAAACGCCGCAAGACATTGGGGTCCCGCCGGCCGCGGAGAACCTCGATCTGCACCATGCCGCAGGTCGCGTATTCATACACATCCATCTTCGCACTGAGCTCTAGGAAAGGATCGCGCCCAGTGCGGGTGGCGGTGATGTAGAAGCTACTGTCCGGCAGGATCAGGCTGGCCATAATCTGCCTTATGCTCGGCAACTTTGAAACCATGGCTGTCGATCAAGTCAGCCGCCGTAGGTGCAAACTCTGCCTTCAGCTCATCAGGCGTGAGCCCGAGCCCTTGGCTGAGCAGCTCTTTCAACCTATGCCGCCGTGCCATCTCGGTGAGGGCGATTTCGACGGCTTGGGTCTTGGATTTGGCCCCGGTTATCGTCATCACACGGTCGAGAACATCCTCATCGATATGCATCGTCATTTTCATAACAAATCAACAAGTATGGTATCAGAGCCATACTTCAATTTAAAAGTATGGTTAACATACCAACCGGTTGATATATAATGGAATATAAATAATACTGTTTCAAGCAACTTGTATCCTACTTTGTCCTTTTTGGATTACGGCGGACAAGGAAGCTTTGCGTCAGACTTGCTCCAGCAGCTTATACAATCGGGCGACCATGGGGGTAGCGTCTTCGAGCAGGCCCGCGCTGATCAGGGCATTGTCGAAGATTTGGCCAGCGATCATACCCGCTTTTTCTGGTTCGGCAGTATGCAGATCATAGACGCGTTTCATCAACGCTGCGCGGGGATTGATCTCCAGATTGACCTTCAAAGGTGTCTCTTCGCCTCCCTTGTTCATGGCCTTCATCATACGA
Source organism: Opitutaceae bacterium UBA3033 (assembly GCA_002367815.1). Lineage (GTDB taxonomy): Bacteria > Verrucomicrobiota > Verrucomicrobiia > Opitutales > Opitutaceae > Cephaloticoccus. The sequence continues at coordinate 22,449 of DFDG01000008.1, read as the reverse complement.
CGCATGTGCGGTGACATGAATTGGTCGGCATTGAGCGCAAGCGCAGGTGAGTCGACCAAGCGGTCACTTGACTTCACTTCGTTGACCCGTTCGCCGAGGGATTCCTTCAGCCACTTGGTGAGGGCTTCGACTTCGTCTTTACTGAGCGCACCTTCGGGTTGGTCGAGGTTGGACAGTTTGACATCGGAGTGATCGGCGCCGGTCAACTTCTTACCGTCGAATTCACGGACGTTGCTCATCACATATTCGTCGACGGCCTCATAACAAAAGAGCACTTCGAGATTGCGGGCCTTGAAGCCTTCGAGATACGGACCACTTTCTATCGAGGCACGGTTCGGACCGACCAGATAGTAAATCTCCTTTTGTTCCGCACCCATGCGGGAGACGTAGTCCTCGAGCGAAGTGGTCTTGTCCTTTTCAGTCAGGGAAGACTCGAAGCGGAGCAGCTTTACGATCTGGTCCTTGTGCGCAAAGTCCATCGCGGCTCCCTCTTTGAGGAAGATGCCGAATTCCCCATAGAATTCGTTGTAGGTATCAACGTGTTTCTTGGCCTGATCCTCAAGGAACTTGAGGAAACGCTTGGTGATGACCTTGTTCAGTTTATCGATGAGTGCCTTGTCCTGCATCGTCTCGCGCGAGATGTTGAGCGGCAGATCCTCACTATCGACGACACCCTTGATGAAGCGCAGCCATTCGGGCAGCAGGTCCTTGGGTTTGGCATCGATCATCACCTTGCGGCAATAGAGGGACACACTGGGTTCAAGACGGGAGAAGCCCATCTTTTCGGTGTTGGTCTTGGGGACGAAAAGCAGGGCATTGATCGAGAGCGGTGCGTCGGCCGAGAAATGCAGGCGAAGACGCGGGTCATCAAAGGCATGGGACTGGAACTTATAAAATTCAGTGTATTCCTCGTCCTTGATCTCCTTCTTGTTGCGGAGCCAGAGTGCCTGAACGGTGTTGACCCGCTTGGCGTTGAGATTGATCGGGAAAGAGACAAATGCGCTGTAACGTTCGAGGATGCTTTTGACGGTCGAATCCTGCGCGTAATCACCACATTCTTTCTTGAGCTTAATAACGACCTTGGTGCCGCGCCGTTCGTCTTCACTCTCCTCTATTTCGTAACTGCCGGAACCATCACTGGTCCACACGTGGCCGGGTTCGGCTTTGTTCCAAGAGCGGGAGTATACTTTGACCGATTCAGCGACCATGAAAGCGGAGTAGAAACCGACGCCGAATTGACCGATGAGGTTGGTGTTTTTTGCCCCGCCTTCGCTGAGTGACTTAAGGAAAGCTTTGGACCCGGAGTGGGCGATGGTGCCCAGGTTTTCGACTAACTCTGCCCGCGTCATACCGATACCAAAGTCCTGAATCGTGATGGTTTTCGCCTTGTCGTCCGTCGTCACGTTGACCTCGAGCTCAAGGCTGTCGTCGAGAATATCTTTCTCCGTAATTTGCGTGTGCCGCAGCTTCTCCAGCGCATCGGAGGCATTGGAGACGAGCTCGCGCACGAAAATCTCCTTCTCAGTGTAAAGGGAGTGGATGACGATATCGAGCAGCTGCTTGATCTCAGCTTGGAACTCGAACTTCTGTGGTGTGGTTTTGGACATATCCTAGATTATATTTCAACGGTTCTTGTATGTGGAAACCGCCAGTTTAACCGCTTGGCCAGAAAATCAAGCCGAGGTTTCAAAAAATCGGCGACCCCATAGGAGAATTACTTTGCCCGCGCTTCGGGCTTCGGGTGCCCGCCGGGCCCCCAACCATCGGTGCGGGTCGAAACTTCGGTCAAGGGATGGAACTCGAAATCGATCGCTTCAGGTGTGACGGTAAAGGTTTGGAAGCCGAGCGTGTCGTCACCGTCTGGCCAGTGATCACCAAACTGCGGCATAGCGGTGGAAGCACCGAAGCAGAAGGTAATGCCATCGATTGTAATAGGTGGGCGCCGGCAATGGATGTGGCCACTCAAGACATGGGTGACCCCGGCTTTTTGATAAGCTTCGATGAGTCGTTTACGCGGCTCGGGATCCACTCCGAAATACCATGACATGTATTCTTCCGGATCAGTTATGTCGTACTGATCCTCATTGATGCCGTCGATGAACAGTGGGTAGTGATTGAGCATCACGTGAAAATGAGACGGTGGCAGTTGACCGATCTCTGCTAGAAACCGGTCGAGTTCAATGGCCGAAGGGAGGCCGGCGTCCTTGATGATTTCGTAGCAGCCGCTGAACCGCACATCGTGGTGAATAAAAGACCAAGGGAAGGCTCCCACTTTGTCTTTAAAGGTTTGGAGAAGCTCCTCGGTGACATTGCACGCAATATCGTCGCGATCGGTGCGGAGACTGGACCGGTCGGTAATTTTGTTCCCGGTGTCCATATTGCCCGGGATGACGTGCCACGGCACCCCGACCGCATTAAGCACCTGAATACTATGCTCGAATTGCTGGGGCTCGGTATTACCATCACGGGCGAGGTCGCCTCCCACCAACATTAGTTCGGGCGCTATGGCCTGGATTTGTTTGGCTGCCGTGCTCCACTGATTATTCCATCCGGGCTGAAAACGATATGATTCAGGTGAGCCGATATGGATGTCGGTGACGTGAACGAATTTCCAGGTATCGGGGACTTGGATCATTACATGTAACTAAGCGCTTTGCCTCGTTTATTCCAACGATTTTGTTCAATCGGCCTTGCTGGTCTGGTGCTTGAAGGTGACGGCATTTAGTTTCAGTTTTTGAGACTCATCGATATCGAAAAGCACTTCAAATTTCCCGCCATTCCATACGTAGTCCTGTCTTAAATTATCCCACGCGGCAAAGGCAGCGTCACCTTTCAACCGGATTTGTTGCCAGCCAGAGATTTTTTCCACTTCCCGCACTTTGGCGATAAATTCCGAGAGGCGACCATAGGTCTTGATGATGTGGAATTGCACCTCGCTGGGGGCCTCGGCTTCGGCCTTGGTCAACAGGCCTTCATAAAAGTTTTCAGCCCGGGCTGAAACGAGTCCAAGGACAAGGAAACCAATCAGGATAAATAGACGATGGGTTTTCATCGGCTTAAAAATAACAAGGCCGGATATTGTTTGCAAATATCCGGCCTTGATTGGCGGTGATGGTTAACGTTGATCGGACTCACTTTCGTCCACGGGTTCGATATGCCCAAGCGTATGATCGGGAGTGGTCCCGGGACCACGTAACACCCGGATAATACAGTATAGGAACAAGGTCGTGACGAATCCGACCGAAAGAAACATGCTGATCCAGCCTCCAATAGTCATAGTAGTAGTCTCCTTAAACGTTTGGTTGGTTGCGTTTGGCCCAATTTTCACCCGCAATATTTACCAGCAGCAGGGAGAAAATGGTCATGATGATGATCCACGCGACACTGAGACGTGCGACGTAACTGGGTTCGACCCCTTCCGCACCGATCAGATCCCTGACATACCCAGTAGGTTCGAATTTCGCATCACTAAAGGAGTAGTTCCATCCGAAAACATTCTGCATGAGAAAGAGACTGAATATGATTAGGAGAAACGCAGGAGTGACGTATTTGATGATGAATTTGTAGATGTTAGGAATACGCATTTCTGCTCCTTCGTGTGCGACCGCCCAGCCTTTTTTGATACCGAGCCCCCAGCCGAAGATGATCACCAAAATGGTGGCCTGAATAAAGAGCATCACCGTGCCGACCCAGAAATCGATGGTGTCGAGCGCCTTGAGGTCTTTCGAGAAATACCATATAAACAAAGTGCCAATACCAGTGACAAAACCGAGCAGGGCGACCGATTGTTTGCGGTTGATGTTTAGTCCCTCTTCAAGGAAGGCGATCCCGGGTTGCAGCATCGATAGTGAACTGGTGATGGCCGCGAGGAACAGCAGGAAAAAGAATATCGTGGCGAAGATTTGCCCTCCAGGCATGTGGGTGAACACTTCGGGCAGAACATTGAAGCCGAGGCCAAAGGTTCCTTGCCCGACAATGCCTGCGGCACCCAGAAACATGAATGCGGCGGGAACGGTGATCAGGCCGCCAAGGCCTACCTCGCAAAATTCATTGGCGGCAGAAGCGGTCAAACCACTAAGCACCACATCGTCCTGACTGCGGAGGTAACTGGCGTAGGTAATGATTACGCCAAAACCCACCGAAAGGGAAAAGAAGATCTGTCCAGCAGCGGCGAGCCAGAGTTGGGGGTTGCGCAGGCCGACGCCAATATCACCCGGATTCCACAAGTAACCGAGACCGGCGATAATGTTTTGATCGGGCTTAAGGGGATCTGGAGTTCCAAGGGTGAGCACCCGGGCCAAAATTATAATGGCGATAAAGATCAGGGCAGGCATTGCATATTTGCAGACCATTTCGATGCCTCGGGAAATACCGCGGTAGATAAAATAGAAATTCAATACGTAAACGATGAGCACGAACACGCCAACATCGCCCAAACCGAAGTGGAGGGCTACGCCATCAGACGAGGCACCGGTGAATTTGCCGAAGAAGGCGCCGAAATCGACGCCTTCCTTAGAAAGATTGCCCGTCATGGAATTGAGCGCGTAGCCGAGGCACCAGGCTTCGATATACACGTAATACATGTAGATGCAGACCGGGACGACGAAACCAATAACCCCGAGGTATTTTGCATAAGGTTTCGACAAGATGACGTTAAGGATTCCCGAAGTTGAATGGTATCCGGCTTTGCCGCCAAACCTTCCGAGCGTCCATTCCACCCAACAGATGGGAATACCGATCACCAAAAGTGAGATGAAGTAGGCAATCATAAATGCACCACCTCCATATTGCGCGGCGAGACCTGGGAAACGCAGGAAGTTTCCCAATCCTACTGCACTGCCTGCCACTGCCAGAATAACGCCAAGACGCGAACTCCAAGCTTCTTTTACAATAGCCATGGGGCGTGATGAAGACTGAGAATCCCTCTGGCGGCAAATCCCAAGTTGGCTAAATTCTATTTTCACTGAAATAAATGGATTGGAGCGCAGTCTCTTTCGGTTTGCGTCGAACAATCGGTCACGTCTTCGTGTTTGATTCAACTTCGCTGTTTTCGGACATTGTATTCTCTTTGTCGTATGAACCTAGCCTCATCCCGGACCACCCGAATTCCCTCTCTTTTTGAATCACTGGTTCCGGTGTTGGGCTTGACCATTTTCTTAGCCGCCGCGGTTATCAATATTGATGATCTACCGGTAATACCAGTGGTCACGACCTTGCTGAATGGGTTGGCCGCAATTCCTTTTTTTGGCGGCGTCCTGCATGCTTCCATTCCCGTGCACATTCCTTTGGTGGGGGCTTCGGTGATTGCATCCCTTATGGCTTGGCGACTCGGCTGGCGTTGGCCTGAGATCGAAGCGAGTTTTCTCGATGGCATCCGGTTGTCGCTGGCCGCAGTTTTGATTCTGCTGGTGGTCGGAATGCTGATTGGAACTTGGATCGCCAGTGGGATTGTGCCTCTCATGATCGTATACGGGTTGAAGTTGCTTTCACCCGGAATGTTCCTGTTCGCCACTTGTGTGATTTGTGCGATTGTCGCGTTGTCCACAGGCAGTTCATGGACGACGGCAGGCACGGTGGGTATTGCCTTCATCGGCATCGGATCGGGGCTGGGGGTACCATTGCCGATGGTGGCGGGGGCGATTATTTCCGGAGCGTATTTTGGCGATAAAATGTCGCCCTTGTCGGACACCACGAATTTGGCTTCGGCCGTGGCTGGCTCGGAACTTTTTGAACATGTGCGCCACATGGTCTATACGACCTTGCCCAGTTTTGTTATCGCCCTGGGTCTCTATTTACTAATTGGCCTGCGATATGGTGCGGAAAATATCCACATGGAGAGTGTTGAAATTATCATCAATGGTTTGGGGCAGAATTTTAACATTTCACCCTGGTTGCTGATTGCGCCGGGAATGGTGATTTTCTTGGTGATTATAAAAATGCCCGCCTTGCCGGCTTTGATCATTGGCACGTTCATTGGGGGTGGGTTTGCGAGCTTGTTTCAGCAGGTGCAGTTGGCTGAAATTCTGCATATTGCCTACAACGGTTTTGTGGGTCAGACGGATATCAAGGCCGTGGATGATCTGCTTTCAAGGGGCGGGATGGCCAGCATGTATGGCACTATCGGAATTATTCTCTGTTCCATGTGCTTTGGGGGGGTGATGGAGCGGAGTGGTATGTTGGAGAAGATTGCCACCTCGATTCTCGATTTTGCACGAGGCACTCCCGGTCTGATCATCGCAACTCTGGCGACATGCTTGGGCACCAATATCGTGGCCCCTGATCAATATCTTTCCATCGTGGTTCCGGGTAGAATGTATCGAAATGCATACCTCAAAGCCGGGCTGCATCCCAAGAATCTTTCGCGATGTTTGGAGGATGCCGGCACATTGACTTCGCCGTTGATTCCATGGAATTCCTGCGGAGCCTATATGTATGCAACCTTGGGAGTCTTTCCTTTCGCATATTTACCCTTTACGTTCTTTAATTTGATCAACCCATTGGTTTCGGCACTGTATGGCATGACTGGTTGGACCATCGTTCGTATTTCAACTGGTGAAGAGTCCGATGACTTATCGTCCTAGAATTCACCTGCAGAGTTGGCTTGTTAATCTAGACCGGAATTTGCCTGGCTGGTCAGATGTGATTGATCTGTTACTTCTGTGCGGTTTGGGTCTGGCCAACCGGCGCCGGCCGTCTTTCATCAAATTGCGTTGAACATCTATGATCGTCATCTTCTGCGTGAGTGGTTGAAAATCCTCGGCTTGGTCGTGGGCGCGATGCTGGGTCTATTATTTGCACAGGTGCTCTACGACGATTTTCGGACGTTGAACGATCTGGGCGCCCGCGGGGTCGACTTTTGGGTCTATTTCTTTGTCACCTTGCCAAGTTTTTTGGCCATTGTGCTGCCGATTGCGCTGTTGATTTCACTGCTATTTGTGTTGGGAAAACTGCACCGAGCAAATGAACTTGTGGTGCTAAAGGCGGCGGGAATTAGTATCCTGCGCATCACGGCGCCAGTTTGGTTCATCGGCATATTGGCTTGTGGCCTGACTTGGTATCTTAACTCCACCGTGGTGCCGTGGTCGGTGGAAACATCCCGATCATTGCGCGATTCTCTGGCTTTTCGTCATCAATCTAAAACACTTCCCGAAGACCGCATCGGGGTGGTTTTCAGTGTGGCTTTCGACAATCGGGCCTCCGGCCGCATGTGGTTTTTCAACCGTTACAGCCAATTCACCCGCAAAGCCTACGGGGTCAGTGTATCGGAACTCGATGAGCACCGGCGTGAACAACGGCGAATTGTTGCGGCCGAGGCTTGGTATGATCCCAAAGATCAAGGTTGGATATTCAGTCAAGGTCAGGAACTGATCCTTGATCCCAGTTCCGGTGAAATGTTGGAGCCCAGACCTTTTTTTAAACGCTTCGTGCCGAATTACAATGAGGACCCGCGGCTCATGTTGCTCATCGATCGCAAGGCCGTTGATTTGTCGGCATTTGAATTACGCCGCTTGATCAACTTTTTTGCCGCTGATGAAAATCCCAAAGGTCTCCCCTATGCTGTGCGCTACTTTGGTCTGTTGGCCGATACTTTCGGGCCATTAATTGTTATCGCACTGGCGGTGCCTTTTGCCGTTTCTGGCGTGCGGGTAAATCCGGCTGTCGGGGTATCGAAGTCCATCGGTTTGTTTTTCCTCTATTACATCCTCATGAACCTCGCGACCACCTTTGCGACCAAGCAAGTGATTGATCCGATGTTGGCGGCCTGGCTGCCAAATCTAGGTATGGGTGCGATTGCTTTGGGGTTGTTTACGCGACTGCGTTGACCAACCACAAGGCCAAGCCGATTTTCGACTCCAAGTCCATTGCGCGCTTTGAATAGAGCATAGGTTAAAATTACGATTGATGAGCCGTCCAATATTTCTCCTGATTTTTATTGGCTTTGCCGTGCCGGGGTTCCGCGCCGAATCCGCTTCGCCGCCAATCCGAAATTTACTGCTTGAGATTCGTGGGATACCATTGGCCGAATTGGCGGGAGAGGGCGCTTTGGCATATAATGATTATAATCGGTCACGGATCGTGAGTTTGGTGCGCAACAATGCGATGATCCTTGCGACGCAGGATGAATTGGCGGTGCTGATGGAGCAGGGTTTTAAATCCACGATTCTTATGCAGAGCGCAGATCCACTGCAACTCTACCGCCGTGCACTTTATGGTCCTGATTTAAAGCTGGATCCGGTTTATCACACCTATACTCAAATCACGGCACGGGCGGCAGAATTGATGAAGGATCATCCGGAGTTGATGACTCGATTCCAGATCGGTGAGACGACACAATTTAATCAACCGATTTTTGCCTATCGTATTTCCAATGACGCGCAACGGGTTATTGATCGGCCGGCATTGTTGTTTGACGGTTGTCATCATGCGGATGAGGTCATGGGAGCAGAGATAGTTCTCGCCCTGATGGAGAAACTAATTGCCGGTTACGGCACCGATGCAGAGGTCACCCACTGGCTCGATACATTGGAAATCTACCTTGTTCCCGTTGTAAATGTGGACGGGCATAACATTGTCACTTCGGGCCATGATCCACGTTGGCGAAAAAATGCGCGCGACGTAAACGTTGACGGGGTTACCGGGGTTTACCCGGAGGGAGTGGATGTTAATCGGGGCTACGATTTCAATTGGGCCATGGGCGGAAGCAACAATCCAGTAGGACCGAGCTATCGAGGAGTTCATCCATTTTCAGAGGCCGAAAACCGGGCGATGCGCTTTCTGGCTGATCAACGACAGTTTCTACTTTCGATTTCATACCACAGCCAAGGTGAAGTGATCTATTATCCGTGGGTCTGGGGAAAAATGTCAGCTCCTGATGATAAAGTTATAAAACGCATCGTCACCGATGTGGCCTCTCATATCACAAGAATGGATGGCGAAGGGTCCTATGCCATCGCTCCCGGGGGTCCCTCGAGTCAAAGCTATCCTTGGTTCTATGGACGACGGGGAGTCATCGATATGATTATCGAAACCGGCAAAGGTTCTCACCTTTTCCCGCCGGGAGAAGTTCCGGGTATTATTGCGGAAAACTTGAACGGAATTGCGGCATTGCTCTCGCATGCGACCGGACCGGGATTGTCCGTTCGCGTGACAGACGCGAACACCGAAAAACCACTTTCGGCGGAAGTCTGGTTGCCCCGCATCGACAACGAAACCGTGGATCGTCGCTCCAGTGATGCCCAGTTTGGCCGGGCGAGACGACTGCTGGATGCGGGAAAATATTACCTCGTCGTTTTCCGCAAGGGTTATGGGACAGTGGTGATGCCTGAAGTGGAAGTGAACAGTGTTGGCTGGACTGAATTGAGCATAAGACTCACTCCGGAATCCTAGTCATGATCTCCTCCTGATTGGATTCAGATTTTTTCTCTGCACCGATTGCCGCGTATGAATCTGCCTGAATTATCATGGAATGATGAGCTTGGTTTGTGCCGTCAGGCCGGCCCGGGACACACGGCGCCTGTTTCCAGGAAGGATCACGTGCATAATGGGGTGTATAGCGCGACTCGTCTTGGTTTGTTGGCCCAACGTGGTGAACTCGACACTCAAGTGGCATTAACCACCCTGCGCTCGTTCCGGGCGATGCAGGTGCAGCAGAAGGGCAATCGCCAGGGGTGTCTGCGCTGGTATTGGGAAGAGGAAGAACCGGTGGATACCAATGCAGCTTTTTTTATCGGAATGGCGCTGATGATGTTGTATCTGGCCGAGGGCGAAAAACTTGAAGGGCCGGTGCGGGTAGCGATCCGTGAAATCGTGGCTGATTTGGCGGTGTGGTTTGGCCAGGAACTTCACGTGGTGGATCCCATTTATTCCAACAAATATATGGGAGATTTGGTTTGCAGTTGGTTGGCCTTCGAGGTGCTCGGCTGCGGACCCCCGGATGAATTGCTGCGCAAAACAAAGGAGTGGTGCGACTACTGGCGTCGTGAGCATTGGGGTTGGGGTGAACACATGAGTGCTGTCTATTCGGTGGTGCTGCTCAACGAGATGTCTGCGGTGCTGCTTTTTTGTCAGGCGATGCCTGATGCGATACGCAGTGACTTTCGGGGTCTCTTCGAAAATTTGATGGCGATTAATGATGCCTTTGGGCAGGGCCCCCGCGTGCCAGTGATCCGCAGTTATGCCTTTACGGGATCAGCGGAGTGTTTGCCGTATCGTGATTATGTCCGGCCAATTTCGCCGGAGGACGATTTTCAAGGCATTTCGATGGTGAGTAATCTGGGCGGACTCTATGGTGCCTGGTATCATCGGGCTGGCTGGCTGGAAATGGCACCGCCGAAACTGACGATGTCCGAGTGGTTGGAAATTCCTTGTCGTGATAACGCAGTCGCCCGCGCAGTGGTGAAACCGAATATCCGGATCGGGGCAATGTCACATTATCCGATTATGGCTGGAGTTGATCACCAGACTTGGGGTCTTTCCTGGCAGACATTTCCAGCGGCTTTGTGGCGTCCGGCTGGTGATTGGGCATTTTGGCGTTGGACAACGCAAGAAGGTGAAATAGTCCGCTCCCATCCGGCCACCGCCAAATGGGTCGCCTACTTGGGTAATGCGTTATCAACCAAAATTGATCCCCCGCCTGTCCCTCGGATGAAATCAACGCTGACGCCCGAGGGTCGTCTGTCGATGGAGCGAACTTTGACCGTTCCAATCGCGGCGGATTGGGATGAAGTGCGTGATGTTTTCCATCTTTTGGGCTCCGATGCAAAAATCACTTCAGAAGATTCGGTGCTCGTGCTCACGTGGTCGGATTGTTCGGTAAGGGTGAAGTATTTTGGCGATGCCATCCCAGTTTGGAATCCAACCGAAGGGGGCGGCAATTGGGTCATGCGCTACGACCGGGCCAACCTCGTGGGTCGTGATACCATAACGCACAAGTGGGAGTTGACGCTGCACTGAGTAGTGCGGGTTTCTTATTTCGCTAAAAATTTCAGTCCGGCGACGCCGGCAATAATGAGCACGATGCAGAGGAGACGAAGCGCTGATGCACTTTCGTTGAAATACAAGACACCCGCGATGGCGGTTCCAACGGCACCGATGCCGGTCCACACGGCATAAGCCGTTCCAATCGGGAGTTCACGAGTAGCCAAAGAGAGCAGCCACATACTGATAACCATGGCGGCGATAACACCAATTGACGGCCACAAGCGAGTGAAGCCATGAGTTGATTTGAGCCCCAACGCCCAGACGATTTCAAAACCCGCAGCGACCAGAAGAATGAGCCAGCTTTTCATAAGTCAACCGCTCTTGGCTTCACCGAACTCCGCTCATCAGTTTTTTGACCAATGGCACCAGCAGCAGCATCACGGCCGTGGCTCCAAAGACAAACACCGCTTGATGCCGGAAAAATTCAGCGAGATCGCCGTCGACAGTGCCACTGGCGAAGGTGCGGGCCAGATAGCCGGAGAGGAAGTTGCCAATGGAGGTGGCGAGAAACCAACCTCCCATCATCACGCCGACCAGTTTGGCTGGAGCAAGTTTGGTGACGGTGCTCAAACCGACGGGGCTAAGGCAAAGTTCACCCACGGTCTGAAGAAACAGCAGCCCAACCAGCCAAAGCGGACTGACGAGACCTTGATCGGCCAAACGAGCCGCCGGCACCATCAAGGCAAACGAAAGACCAACGAAGCCGAGTCCGACCGTGAATTTCATCGGACTGGATGGCTGCTTGTGGCCCATTTTGATCCACAACCATGCGAATGCTGGTGCGAGTAAAATGACGAAAATGGAATTGACCGACTGATACCAAGCCGAAGGGAAATTGAAGCCCAAGACGGTGTTTTGCGTGTAGTCGCGGGCAAACAGGTTGATGGAAGAACCGGTTTGTTCGAACACGGCAAAAAACACAATATTGGCGGCGAAGAGCACGAAGATTGCAGCGACACGTCGACCATCAACGCCTCCCCGGATCGCGTAGACCACTACAGCGATAAAAATCGCTGTGGCCAAAACCCACGTGATGATGGGGAATTTGCTGCTTACCCACACCAGGCCGCCGAGCGCACCCACAAACAGAAATGAATTGAGGAGGTTGAGCCTACGTTTGGCGGGGGTCAGATCGGGGGCGGCGCCGAGATCACCGAGACTGCGCATATTGCGGACGTAGGTGATAATGCCGAGCGTCATGCCGATACCCGCCAAGGCGAAGGCCCAGTGCCAGCTGTGATGTGGATTCCAACCACGGGCTACCAACCACTCTTGAAACCACGCATGTTGGGCGAGGAACCCGGTGAGTAACGGGGCGGCGAAGGCACCGATATTGATGCCCATGTAGAAAATTGAAAACCCGGCATCGCGGCGCTCATCATCAGCGGAGTAGAGACTGCCAACCATGGTGCTGATGTTGGGCTTCAAGAGACCCGTGCCGACCGCGACCAGGATCAAACCGGCGTAGAAGGTGCTCGTTGAGGCTAGCGCCATGGTGAAGTGACCGGAGGCGATGATGATTCCCCCAATCAACACCGATTGGCGTGCACCAATGACCTTATCGGCGATGAAACCGCCAAAGACCGAGAGCATGTAAACGGCCATGGTGTAGTAGCCATAAATCAGCGCAGATCTTTCGATACTGAAGCCCATGCCCCCTTCAACGGAGGCGGTGGTCATAAACAGCACGAGCAGAGCGCGCATCCCGTAATAACTGAACCGCTCCCACATCTCGGTGAAAAACAAGGTGCTGAGACCTTTGGGGTGTCCGGCTTTACGAGGGTCGGCGGTGGGCATAGCAGGTTCGGATGGTACAAGCGGGGAAGAACTCACAGCGGCGGAGCTTGGCTACTGTCTATTGCCGCGCAATGCACAAAAGCAGACTCATCATGACAGAGCAAAGCGTTTGAATTACCGGCTTCTGAACCTGTGATCATTATTTCTGCTTGTAATGTTGAGGGTTGATTTCAAGCACAGCGAATTGATCAGTGAGACTGTAACCATTATGGAATTCTTTGGCGGGGAGAACTCCCACGCGTTACAGTTTGGCAAGCCAGTGCAATCGCACCTTGCGCAAAAGGCTGATCCTAAGCGCGGGAATTTTGGACTCCACTGGGCGGAGATAGGTTCAAGTGCAGTTCACCCATCGGAGGCACTTGGTCCATCCGCTGCAGCTGATCTACAAACTTATGCAGACGTGAAAACTTGGGAACGTTCTCGATGTAATAAAAAACCGATTAGACCGGTCGAATGACTAGTCGCATGGTTATGGCGGAGACTTTTTCCTTTGGCGCCAGCGCCACCCGGGTGGGATGGGGAAGTTGGTCGATCGTGTCGCGACTGATTACCAATGGTGATGTGCTGTCGGAAAAATCGACAGTGATGGCGCTGTTTCCGTTACTGAAATTCAGGGTAGTGCCTGATGCTGAGACTTCACCGGGGGTGATCAGTGCGCTCTCGAATTCCGTGGGTTCGCTGAATTCAACGGAATCCGTGATGGTGAGAGAACCGAGGCCTCTACGGTCGAAAATGAACTCGCGCTCAAGTTTGCGGAGCGTGGGGCAATCATAGCCGCCGCGCAAATCAAGCACCATGCGGTCCGTATCATTCGAAAATTCGGTGAGCAGGGTCGGAGCCTGGTGGGTAGGACCGGTCGCCTGCAGTTTTCCTGCTATCCTAGGCACGGGATGACCGTAGGAATTGAGCAGTTGGCTTTCATAGCGCTGCTTACTGAACGTGCGCATGCTGTAAACTTCAAGACCGGGATCGTAGATCATATCTTTGCCATCGAGGAGCACTGTGAAGGTGCCCAGGTCATTGTGATTGTGATTTACGCCATTGTTGCCTCCTAGGAAAGTCGCCGTGAATTTCCGCTTCGAGGTGGGCGACGACCGGCAGATGAGAAAATGGGAGGGAGCGAAAAAATCACGCAATGCAGTGGCAGGGCGTCGGCGTAGTGCTTGCCTTGGTGCCCGGGTCCGAAACATCCACATGAAAATGCCATCAAGCATTTGGGTCTTCATGTCCGCGAAAGGATCGAAATCGGCTGGCGCGGGTTCTGTCAGATCGTCAGCTTCAGATCCGATGCGGTTGTCGAGCCACATTCTGGCCCATTCCATGGGTTTGGCATCCAGAGTGCAGTCGCAGAAGGCGGGATAACGTCCGGGTTGGATTTCAGCGCGATCAGGGAAGCGCGCGATCCGACGTGCCTTGGGATTGTCGAGCAGATCGATGACATTGCCCGTTGCTTGACGAATGATTTCCGCCAAGGAGAAATAATGCGAGACCCCGTATCCCCAGTAACTCACCCCTTCGGTGCACAGTCCGTCATCGGCGAATCCATCGGTGAAATTATAGAGATTGGCTTCGGCGAAGGCGAGCCACCACGCCCGATCTTCAACTTTGGGTAACATGGCGACGGCGGCGTGGGCATAGCAACTCAGGCAAACTGAATTCCAGTTATGTTTGACGATCAGCCACCAATCGATGTCGCGGCCTGCTTCGATCCGGGCGCGGAAAGGGTCGAATAAACGTCGGTTCACTTCAGTGCTTAGGTAGCTGAGGAAATCTTCCGAGAGACGCGGTCCGAGCACGTAGTGGAAGTGCGCGAAATTGACCGCGTGATGGCAGGAGCCCAAGTCGTTGTCATGGGTTTCTCGCCGGAGATTTTTTCGATCAAGATCATTGCCGGGGTGGATCCAAGTGCCGAGTTTGCCGAGGCTTCGCGCGTCTGATTCTATTACTTTGAGAAACTCACCTTGGTCAAAGATAGCTTCAGCCAGTAGAAAGGTGGTATTACGTGTGCGGACCGCCGGCAGTAGCTTATTAATTTCTGTAACGGAATTATCGTCCAGACATGCATTGAATGCGGTGTCATTCAGTTCCGGGCAGGGTTGCCTCACGAGTTCACGTGCGTCTTTCAGGAGCTGTTGGCCGAATGGATCATTTTGCCATATTTCCCATGCCTTGCGGTCGGTGATACGGGGAGCGAAGGCAAAATTCCCTTCCGGGAGCAGCTTGGACAGGGCGCGAACACGCTCTGGAGATGGACAGAAGGTTTCCCCTGCCGGTAGGTCGAAGTTGAAATCGTATGCACCCATGTTTTTGAAAATCTTGAAATAACGCGCGGTTGCAAGCTACCCCATGCCCGATGACGCATTCTTTTGCGTCGTGTGCGTTGACATATGCCTACATCCCCAGCACCAGATTTGTTGAAGTGAGTTCCGGCGAAAAAACATATATTTTCCAACCAAATCATCAATGTAAATGGGTGCGATGGCTTTGTATTCTGGTGACCGTTTCAACCTCAGTTCGGGCTGGAGAGGAAAATGCCAATGATGGCTGGAATTTGCTGTCGCGGTATCTCTACCGAGATGCGGCCGAGGTATTCCAGCAATCGTCCACTGAAGATTTGCGGCTGCGTGATTTAGGACTGGCGGCCAGTATGCTCAACGAACCTCCGATCACCACCGGAAAGATCGCGCGCGCTGAGGCACTTTTGCGGAAAGTTATGGCGGCAGGCTTGAACGATGACACCGGACTTTATGCGAGCTACTTGGTGGCGAGTATACTCCAGCGGCATCGAACTGCGACTAACGGGGAAATTGAGGCGGCCTACCGTGCCGTGATTCAGATCAACCCAACGAGTGCAATTGCGCAAATATCGGCAGCACACCTGGCGCTCGTCCTGCTTTATCAGCGAGCGGATTTGCCGATTGCGGCTCGTCTGCAAGCGGCCGGAGAACTGGAGAAGATTGCGACAGGCCCACATTTGCCAGAAGTAGCTTTGGGTTATTATCAACACTTGGCCGATGCGGCGATGTATTATGATGTGTTGGATGATCGGGTGGTGGAGTGGTTGGAAAAAGCTCATGCGATTGGTTCGTCCGATGAATTGACCCAAAGCACATTGAGCCTCCAAATTGCCGAGACTGCGCGCAAAACAGGGCAGAGGGAGAAAGCCATTGGCTACTATCAACAATTTCTGGCTGACGCGGTTCCTACGGAGCAACGCTACCATACCGCCGAAGTGCGCATGGGCGAACTAATGAAGGAGTCGCGATGAACGGAGGCAAATTTGGAAAGTATCTAGCCTTGGCCATTTTGGTGGTGGCTTTTGCTTATTCCTCTTTACGGGTATTTCGGCACACCGAAGCAAAATTAATCGACCCGGAAGTGAAGGTAATCACTTTTGCGCACTGGCAGTTGGAGCCGGGAGTTCGTGAAGCATTTGATGCCATTGCCGAGGACTATATGAGACTGCACCCGAAAGTGCAGGTGAAGCAGATGCCAATCCCCGGTCGCGTATGGAAGCAGTGGTTGCGCACGCAGTTGGTTGGAGGCAATCCGCCGGATCTGATCGAGTTGGCCAATTATCATAATACGGATGAGATGTTGGCCCGTTATTTCGTGCCCTTGACGAAGTATTTGGCAGAGAGAAATCCATATAATAAGGATGAGCCCGACCTGCGGGATCTTTCTTGGCGAAAATCTTTTTCGGCTGAGCTCATTCCGGAGGATACCGTGCACTATTACAGTGCCAACTTGATGGAATACTACGGTGTGCCCAACGCGATGGTGACGGTGCGAATTTTTTATAACCGCGACATTATCAAGGAGGTCATGGGTGAGGACCGGGTCCCGGTTACTTACGACGAATTTTTGCACTGGTGCAAAGCCTTGAATCTTTATGCAAAGCGCACGGGCAAGCCTATCGTGCCCTTGGCTGGCTCGTGGTTCAATGCCCTCCAGTTAACAGGTGATATGTCATCCAGTATGACTCAGAAACTGGCGATCGACATCGATTATTCTCACGATCTCGAATTCACCACCCTCGAGGGCCTGATTGCGTTTACCCGTGGCACTTGGACGTTGGAGACGCCCTCGGTTTACCGCAGTCTGGAACTCATCGAAGGCCTCGGCAAATACATGCCGGCCGGATGGGCGCAAATGAATCGCGATGATGCGATGCTCCAATTCTTGCAGGGAAATGTTGCCATGATCCCAACCGGCACATGGGACGCCGGAGGCATTCTGCAACAGGCGCAGTTTGATGTCGGGGCTTTCAAAGTGCCCGCCATCAGTCCGGACGACCCCTATTTTGGTGGATCGACATTGGGCCCCATTTCAGAGGCTAATATTTTCGGAGCGATGGCGTATGGCCTGACGAGTGCTTCGAAAGATCATGCCTTGGTGATTGATTTTTTACGGTTCATGACCAGTCGCCGATCCAATGCCAAATTCGCTGAAATCTCGACTTGGTTGCCGGTGATCAAGGGCGTGCCAGTTCCAGCCGTATCAGAATCATTTCGTCCCATTGAGAATGGGTTTATCCGTGGCCCCACCGTCCGCCAGTTGGGCTCTTCCGCAACCGATGTCTTGATGCAGAATATGTATTTGTTGAGCGGCAAGGATGCGAGTGCAGAGCGCTATATCGAAGAGACGCGTTCAATTTACAAAGAAGTGGTGCCGGCGGAAATGAGACGCATGGCTAAAGTTTATTTGGAAACAATTAGACAGAAAGACTCAGTGATGACGGCACTTTTTGAACTGGAAAAAGCCAAAGGATTGGCTTGGTCCAAATTTGATATTGTTGCGGCCAAGCAGATTCAGGTGGAATCACTCCGCCTGCAGCTTCTCCGCACGCTGGAAGACAATCCAATGGAGTAAGTATTGGACATGGTAGTGGTAGTTGGTGAGCAAGCTTCTCTCTCGACCGAAACTGTCTCAATGCTAACTCTCTTTGTGGCGCCCACTCCCCATGATAATTTTCTTCCGCTTGTTTCTCTGTCTCGTGGCCGGTAGTTATTCTGCCATGGCATCCGCCCCAATATCGCTCAAAGCAGAACTTCTGCAAACTGAGGCAGACTTCTGTGCGCTTGCCCTCACATCAGGTGTTGAAGTGGCATTTGCGAAATATGCTGCACCCGAGGCGGTATTTTTGATGTCGACCCGCAGAAACATCGGGGAGCCGAAGCCATTCGTTTGCGCTTTGAAGGGAGTAATCCGAAAGCCGTTCTATCATGGACGCCCTTGTCAGTTGAAGTGTCGGCCGCAGGTGATCTTGGCTACACTTAGGGCACTTACGAGTATCGGGCTCCGGGACCTGATGGCCAAGATCATGTCGGCACCGGTCATTATGTAAGCATATGGAAACGGCAATCCAGCGGTGAGTGGAAATTTGTCCTCGATACCGGAAATCCCAGCCCACCTGCCCGCAAATAGCGGTTTGCCCAATCCCGTTCGTTTTCGGTCAAGAGTCACGATTCAATTCAGGGAAAATTGATCACTGCACTTTGATTTTTCATGGTTGGGTCAGAGTGATTTATCGAGCAGGGAAAGAACGCGAGGATTAGCGTCCATGGCTGCCGATTGCTGTCCGTAAACAGTCGCACCCATGCGCTGATAAAATCCCAAGGCATGGGGATCACTAACTATGATAAGACGAGTGGCTCCTTGCTCCTGGGCGATTTTTTCCGCGTGTTCAAACAGGGCACGTCCGAATCCTTTGCCCATGGCATCGGGTTTGACCCAAAGACCGTTTAATTCTGCGGCAGGAACGTTTATCCTGAGCCAGTAGAATCCAGCCGTTACAGAATCAACCACCGCCTTGTAAGTTGGATTTTGCGTTACTTCATCTGTGGAGATGGTGAGTTCGGTCGCCCAACTTTGAATCCAACTCTCAGGATAATCCCAATATCGTTTGGCCGCAAATGCCAAGCCGGTTAGTTCTTCGGCCTCATTTGGCTGTGCTCTTTGAATCACCATCATGAAAGAAATCGTCGACCAGGACGGAGATCATCTTTTCAGGGCTTTTGGGTAGTATTCCCGTTTGCCGGTAGGTGCCGGTGACGATCAGTTTATTGCTGTGTGCCTGCATGGCGGTTATGTTGAGATTGATCAGGTAGGAACGGAAGTCCCAGGTCCACCGCGCGTCATAAGTGATTACCACCTGGGTATCGTTTGGCATCATGGTCAGAGGACCATGGGTCGCGGTAAAACCACGGCTCCGCAGTTCGGCGGCTATCTTTGCATCAGTGGCGTTATTATCATTAAGACGATGCTCAATGTAGAACCGTTTGAATTGCTTCAGGTCGACCTCGGGGTTGTTGCGAGAGGTGATGGAAGAGCAGGCCGTGAGCAAAGTAATGGCCAAGAATAGGATTAGAACGCGCATGATGTTTCGATTGAGACGTCGCCGGACTTAGAAAGTCACAAAAAAACCGCCCTTGCGAGCGGCTTTGATCCCATTTGGCAAATATAGGGCCAATTAGGCCGCAATCCAATCAATGCAGGTAGTTATTAAACAAATTCTCCAAATACTCCTGTTTACCGGAGCGCAACTTGGGTTCGCCGAGTTTGGTGAGGACCAGTTTTTCCAAGGAGCGGAAACTGGCTTTGCCGGATTCGATATCTTTACCGAAGCCTGAATCATAACTGGCATAACGATCGGCAAGGAATTGATCCAGTTTGCCGTCAGCCAAAACCCGGCGCGCGATTTTGAATGCCAATGCATAGGCATCCATCCCGCCGATGTGGGCATGAAACAGATCTTCGAGATCAGTTGAAGGTCGGCGCAGTTTGGCGTCGAAATTGAAACCTCCGGAACCAAGCCCCCCCGCGCGTAATATCGAAACCATCGCCAGGGTCAGTTCTTTCACGTCGGTATTAAACTGATCGGTGTCCCAACCGAGGAGAAGGTCGCCGGAGTTGGCATCGATTGATCCCAATAAACCCTGGGCAGCCGCGACCTCGATCTCGTGAGTAAAAGTGTGGCCGGCCAAGGTGGCGTGGTTGGTCTCGATGTTGAACTTGAAGTGTTTCTCCAGGCCATAGGTGCGCAGGAATGCAATGCCACTGGCGACGTCGAAATCGTATTGATGCTTGGTCGGTTCTTTGGGCTTCGGTTCGATGAGGAATTGCCCCTTGAAACCAATCTGCTTCGCGTAGGCGACCGCCATATGCAGAAACGCAGCAAGGTGGTCCTGTTCGCGTTTGAAATTGGTGTTGAGCAAGGTTTCGTAACCTTCGCGGCCACCCCAGAAAACATAGTTTTCCCCGCCAAGTTCCTTGGTGGCGTCCATGGCGGTCTTCACCTGCGCAGCAGCGTAAGCAAAAACATGTGCATCAGGATTGGTGGATGCACCGCACATGAACCGCGGATTGCTGAAGAGGTTGGCCGTGCCCCAGAGAAGCTTAATGCCGGTATCCTTTTGAAGCTCCTTGGCGTGAGCGACAATCTTGGCGAGATTCCGGTTCGACTCCGCGAGGCTGCGTCCCTCTGGCGCGATGTCGCGGTCGTGGAAGCACCAAAAAGGAGCCCGGATTTTTTGAAAAAACTCGAACGCAGCATCCATGCGATTTTTAGCGATGGAGAGGGCATCTTTACCTTTTTCCCATGGCCGCACGATGGTGCCAGGGCCGAAGGGATCCGCCCCGGTGCCACGGAATGAATGCCAATAGGCAATCGAGAATCGCATGTGCTCACTGAGCGTCTTTCCATCGATGACTTCATCGGGATTATAATGCTTGAATGAGAGCGCCTTGGTCGACTGTGACCCTTCGTAAGCGATGGTTTGGATACGGGGGAAGTGTTTTTTCCGGGTTTTCATGAGCAAATTAAGATGGTCGAAAATTGGTCACCTCGAATGAGAAGGGAAGCTATTATTGCAGTCGTATGGTATTGGATCTGAAGCAACCCGCCTGAGTTCAGATTATGACTGGGATTTGCGACCCATAATTATGTGACCAATAATGATGAAGGGCATGGCCAGACCCAACCAAAGGTGAACATTCGAAGCAAGTGAACGGAGATTCTCACCCCCGGCGTAATACAGCAGCCATCCGGTAAATGTGAGTATAAATATGACTATCAGCATCCCAACACCAGATAGTTTATTTTTTCCCGCCTGCCAGCTGCGGCGCACGTGCATTGGTAGCAAGACTCCAAACACGACCAGAAATACAATCGCAGCCAGTCCGTGTATGCGCAGCATCCAAGCAGAAAGTGGATGAGTGGTGGGGCCGAAATCCGTTTCCACCATGCCCCATCTTTGTAGCCAGAACCAGATCGCCCCCGTGGCGAACAGGGCGGCGAGCGAACTATAGGTCCAGAGCTTTAGTTGCGGACCGAGTTGCAGGGGATTAGCAGGCATGGCGTGTTTCCGTTTGCGGGCGATGGATGATGGCACGCGCATGATACGACCGGAGCAATTTATCAGCTTTGGTAGGACTGAGCAGCATTATCTTGGTCATAGCATCGGCGATCAGTGCCGTTGGTGCAATCACCGTCGCGCTGATTGATCCGACGACGTATCGGTGATCCCGTGGATCAACCAAGTCGCTGATGGTATATCCACCGTGGCGACGTTGGGAAAAATAAGGGGCAGAGGTTGCGACCGCTACATTTTGAAACGGAGCCAGGGGAAGCAGAGCGCCGGGGCACGACGGGTGTCGCACTTGCAAAGGCCAGGTGCGCGGACCAAATCCACGGAGGTCCCCGCCGGCATTGACCAAGCCCCATTGTATCCCGGCGCGACGCAAATTCCTGACCGCCTGATCGACAGCAAAACCCTTGGCAATGCCGCCAAGATCGAGTCGTAAGGCACGTTGGCACCTCACCGACCGGCGATTGGGCAATAACTCGAGGTCGTTCCAAGTAGCGCCTTGGGGCGAACTGGTAGCGGCAACATCGAAGGCACCTTCGGACTGCTGCGAAAATTTTTGTGCGTATGCGAGCACGCGCCAAGTCCAAGGATCAATGTAGACAACACGACCGACTTGAGCCGCCGAGATGCGGCCCAAATCACTGGTCGATTCGTGCGCGCTCATCAAATGATGCACGCGAGTGATGACGGCGAAGGCTCGTTCTAATGCCCTCGGAGCAATCGACGACGCAGGTAGTGTGATTTCAACCAATGTGCCCAAGATCGGGCGGGCCCGACGAAGTTCAGAGTTGCTTGAGCACGTGGGCATGGGTGGCGAGAAGGCGTTTGACGCCATCGGTGACATGACGACAGGAGAGGGTGGCGCCGGAGATGTTTTTAATGTCGTTGTCGAGCTTGAGCGGCGCCGCGAGTGTCTTACCTTCAAATTGCGCGCGCCACTTCTCGTTACGAATCTCGCCGCCATAGGTCTCGCGATAATCGAGAATCTCAAGACCCGACACATCGCCAGTAGGCGTCAAAGCGACAGCGTAGGTGATAAACTCGTGTTTGCCCAGGACTTGATCGATGAGAAACCAGCGGCCTTCAGTCGTGCGCCAGGCGGTGAATTCGCGATCAGAAACTCTGACGCCACTGATCTGCTGGATCGACTTGCGCTGGGCCGAGTTAAGCTTGATCTCCACGGCTTCGAGCGCCTCGCCGGGAAACAACTCCTCCTGAGCTTGTGCCGCTGTGAGGTAGGTCACGGCATATCCCGACGTGCTGCCGACAATAGCGGCGGGCACGGTGAGACATATCAATCGGG
>DFDG01000206.1 GCA_002367815.1 Opitutaceae bacterium UBA3033 | reverse complement strand
TCAACCCGTTTCCGAAGGACCAGTTCGTGATGCCCTGAAAGCGGTGGACCAAGGCTCCAAACTCGACTCCAGCACGGCGGACTGGCCCCAATTACGCTCGGAATTGGAAGCCCTGCTGCAAAAGCCGGATGATCAGGAGCAGAAAGAACAGGACCAGCAAAAGCAGGATCAAAATAAACAGGATCAACCGAAGGACGGTTCGAATCAGGACCAGCAGAAATCCGAACAGGACAAACAGGAGTCCACTTCCGACCAATCCAAGGAAGACCAAGGTTCACCCAAGGATCAACCGCCGGAGAAATCCGAGTCGGATAAGCAAAAGGACGCGCAGTCTGCCTTTGGTGATATGGATAAGAAATCCCCTCCTCCCCCTCCACCTCAGGGCAAAATGCAACAGGTCGGCGGCACGCCCGAAGATAAAAATAAAAATCCAGAGCAATTAGACCCGGCCCTCGCGATGCCGTTGCAAAAACTGGAAAAAATTCGCGCGCAAGATTCGCCGGCCCAACTTTTTCAACTTATGGAAGGTAAGCCCGAGCAAGCTCCGGCCAAGAAAGGTAAGAACTGGTGATCTCCATGCAATTCATCCGCCAACTCATATGTCTATCGCTGCTGGTCAGCACCGCACTCGCACAAAGCGTCTCGTGGTCCGACGCCGGCACGGGCGATCCTGCCGATTTGCAGCTGGTCTTCGATGAATGCTCCCCCGACGGCACCCCGAATCCGCCCACCGTCAATGCTGTGAGGTTTACTTTCCGCGGTCAGTCCGAGCAAACCACGATGATCAATTTTTCGTTGTCCCGTTCGGTCATCCTTTCCTACCGCCTGCAGATTAGTAACCCCGGCCAGATTCAGATCCCCGCCTTCAAAGTAAAAACCAACAAGGGCGAACTGACGGTGCCTGCCTACAACACCGGCACGGTTAACCCCGGACCGGAGACCGACATCAAGGCCCGCTTGCAAACCGACCGGAAAACCGTTTGGGCCGGCGAGGTTTTCCCGCTGGTTTATTCGTTGGATGCCGCCCGCCGCAATTTCAGTAATTTCGGCGGTGGCGTCGAATGGGATGCAACTCCCCTCCTCGTCGAAGATTGGTCCAAACCTGAGATCACCGAGCTGACGCGTGGTGGTGAGTCCCGCCTCAATTTTATTTTCCGCACTCGGGGCTACCTTGATTCCCCCGGCAAAGTTCAAATCAAACCCATCAGCCAACTGATCAACCTCGCTCTGGGCACGACCGGTTTCCGGCTGTTCCAGCAACAACGCATCGAGCAGGTTTCCATCAGCACCGATCCACTCGATATCAATGTGCGGCCACTGCCCCTTCCGGCACCGGCATCGTTCACGGGCGGAGTCGGCCAATTCAAACTCGAATCCAAAATCGTGCCCAATAATGCCGCCGTCGGTGAACCGATCACGTGGACCTTGGAACTTTCCGGCACCGGCAATTGGTCTGATATCGCGGGCCTGCCCTCACGCTCGGTGTCGCAGGATTTTCAAGTCATCCAACCGCAAGCCAAACGCACGGTGGAGGAAGGAAAATTGTTCGATGCCAACTTGGTTGAAGACGTCGTGCTCGTGCCCACCAAACCGGGCACCTACACTTTGGGATCGGTGGCGTTCAGTTATTTTGACCCCAAATCGGGCAAGTATGAGACCATCAGCACCCCGGTTACCACCGTTACGGTGACCGCGGCTGCCGCTCCAAAATATAATGTCACCCCGGTCGAACCCACCGTTGTGAAATCCGATGCAGTGCAAAAAATAGTGGCACCGGAAGCACCGCAAAATCCCACGGGCATCCCGCGCGATCCTATTGCCGGGGTCGATCCAGTCTCCTCCCCGTTCAAATCGTTCGCCAAACTGCTTGCCGTGGTCATGGCCCCTTTCGGTGGCGTGCTGATCATCTGGCTTATTCTCGCCTACCGCCGGGCCCGGCAAACCGATCCGCTTCGCCCCAGACGCGAAGCCCGCGCGCGCTTGGTCTACACCGTGCGACAACTATCAGCCCTGTCCGGCAATGTTTCGAACTCCCAGCTCCTAATTCAGTGGCAGCACGATGCGGCCCAACTCTTCGCCGTCCCCCACGCCGCACCCGCACCGCAATCACTGCAGGACCAAAAATGGGCTGAGCTTTGGCGCGAATCTGATCACACCCTCTACGGCGAAAAAATCGATCTGCCCTCCGACTGGATTCCGCGCGCCGACGCCGTCTTGGCATCGACCAAGATTTCCGGCACCGCAATTTGGCGCACTTTGTTACCCAAAAATCTGCTGCCGTTTCTCGGAGTAATGTTAGTGTTGTTGACTGTGCCTTCCTTGCATGCCAGTGCAACATCTCCGATCTCCGAACTCCGATCCCCGAACTCCGAATACAATCGAGGTGATTATGCAGCGGCGGAAAAAGGCTGGCGCTCGATGGTAGAAGCATCGCCGACCGATTGGATTGCCCGTCACAATTTGTCACTCGCTTTGGCGCAGCAGGAACGCTGGGCGGAAGGCGCGGCCCACGCCACCGCCGCATTCGTGCAAAACCCGCGCAGCGATGCCGCGCGCTGGAATCTCGCCTATGCCTATCACCAAGCCGGTTATACGCCCACGGCCATTGCCCCATTGATGCAGTCAGGACCACTGGCCGATCTCGCTCGGCTCACTTCACCGGCAGACTGGGAATGCCTCATGGTGGTCAGCTCCGTCGTCATCGCGATCGCGATCATCACCCTCCTGTTTCTCGCCTATGGTATCGGCCCACGCTGGAGCAAATGGCCCGCGCTGGTGCTGGTGTTCGTGGGCCTGTTTATCGTCGGAGGATCACTGGCGGGACGCTCTGCCTACGGCGTTGCCGCTCACCCTCAAGTCGTCCTCGTCTGGCGCGCCGGCACTCTCTACTCAATCCCGACCGAGGCCGATAC
>DFDG01000124.1:14529-48010 GCA_002367815.1 Opitutaceae bacterium UBA3033 | reverse complement strand
GACTTCGGCCCCTGGGGGTCGAAATGTATTTATTGCCCAACCAATAAGCGGCATAGCATACGGCGATGATGATATACCAGTTCCCCTTCATAAAATCGCTCAAATCAATCAGGAACTGGGTAGGTGCGGGCAATTTGGCGCCAAAGTCGGCGAACATATTGGCAAAGACCGGAATAACAAAAATCAGGAGCACGTTGACCAAACCGACCGCCAAACCGATAACCGCTATGGGGTAAGTCATCGCTGATTTGACCTTCTTGTTTAGTTTTACCGACGCCTCAAAGTAACCGGCCACTTTGCCGAGAATTTCTGCCAAGCCACCACTCGCTTCACCGGCCTCAACCATGGAGCAAAACAGGGTATTGAAGGATTTGGGGAATTTCTTCACCGCCGTGGAAAACGAATTTCCCGTCGAGATATCCAGACGCACTTCGCGAATCACAATCTGGAAAACTTGATCTTCCGTTTGATCCTGTAGGGCTTCCAAACATTGAACCAGTGGTAAACCGGCCACCAATAATGAGGCCAACTGTTGGGTGAAGATGGCCAACTCGCCCATGGGCAACTTGTATTTCAATGCCCTCTTTTCGAGGGCCTTCATCTTGGCCATCGCTTGGGCCGCTTGCACGCCGCCACGTCCCTTCTGCTTTGCACCTTTGGCTGCCGATGCTGAAGCAGACGCCGCGGATGAAATAATAGCCATAGAGAGAAGCAAAGAGACCGGCGCATCGGCGGCAACCTCATTTGATGCCGTATTTTGTAAAAAAATTGCGAGTGTCTGCCTCGATTTTCCCCAAAATCACCCACAACAGAGGCTTGACCACAACCAGAGCGGCGCGAAGCTGCCCAGACGATGCGGGTGTAGTTTAGTGGTAAAACTCCACTCTTCCAAAGTGGTCTCGTCGGTTCGATTCCGTCCACCCGCTCCAATTAATCCGAATGCCACGGCCACAGCACGCAGCATCGCTGTAACCCACAAACTGGCCTTCCTTGAATCTCATTCTGTTTGATCGAGCTGAAATCAACCTTCCCCTGCCGATTGGTGATACTCGGGCGGTGCACATTCTTTCAGTCCTACGCCGACAAATTGGAGACACATTTGACGCCGGTCTGTTAAACGGTCCCAGGGGCAAAGGCATCTTGGTGGGCATAAAAGCAGATTGTTTGGAGCTAAAGTATGATTGGACGGACGAACCGATCGCTGCCGACCCAATCAAATTGGTGATTGGGTTACCGCGGCCACAAACCGCCCGTAAAATTCTGCAGGAAGCAACCACCATGGGGGTCGCGGAACTGCATTTCGTTCGCACTAATAGGAGTGAACCCTCATATGCGGACAGCACATTGTGGCGAACTGATGAATGGCAAAAGCATGTTGCCACAGGTGCCGCCCAAGCATTCTGCACCCGAGTGCCGATGGTTAGCAGCAAGAGCTCCCTGAAGGAGACATTGAGCCAATTGCCGCAAAGCGGGACTCGTATTGCATTGGATAACTATGAGGCGCCAATCGCGCTTTCAAAGTGTCACGGATTACGTGATACTTCCGTGGTCATGGCTTTCGGGCCGGAACGCGGTTGGTCCGCCGAAGAGCGGGATTGGCTACGAGAAAACGGTTTTGTTTTTGCCCACCTCGGATCGCGCGTGCTGAGACTGGAGACTGCGATAGTCGCCGCTCTTGCCCTGCTAAAGGCCCAACGGGGAGCTATGTAGCCGTTCGGCTAAAAAGACAAACCGAAGGTTGGTGGGATCCTTTGCCCAGTCGTTTGGCACAATTCCAACCATGAGGATTAAGCGAGATTTCACCCGGCATCTCAAATATCACCAACGGATCAGGGCGTGAATCAAGGAGCTCAGTCAGTCGCGTGAAAATTCGCGGAGCGACATCCTCAATCATATCGTATGGGGGATCAATAAACACCAGATCAGGTAATCCACCCAATGGCCACGGGGCCAAAACGGCATCAGCGGTAACAACAGCGGTATTTTCCATCCCTCCGCCCAAGCTTTTAGTCACGGCCGCCAAATTTTGGCGCAAGCATTCAATCGCCTTGTTATTTTTTTCGACCCAAACCCCACCAACCGCACCACGGCTGAGAGCTTCCAGCCCGTAGGCTCCACTACCGGCAAATAGATCGAAAAATCGCGACCCGGGCACCCTTGCCGAAATACTGGAAAAAACCGCCTGCCGCATACTGTCAGTGGCCGGACGCACCGAATTTCCTTTGGGTGCAAGCAAAGGAATGCCACGAGCTTTTCCACCAGTTATCCTCATCATGGAAGACAAAACGCCATCGCGCCGTTGGCAAACGCGAAACCATGTGCAAATTGCGCAGACCATTCCATCATGCCTTCCGATTCATCCTTCCCCATATCAGACCACTGCGATGGACTCCGGTTTTTTAACCCGCGCGGCCACGTCAACCGCACTTGGCTGGATGTTTTGAAATGGCGCCGAACCAGCACCGCACAACCTTGGCCCCGAAGTGTAACGATCGAACCACATTCCCTACCCCCGTTCACTGTTGAGGATAAGGTTTCCTGCACATGGATCAATCATGCGACGTTTCTGCTGCGATTCCCCAAGTGCAATGTGCTGACCGATCCGGTTTACAGCAATTGTGCAGGTCCACTGGGTCGACTTGGCCCAAGACGGGTGCATCCACCCGGAATCAATTATCGGCAACTGCCAAAAATCGCCATTATATTATTGAGCCATGATCATTATGATCATTGCGACCTGCCAACCCTACGGCGTCTCGCGAGAGACCATGCCCCAAAAGTAATCACACCGTTGGGTAACGGGGCGTTACTGCGGCGAGCAGGATTTGATCATGCAAATATCATCGAACTGGATTGGTGGCAGCAACAACGCACGGGAAGCGGACCCACAGTCACACTGACCCCTGCACGTCATTGGAGCAATCGGCTCAGTGGTCCGCGCAATGGCAG
The DNA here is from genome assembly GCA_002367815.1 of Opitutaceae bacterium UBA3033. Lineage (GTDB taxonomy): Bacteria > Verrucomicrobiota > Verrucomicrobiia > Opitutales > Opitutaceae > Cephaloticoccus. The sequence goes on along the minus strand of DFDG01000124.1, from coordinate 45,061 downwards.
ACTATGGGGTGGTTTTCACTTACAAGCCGAACAGCGAAATGTATTATTTACCGGTGATACTGCTTACGACCCAGAGCACTTCACGACTATACGCCGGCGTCTGGGCGCTCCTGACCTCGCCTTGATTCCTATCGGGGCCTATGAACCGCGTTGGTTCATGTCTGCACAACACTGTAATCCGGCTGAAGCGGTGCAAATTCACATCGAACTGGGTGCGCGGCAAAGTGTCGGAATGCACTGGGGGACTTTTCAACTTACTGACGAAGCGCGTGACACTCCAGTCACCGCACTACAAGCAGCCATCCAATCAAATTCAGTTGCGAAACACAGCTTTCGGACGCTCAACCCGGGAGAAACCATCTTCGCTCCATAACCAGGTCCGGTAATCAACCCTATCCGGAACTTAGTGAGATTCTGTGGTTCAACACCAACTTGGCCAAATCGCCGAAGATGCCATCCCAGCGTAACTCACCGTAGAGATATCGACACAGACCCTTCATCAATAGTATCAAGAATACAGTGACGCACTGTCCCAATGTTCAAAATGACCAAGCTCCAACGCATCTCCATCGCAGTGTGTGTGTTCACCTTATCAGTGAGTGATTGGTTATTAGCGGCTGAATCAAATCTTTGGCCTCTCAGTGTCACCCAGTTTGATGAGGCAACAAACGAAACCCGGGACTGGCAAGCACTCGGCCCCCTGTTTTTTAGCACCCAGACTCCAATTCAAATCAACTATCGGGGGATGAGGCCCCTCTACCTACACCGAAGCGATGACCATTCGACCGACGAAGAGACAACTATCCTCTATCCGCTCTATTTGTCCCGGCGCGATCAGGAATCAGTCGATTGGACGGTTTTTAACCTAATCAACAGCTCTCGATCCACCGACCCACAGTCAACAAATGCCCAAGCTACGGCATTTGATGTCTGGCCGATATACTTTTCCCGCGACTCCGGCATCCCTGACACCAGTTATCAGGCACTTTTCCCCATTATCGGCACCATCAAATCCCGTTTCGGCTTCGATCGAATTAATTGGATGCTCTTTCCGCTGTTTTTACAGACGGAGAAATCTGGGGTCGTCAATACTTCAACTCCCTGGCCATTCATCAAACACCGTAAAGGCAATGGTCACACGGGATTTGCCATTTGGCCTTTATTCGGTCACGCCGAAAAATCAGGCGACTATCGTAACCAGTTTTATCTCTGGCCGCTGTTCTACAAAAACGAATCCCAACTTGGGCAACCCGTCCCCAGTGTGCAGGAAGGTTTCCTGCCCTTTTACACCCACGAACAGAGAGAGGGTTCGATCAGTGAGAATTTCCTCTGGCCTTTCTTCGGATACACCCGGCAAACCGCGCCCGTGCCTTACAGTGAAAACCGGTATTTTTGGCCTCTTTTGGTGCAGGGTCGGGGGGAAGAACATTACGTCAATCGTTGGGCCCCGATCTATTCGCATTCAATTCGCAAGGGCGTGGACAAAAAATGGTATGTGTGGCCCTTGCTCAGGGAGGAACAGTGGTCCGCCGATGAACTGGTTCAGACCAAGCATCAGTTTTTTTGGTTTCTTTACTGGTCCTTGAAACAGCAAAGTGCCAGCAACTCACAGTTGCCTGCAGCCTATAAAACCCATGTTTGGCCGCTGTTCAGTGCCTGGGACAACGGGGCGGGGCGCCGGCAGGTCCAATTCCTCAGTCCCTTGGCCGAGTTTTTCCCCAACAACGAAAAAATCCGCCATCTTTATACGCCGCTTTTTGCAATTTACCGTTACGATCAACTTAACCCCGAAGATGTGCGGCACACTCTGTTGTGGAATGCCATCAGCTGGCACCGGACGCCTGATACACGGGAATTTCATTTGGGTCCCCTGTTTAGCACCCGCAGGGATTCAACCAGTGCCCGATTTGACATTGGCCACGGACTTATCGGCATGAGACGGACAGCAGATAACAATAAGTGGCAAATGTTCCTGTTCGATTTTTCATCCAAGAAGAGCAAATTGGTGCCGTCGTCTGCAAAGTGACATGAAGCAAATCAACTCAATACTTGAAGGATTCGGCAGCACCCTGCTGTTGTTGGTGCGCACGCTTGGCTACATCGGAACTTTACCGCGTCAGCATAAACGATTCGTGGAACAATGCTACCTGATCGGTTACACGACCCTGCCCATTGTGGCCATCTTGAGCTTCTTTATCGGCGGCGTGCTCGCCCTGCAAAGCGGCTACAGCATGGCTGACTTTGGCGCCACAGAATTCATCGGCTCTCTGGTTGGACTTTCCATGGCCCGCGAATTGGGACCCGTCATGGTGGCAGTGCTGGTCGCGGGACGGGTCGGGTCCGCCATCGCGGCGGAACTCGCCTCGATGAAAGTCTATCAGGAAGTGGATGCCCTGCTCACGATGAACATCCCTCCCGAACGGATGCTGGTGCTGCCACGCCTGGCGGCGATCCTGGTCATGATGCCCGTGCTGGCGATCATTGCCAATCTGGTGGGCTGGTTCGGCGGGGCGCTCGTGGCCCAGAACGTGGATTTTATCGCGCTCTCGCCGGACAAATACTTCGAGACCCTCCGGCGCTACACCGATTTTTATGATGTGTGGAGCGGGATCGTGAAGGCGGAGATCTTCGGATTCGTGGTCGTGCTCGTTTCTTGCAACATCGGTCTGCGCACCAAGGGCGGACCCCGGGAAATCGGCGCATCCGTGACCCGGGCCGTCGTGGTTTCACTCATCCTCATTCTGGTGCTCGATTACTTCGTCACCAAGGCACTGATCTGACATGAATTCAGACTTCACTCTCAATCCTTTTACCGCCGAGGAAAGTCCGGCAGTCGGCGTGACCTTCGAAAAACTGAACAAACAGTTCGGTGACCTCGTGGTGCTTAAGAATATTAATCTGCAAATTTCGCCGGGGGAAATTTTTGTGCTCATGGGACCCAGCGGTTCCGGCAAAAGTGTGCTATTGAAACACATTGTCGGGTTGGAGGCCCCCACCAGCGGCCGCGTGGTCGTCGACTGCCAGGATGCTGCCGATCCTGAAACCCGCGAAGATGTGCGCATGGCCATGGTATTTCAGGCCGGCGCCTTGTTCAACTCGTTGTCAATCTATGATAACTTGGCGCTTTACCTTAGGGAGCACCGCTTCGGTCAAGAATCCCATATCCGCGAAAAAGTCATGCACGCGCTGCAGATCCTCTCCCTCGAGGCCACCGGCAGTAAATTCCCCGCCGAATTATCCGGAGGCATGAGAAAGCGCGTGGCCATTGCCCGGGCTCTGGTGATGGAGCCGCAACTAATGCTTTATGATGAGCCCACTTCGGAACTTGATCCCATCATGGCGGCCACCATCAGCGAAATCATCGCCAGTCTACGCCATGAGTATCATGTGACATCCATTGTCGTATCCCACGATCGCGATCTGGCCCTCAGCATCGCCGACCGGGTGGGGCTGTTGATGGACGGAAACTTGATTACCGTGTCCACGCCCGCGGAACTTAAAACCAACCCTGACGTCAGGGTGACCGATTTCCTGAATCCCAAGATAGACTTGCACAAGCCTCGCTTTAAAAAATTGGAAGCCTGAACTATGAACAATGCCCAATACACCATCCGCGTCGGACTCTTTTTCCTCCTTGGTCTAGCCTTGGTCTGGGTGACCTATGAGACCCTGGGTAATACTTCCAGACTCAATAATAATGGCTACATGCTCGTGGCCGGTTTCGACAACCTCAAGGAACTCAAGGCCGGTGACGATATCCGTATGGCCGGTGTGCGCATCGGGGCGGTTGAGACCACTAGATTGGCCGGCCGTCGTGCCGAAGCCGTGCTACGTATCGACAAAACATTCTACATCGCCAGCGATGCAACTGCGACCATCGTCTCCGCTGGTTTACTTGGCACCAATTACATCTCCATTGATTTGGGTTCCAGCACCTCCACTCCACTGGCAGACGGTGCTGAAATCCTCACATTGGTCTCGCCTGATCTCAACGCCATAATGGCACAATTGGGCGAACTAGGAAACAAACTGGATGGTGCACTGGGATCCATCGGCGATGTATTCAAAGGCGATGCAGGAGTGCCGAGCTTGATCAAACGGATGGATAAACTGCTCACCGAAAATAGCGAAAAAGTTAACAATTCCCTCTCCAATTTGCAGGAAATCACAGAAAAGGTGAACTCCGGCGAAGGCACCCTTGGGAAACTGGTCAACAGTCCGGAACTGCATGATCAATTGCTGGCCACCGTGGCTGAACTCAAAGGGGCCGCCGATAATGCCAGTGCCATCATCAACAACGCCCAAACCTTGGTTGACCAAGTCAAATCCGGCCATGGGACTTTGGGGACCTTGATCTATGACCAGGAAGCAGGGGAAAATATAAAGATGACTGCGGCCAATTTGCGCACAGTATCCGACAAGCTCGCCAAAGGCGAAGGCACGCTCGGCAAATTACTCAACGACGACAGTCTCTACACCGGCGCGCAAAGCACCTTGAAAAAAGCCGAGCGGGCACTGGATGGCATGGGCGATTCCGGTCCAATCACCGCAGTCGGTGTTGTCGCCAATGCGTTGTTCTAAACCTTCTGCCTTGGTTGAATCGCATTCAGGACTATTCGCTGTGCGTGTATAATCCGTCGAATACGGTCTGCCAGGTCGGCCCCGTCGTCTCGAGATTGATCCCACTGCTGCCTGACCCTGCCATCCTCGTTTGGGGTCCAAGTAATACGGCTTAAAACCCTGCCCTTTGGGGTAACGTTTTCACCCGAAAGCACCATCCGGCCATCAGCATCAAGACCACCGGCCAATTCCAACACGCCGCCTAATCCGACCCAAAATTGCTGCCATGAGCGATTGTAGGAGTTGAGGCTTTTGCCTGAACCCCCGTCAACTCCCACCCCGTTATCCAGTAGGCCAAAGCCACCGGCTATCGACTGGATACTATTCATGCCCGGCCGCTTTGCCCTCAAGCGTGATTACATTCCACTCACCGATCCAGAAATCAAATTGCTGCGATTCCTGCGGTGGGGGTGATTGACCCACGACGTTTAATGAAAAACCAATCACCAGTAATATGCCCGAAAGGATGCGTGATTTCATGACCACACCGTAGGCAATCGATCTATCTCAGCGTGACCGAATTGGCCCAACCCTTCAGCTGATCAAGTTCGCTTTGATGTAATCAAAACTTTGTTTCAGCGATGCAAAAGGATCGCCCGGACAAGTATCCTGCTCGACGATAAACCATTCACATCCTCCCGCCTCAGCTTCGGCGATAATACGGTCAAATGGCAGGTTGCCGGCCCCAATCTCACACCAGATGTGTTTGTTCTCCGGCGTAAACCCGTAGTCTTTCAAGTGTATAAAAGGTTGGCGGCCTGCCAATTTCTTAACCCATTCCACAACGTCGCCGCCACCGTAATGAATCCAGAAGGTATCAATTTCCGCCACGAGATTCTCCGGCGAGGTATTGGCGTAAATATACTCAAGCACCGGCGCGCCTTCGAATTTTACAAATTCAATGGCATGGTTATGATATCCCAGCGTCATACCTGCTTTTCGGAATACGGCCCCTGCTGCGTCCAACTTTCTCGCCAATGTTTTCACTTGTTCCGCACTGGTGAAATCAACGCCAACTGGATAAGGGTAAGCCGTCAGGGTGCAACCCAACCTTTGCATATGTTCCACGGCTTTCTCCGGTTCATCTAAAATTTGTTGCGAAGGTTCGTGGGTTGCACAGACATGCAATCCCTCCCCTTTCATTATGGCCACGACTTCGGCATCCGGGATTGGGCCGATACCACTCAACTGCACGGCCGTATAGCCAATATCCCTGACCTTCCTGGCCGTTGAGGCCAGCGCTTCAGCCGTCTGGCAATGATCACGCAAAGTATAAAGTTGGGCGGCAACTTGGGATAGTTTCATGGGTTCCTCCAAAACACACCGGCTCTCATTGGCGTCAAGCACGTGGACAAAAAAGCGCGTCTCACCAAGACACGCTTTTGAAAAAATCCGGGGTCAGCCTTATTTCTTTGGTCCACGCTGAACCAAACTGCGCGCCCGCAACCTAAGCCCATTCAGGCGAATAAAACCGGTGGCATCACTTTGGTTATACCAACTCTGCACGCCCTCCATGGAGGCAATGTTCTCGTCGTAGAGAGAATATTTCGACTTACGACCGCACGTGATGATGTTTCCTTTGTAGAGCTTCAGACGCACCGTGCCGGTGACGTAGCGCTGGCTGTCATCAATCATGCTCTGCAGCATCTCGCGCTCCGGTGCGAACCAAAAGCCATTGTAGATGAGTTGTGCATATTTCGGAATCAATCCATCCCGCAGATGCATTACCTCCCGATCCAAGGTGAGTGATTCCACCTGCCGATGGGCCTGCATCAGGATCGTGCCACCAGGGGTCTCGTAAACGCCACGCGATTTCATACCGACAAACCTATTCTCCACGAGATCGACCCGTCCAATGCCATGCTTGCCACCAAGTTTGTTGAGTGTCTTGAGCACGGCACCCGGGGTGAGTTGCTTGCCATTCACCGCCACACAATCGCCTTTCACGAAATCGAGTTCAACATACTCAGCCTTGTCAGGTGCATCCTCCGGAGAAACTGAAAGCTTAAACATGCCTTTGTTCTTCTTGGTTGTCGGATCAAACCAAGGGTCTTCGAGAATGCCCGCTTCATAGGAAATGTGGAGCAGGTTTCGATCCATCGAATACGGTTTCTTGAGTGAGGCCTCGACGGGAATCTTATGCTTGGTGCAGTAGGCTATCATCTCTGCCCGACCCGGAAAAAGCTTACGGTATGCCTCTATTTTCCAGGGTGCAATTATCTGCAAATGAGGAGCGAGAGCCATGTAGGTCAGTTCAAAACGGCACTGGTCGTTGCCCTTGCCGGTGGCACCATGCGACACCGTATCAGCCTTTTCCTTCTTCGCAATCTCCACCTGTGCCTTGGCAATCAAGGGCCGGGCAATTGAGGTGCCGAGAAAATATTGGCCTTCATAAATCGCATTGGCGCGAATCATTGGGAAGATGTAGTCGCTCGCAAATTCCTCGACCAAATCAAGCGTGTAGTGCTTGGAAGCTCCGGTCTTAAGGGCCTTTTTATCGAGACCCTTCAGCTCTTCTTCCTGTCCGATGTCAGCCGCAAAGGTGACAATTTCGGCGGCATATGTTTCTTTGAGCCATTTGACGATGACGGAGGTGTCGAGGCCTCCAGAGTATGCGAGCACGATTTTCATGAGTGGAACAGTTGAATGAGTGTTTTGTTTAAGCCCGGGCGGCTAGAGCCAATGTGGCCATAATGGCTTTCTGCATGTGGAGGCGATTTTCCGCTTGGTCGAAAATAATCGAACGGGGACTGTCCAGAACCTCTTGCGTCACTTCCTGTCCAGCATGGGCCGGAAGGCAGTGCATGAAAAGGGCATCTGGTTTGGCTGCGGCCATCAATTTGGAAGTAACTGAAAATGGAGACATTAATTTGATCCGTTCTGCCGATTCCTCTTCCTTGCCCATACTGATCCAAACATCGGTGTAGACGACATCGGCATCGTGCACAGCCTCGAACGGATCAGTCGTGAATTCATAACCTTTGGTATAACCTTCGCTTTCAAGCAGCTGATCAAATTCTGGTGCAGCATCAAAGCCGTCCGGACCGGCTAACGAAATTTTCATACCGAAAAGATTGGCCGCCAGAATCCATGAATTGGCCACGTTGCAACCCCGATCACCCACGAAAGCTATCTTGCGGCCCCGTAATGAGCCTACGAGGTCGGGGCCACCGGCCCAACGCTCTGCCATGGTGAACGCATCGGCGAACGATTGGCAGGGATGAAGCAAATCAGTCAAGGCGTTGATGACTGGAACCGTGCCAACATCGGCCAATTGTTGGACTTCATTGTGATCAAAGGTTCTCACCACGAGTCCATGCACAAAACGGGACAAAACGCGGGCCGTATCAGCAATCGTCTCTCCACGGCCAAGTTGGATGTCATTCTTATTCAGGAAAATCTGATTGCCACCCAACTCATGGATACCGACTTCAAAAGACACCCGCGTGCGCGTGGATGATTTCGAGAAAATCATAGCCCAGGTTTGCCCGGCCAGAGCTGGGTTGGATTTCCGACCACGATCCTGCTTTAGACTCTGGGCCAGCGCAAACAGCTCAGGTAATTCGTGAGCCACAAAGTCAGTCTCTTTGAGGAAATGTTTCATGAAAGCCGATCATTTTATACCCTCGGTCCACAACCCACGAGGAAAAGTTTCGGGAATTTATTACGCCTTGGCCACGAGCACTGCCTCAAGAATTGAGGTCGCTTTCATCAATTCATCTACGGTGGCAATCAATGGAGGCAGCACCCTTATGACGTTGTTGCCCGCTGCCACCACCAGCAAACCCCGTTCCCGCAGAGCATTGACGTATGGGGCCGGATCACCCGCCAGCTGTAACCCAACCAAGTATCCCCGACCACGCACCGCCAAAATTTGCTGGGGAAACTTTGCCGCCACCAGTCCCAGGGCCTGAATCCAAGTTGCGCTGTTTGCGCGCACTTTGCTCAAAAGCTGTTCTCGTTCGATGACATCCAACACGGCCAGACCGGCCGCACAGGCTAGGGGCGTGCCGCCAAAAGTCGTGCCATGGGAGCCGGGTTGAAACAATTCGGCACAATTTTCACCGAGCCAGATCGCGCCGATGGGGAATCCACCACCCAAGCCCTTCGCCATCGCAATGGCATCAGGACGCACTCCGGATGCTTCAAAGGCATAAAAAGTGCCCGTGCGCCCAATGCCACACTGCACTTCGTCCAGCATGAGCAGTAGGTTGTGCTTATCACATAACCGCCGGAGCCCGATGAGAAACTCTGCCGAACAGGGATTGATGCCGCCTTCGCCTTGAATTGTCTCAACGAGAATAGCGGTAGTTTGATCGTCCACGAGATCGGCGAAACTTTGCAGATTGTTGAGTTCACCAAATGAAAATCCGGGCACCAAAGGGCGGAATCCCTTTTGAATCTTTTCCTGGGGAGTCGCGCTCATACCACCAAACATCCGACCGTGGAATGCTTGCTTGGCACAAATGATTTTGTAGCACTTGCCGTCCTCGCCGCTTTTCGCAAAGCCATGCAGGCGGGCCAATTTGATCAACGCCTCGTCGGCTTCCCCTCCACTGTTGCAGAAAAAGACCCGTCCGGGACCCGCATAACCGACGAGCCGACGAGCCAGTTCCCCCTGGTTGGGGTTGCGGTAAAGATTGCTCGTGTGGATGAGTTCTGAGGATTGACGGTGAATCGCCGCCACCCAATGCGGGTGGCAATGGCCCAGCGCACTTACCGCAATGCCTGAAGTAAAATCCAGATAGGCATTACCCGCATCATCCCAAACTTGGGTTCCACTTCCACGCACCAATGTCAGCGGAGCGCGGGCATAGTTTTTCACGACGTAAGCATCGTAGAGCTCAGCGGTGGCGGTGCGGATGATGGATGGTTGGGTCATGAAGGTGATGATCGAATCCTAAACATGCTTGCTCAGCGTCCAGCAAACAGACCAATCGAAAGATGTTCAGCAATGCTCAATCGTGGACGATTTCAGTGCCGATACCTTTGTCGGTGAATATCTCCAACAGAAGACTGTGCTGTAATCGGCCATCGATAAAGTGAACACGGCGCACCCCCGCCTCAAGCGCACGAATGGCACTTTGCACCTTGGGGCGCATTCCTTTCCCGATAATGCCTTTTTTCTTAAGTAAATCCACCTGACTAATCTTCAACGTGGAGATCAAAGATTCCGGATCGGTTGGATCCGACAGTAACCCAGGGACATCACTCATGAACACCAACCGCCGGGCCCGCATAGCGCCTGCGACACGGCTGGCCACCAAATCAGCGTTTACATTGTAAGGTCTGCCATCATAGCCCGTGGCCACTGGTGAAATGACGGGAATGAATCCTTCACTGAGTTCCTTCTTGATCAGTTTGATCTTCACTTCAGTCACCTCGCCGACAAACCCTAAATCAACCGGTTGATCATCGTCATCCTTCTGTAGTTTCTCACATACGAGCACCGAATCGCCCGACATCCCTTTGGGCGTGCCACGAGCCAAACTGATGGCTTCACAAACATCTTTGTTTACCACTTCGTCCAAAGTTCGTTTGACCACGGCAATGGTCGCTTCATCAGTCACGCGCAGGCCATTGATAAAGTTGGCCTTCAGGCCTGATTCGTCCATCGCGCGCGTGATTGATTTTCCTCCGCCGTGAACCACGACAACATTGATCCCAACCGCGGCAAGAAACGCGATGTCACAAGCCACATCATTGCGTTTGGTGGGATCTGGGTCGTCCATAAAACTGCCCCCATATTTGACCACGAAGGTGGAGCCACGAAAACGTTGGATGTAAGGCAGTGCTTCAAGCAACACCTTGGCCTTGGCGGTGACTTCGGAAACATTCATCAATTAGTGTGACCTATGCGGGTGGGTTGGGAAAATGGTGGAGAAATAAAACAGTCGTACAACAACCACGCTCTACCTCACTTCACCCTAGTATTTCCACTAAAATAAAAATTCTCCCTAACGGTTGCGCCCTTCCCATGATATTTTCGCTTCACTCCATGACGACACGGCCTCAGTGCTTTTAAACGTGTCGAGCACTTCCCTAATCTTCTCATCACAGCAAGCTCATCGCGACTGGCTCGCCAGCCAAGCTAAACTGCCGGACGGTTTTCGTGTTGGTAGCGTGCGATTCAATTTCATTCCTCGCGAAACCCCTAAGCCCGCGAAAATGACGCTCACTTTGCTCACCCTCGACGAATCCACCGAGCTTTTCGCCGCCATGTTCACGCGCAATGCGATGCCCGGAGCCCCAGTATTGATCGGCCGGAGGCGATTGCAAGAGAAGTGCTGGAGGGCAGTCGTGATTAACAATAAAATTTCCAACGTCTGTGCCCCGGATGGCGAAGCAACCGCAGAGAAAATCTGCGCCAAGGTTGCAGAGTTATTGGATATTCAACCGGGCGAAGTTCTCCCCTCCTCCACCGGTGTGATTGGCTGGAGTCTACCCGTGGATGAGATGTTGGGGGCATTACCAAATATCCTACCCTCGTTGCAGGGCCAATCTATCCTGCCCGCCGCTGAAGGGATAGTCACAACAGACTTATATCCAAAAATACGCCGGATTGATCTCGGGAACGGTAGCATCGTAGGGATTGCCAAAGGGGCCGGTATGATTGAACCCAATCTGGCCACGATGCTCGTCTATATCCTGACTGACATTGCGGTCTCACGCGATGACCTCCGTGCCATGCTGGTCCGGGTGGTTGAACCAAGTTTCAACAGCATCAGCATCGATAGTGATACGAGCACTTCCGACACCGTGGTAGTGTTATCTTCGGGCAAGATTACCTGTTCTGACATGGCGGACTTCGAAGCTGGACTCGCCACTGTCTGCCGTGATCTGGCCGAAGATGTGGTCCGCAACGGGGAAGGAGTTCGGCACGTCATAAAGGTAAAGGTCCATCAAGCGCCGGATTTTGACACGGCGCGACACCTAGGTAAGGCCATCGTCAACGCCCCTCTGTTCAAATGCGCCGTGGCCGGCAATGACCCCAATGTTGGTCGACTGGTGCAGGCGATCGGCAAGCACGTCGGAGCCCAAGCGGCTGGATTGGATCTGGCGCGACTTCGACTAAGAATGGGTGGCATAGAGATATTTGCCGATGGGGTATTCAAGTTGGACCCGCACAAAGAGAACTTACTGGTCGCCCACCTGCGCGACACCGAACTATACCAAAGCGTGGCGCCCACTGACGGCGTATATTCTCCTGCCGTGAATTTTCCTCCACATGAACGATGCGTGGAGATCGAGGTTGATCTGGGCCTCGGGCAGGCATCCGCCGTGGTCATTGGCGGTGACCTGACCCACGAATACGTAAGTGAAAACGCCGATTATCGGAGCTGATATCGGTCGGCAAGGGGACTCGAAAGCAACGCGATCAAGGTCGCTGCCTACTGATTTACGTGGACGACTTTAGCCGGGGGAAAGCCGTTAAAGTAAGTTGCCGAGGCGTGACTGTAAGCGCCGATATTTACGCTATAGACGAGGTCGTCCCGCTGAAGATCCGGCAGATTTTCTGCCATCGAAATCACGTCCAATGCATCGCAGGTAGGACCGAAGACCGAGCAAATACTGGTCTTCCCTTTCTTGAACGCGTGCACCGGGTATTTGCAGTGGTCGAAGATCACTCCCGAGTAAGTGTGGTAAACTCCATCGTTGATGTAGTAGCTGGTTTTGCCATCGCGCACCGCTTTGCCAATGATAGCAGCAATCGAAGTGCCGCAAACGGCGGCAAGGAAACGACCGGGCTCGGCGAGGATCTCGATGTCCTTCGGAAACAGCCGATCCAACTCGGTATTGATGACCTTGGCCAACTCTGGAAACGGCCGGACCGATGCATCGTATGGCGCGGGAAAACCACCGCCGATGTCGAGCAGGTTCATTTTCGTGTAACCACGATCACGGGCTTCCTTAAAAATATTAGCCGATAGGCTTAACGCCTGAACATAGTTGTCAAAGTTTGTGGTCTGGCTGCCCACATGGAAGCTGATGCCTTCAACCGTGAGCCCAACACGATCGGCCTCAAGGATGAGATCAACCGCCTCACCGGGTGATGCCCCGAACTTTGATGAAAGTTCCACCATCGCACCGGTATTCGGCACTTTCAAACGGAGCGCCAAACCGGCATTGGGCGCGTGACGCTTGATTTTGTGAATTTCCTCAAGGTTGTCGAAAGTAACGAGTGGCTTGTATTTATTGAGCTGCTCAAGCGTATCGACGGGCTTCGTCGGATTGGCGTAGATTATTTTGTCCCAGATCCATTGTTGCCGCTCCTTGGCCGGCATCCGTTTGATGTTTTGGTAAACGATCATGAACTCCGGCATCGAAGCGACGTCGAAGCTGGCTCCTTCGGCAAACAAGGTGCGCACAATCTCCGCATCCGGGTTGGCCTTGACTGCATAATATACCTGAACCCGCGGAAGATGCCGGCGGAATTCCCGGTAAGCTTTGCGCAAAGCTGCGTGATCAACCACAAAAAGTGGCGTGCCGTGTTCCTTGGCCAGTTGCTGCAGACGGGGGCGCGAAATCATAGTCAGGTGGGTCGATCAACCTGCATCCGTAACGAGGAAGTTTTTAAACTGCCACGGATCACGCAAATCGAGGTCGGGTTTGTTGTGTTTCTGGAAAGTCTGGTCGCGGCCCTTGAGTGGAGTCCAATCGGACGCTTTTGATATCCAACGGCCCAAATAGGGTTTGGCGATTTTCAGTATATAATCATGCGGCAGTTCGTCTGGCACACAGACGCCCTCGGTCGGATTTTCCATCATCCACATGCACGCGCCCACCACCGAAATGGCGACCTGCATGGTCGTGGCGTTCTGGTGCGGCACCAGACGGCGCGATTCCTCAATCGAAAGATCGGAACCCACCCACCAGGAATTGTAACCATGACCCATGATGAGTGCACCGAGGATGTCTGATCCGCTCGTGATCTCGTCATTCATGATCCGCTGGTTTTCGTTCAACTTATAGTTGTAACCGCGCATCTCATTGAGCGATGCAATCGCTTCATCACAAGGACAATAGGCGTAATGCATGGTGGGGCGATACACAGCCTTCTTGCCCTCCCAAACGGTAAGTTTGTCAGAGATGGTGAATGCTTCGCCATGGCGAACAACCATGCCTTGAATGTTAAAATTCGGCACCCATGAACGCACCCAGGTGTTCATACCCATCTGGGCGAGACAGATTTGATTCTTCGGCCCGTCCTTATGCTGGAATGCATTCTTGGGCAGGGTCTTTTCGTGAGTGCCCCAGCCCATTTCTGCCGTGGTCGTGCCTTCTTCGCGAAAGCCTTCAATGCTCCAAGTGTTGACGAATTCGTCGACTTGCTTGGGGCGGTTGGTGATCTGGGTGTCGCGCTCCGAACAGTGGATGACTTTTACGCCAATTGCATGGGACAGGTGGTTGAACTGTTTGGTGCGGATAAGTTCAGCCACTTTTTCCGCTTGGCGCGGTTTGAGTTTCTTGTCCGCAATTAGTTTCCGACCGATATCGATCAGCCCTTGTTTTACAAAATGGGAAATCAGTCCGGGGTTGGCCCCATGCTCAATCACGGCCGTTGAGCCCTTGGTATCCCACTTGGCCATCAAACGACGCAAATTCATGTGACGCCAATAAAGCGTCTTGGTCGTAGGATGAGCATTGGGACCAGTGTCGTAGGGATCCCATAGTTCCGTCGAAGTATTGATATACAGCACTCCGTGATCACGACACCAAGTTAGGATTTCAAGGGCATCGATGTTCCATGCCAGATCAATGAGCAGATCACCCGCACCCAAATACTTACCAAGCAGGGTGCCCATATTTTCCGGAGTGACGCGATTGCGCACGTGGTGAACCCCTTTGGCGGTCCATTTCTTCAGTTTGCCCTTCACCTCGGCGAAATCCATCACTGTGACATTTTTTGCCGGCACCTTGATGTGCTTGAACAAAATGGGGAGGGTGCACTCAGCGACACCGCCGAAGCCAACAAAGAGGATGCGTTTTTTGAAATCGATCATGATTATTTAGAAATGAAGCATTCACTGTGCGTGCGACGTGAGCAAAGTGACAAGAAATTTCACGGTGCCAATCAACTGCTATTGGCGATCAAACGAGCCCGGCGGTTTCAGGAAAACCACACCAAAGGTTCATGATCTGCACCGCCTGGCCTCCTGCCCCTTTCATCAAATTATCCTCAGCCGACGTGATCACGAAATTATTCGTCCGCGGATCATAGACCGCCGAAATATCAATGCGGTTGGTCCCTACCACGTGAGCCGTATCGGGAGTTTCTCCACTTGGCAGAACTTCAACAAAAACCGCCTGACCATAGGCCTGCTCCCAAACCGCGTAGAGTTCGTTGACGTCAGGGGTCAAAGCCGGAACCGTAATCGTAGTTGCGATACCGCGCCGCATGGGCGCCAAATGCGGATTGAATTGAATGACCGTGCTCACTCCCGTTTGCTGGGCCAACTGTTCCTCTACTTCCGCAAGGTGGCGATGCTTGGTCAGACTGTAGGCCTTGGCGCTCTCCGCCCGTTCCACAAATAAGTAGGCCTCATCAAGTTTCTTGCCAGCTCCACTCACCCCGCTGAATGAATTTACTACAATGTGTTCATGGGCAATAATGCCGGCCTTCAGCAACGGCACCAATGGCACCAGTATACTCGTGGGATAGCACCCGGGAGCCGCCACCAATTTGGCCTCACTCATCCAAGTGGATGATGCAATCTCGGGCAACACATAGCGTGCTTCCTTGATCAATTCCGGTGCATGATGCTCACCATAGTAGTTTTGATAAATCGCCAAGTCCGTGATCCGGAAGTCCGCACTTAAATCGATGATTTTTTTTCCGGCCGCGACCAGCGCCTTGGCATAGGTGGCTGCGGCACCATGGGGCAGGGCAAGAAAGAACAAAGCCACGTCGCTGGCTGCAAGATTAGCCGGATCAGAATCAACAAAGCACAGCCCTTGATCAATCCCACGCAGGGCGGGTATCACTTTGGCGAGCGGTTTCCCCACGTGGGTGCGGGATGTAACGGCCACGAGTTCAACTTGGGGATGACCAAGTAACAACTGCACCAGAACTTCGCCGGTATAACCGGAGGCACCAACAATACCGACTTTCATAGGAATAAGGTTTCAGGATTAAAGGGGGATGAGTCACTAGCAAAATACGGACATAAAAAAAGCGGACCGGAAAATCCGGCCCGCTTTGAAATGGGTGAGAGGCGATTCGATCAGCGCTTCGAGAATTGGAAGCGCTTGCGGGCGCCCGGTTGGCCGGGTTTTTTGCGTTCTTTTTCGCGTGGATCACGGGTGATGTGTCCCGCCTTCTTCAAAGCAGAACGGAGCTCGGGGTCGAGTTTTTGCAAAGCCCGGGCAATGCCATGAGCCACGGCAACGGCTTGGCCAGCTACGCCGCCACCGCGCACGTTGGCGGTGACATCGATCTTGTCGAGCATAGCCACGGTGACCAAGGGCGCGTAAGCCTGCTTGGAAAAATCCTCGTGGGAAAAATGTGTGTCAAACTCGCGGCCATTGACCGTCAATTTGCCTGTGCCCGCGATGATGCGAACACGGGCTGTCGCGGTTTTGCGGCGACCGGTGGCGGTAAAAACATTGGTGTCGGTGCTCATATGCTAATCAAAGGGAAATCTTCACGGGATTCTGAGCCTCGTGAGTGTGGTTCGGACCCGCAAATACGCGGAACTTGGTGAGCATGGTAGCCGCCAACCGATTCTTAGGCAGCATGCCCTTGACTGCGTGCTGAATGATGAATTCAGGCTTGTTCTTACGCACATCCGAAAGCTTGCGATAGCTCTCTCCACCGACGAAGCCGGAGAAAAACATATACTTGTTTTGCACCTCTTTTTTGCCGGTCAGCACGACCTTCTCAGCATTGATCAACACGACGTAATCGCCGGTATCAACGTGCGGGGTGTAGTGGGCATTGTGACGACCGCGAAGAATATTGGCGATTTTAACTGCGAGACGACCAAGCACTTGCCCTTCGGCATCGATAAGATACCACTTGGGTTGCACTGTCTCCTTTTTGGCGAGGAAGGTTTTCATGGGAAAAGAGGCCAATAGCTAGGGTCTAAAAAGGCCGTGTCAAACGTTTTGATGGCAAAAACCCGCCACGGAGTCCGAGGCGGGTCCAATACCTGCAAGTTAAGATCTATTTTTAGAATCCAATTGCGACCCCAACGGTGCCAAAAAAGTGGCTGTTACGACCGTAGCCATCTCCACCAGAGATGTTGTTGTGCCCATAATTCGCCCCCAGAGACAAAGTCCCGCTATCGGAGAGCTTGAATGGCACACTGACCCCAACATTGTAATAAGTGACTCCACTGCCGCCATCAGGGTCAATTCGGCCTAAACTGGCGCTGAAGTCCAATGAGGCACCAGCGGGTTCCAAAGGCACACTGTAACCCAACTGCCCTTCAAATGTGAGGACCTTAATCGTGACGTCATAATATAGGTAAACCCCAGGTGAAAAACCACCTGCAGATCCGGTAATACCGATGTAAGGCTCCCATGTCGCCTCGTCAGCTCCGCCTGAAGTATCCAATTCAGGATAATAGTAGAGGCAAACACCGGTATCGACACTCCAATCACCTTGGAGCGGGATACCAAAGGCGGCGTAAAAATCGACTTCATTATCGGCGTTATCGACCAAGGGCTGGGCAGACCATATGCCCGCAGTGAAAGCCCCGGAGGAAACCTCGACCGATGGCATCAATGTCCCTTTGGCGAATTGTTGACCCCGGAATACATAGCGCGAGGCATACGTAAAATCAACGGTTACGGAGTAGGAGCTCTCAACCTCGGCCTCTTGCGCTTTCAGACCCAGGCCGGTGCATAGAGCGGCAATAATTAGTAATGTCTTCTTCATAGTTTGGTAGTTTTCTAGGTTATATATGGTGTTTCGACCTCCAGTGAAGATTGAATAGATAAAGACGAGCTTTGCCTACGCGACCCGAGCTGGTTTCAATGGCTGACAACCGCATTCAACTTAGCAATCCTCAGGCCAGTTTATAAAAAATTTAATGTCCCAACGTTTTACCCTGCTAATTATTGGTATTTTTGGCGTCACCGGAGTCGGTTTGGGGGCTTTCGGAGCCCATTTGATTCGCGATGGATTGGCTCTGCGCGGGATGCAATCCACCTGGGGAACCGCCGTCTCGTATCAGTTGATCCACACCGTCGCCCTCTTGGCGATGGTCCTCTTTCTAGGTTCGAATCGAGCATTAGCACCACGTTTTCTGGTATGGGCAGTTCGTTTTTGGAGCATTGGTATCCTGCTATTTTCTGGATCGCTCTACATCCTGGCTCTGGGGGGGCCTAAGATATTCGGCCCCATTACCCCATTGGGTGGAATTGCGCTGATGGCAGGTTGGACTTGTTTGATAATTGAAGCCGGGAAACCACCCCAAAGCTCTGGGGCCTGATGTTACCCATGCACCTGCCAGCTGAGCTTCAATCCATTCTTACCGCCATTCGTAAAGTGGGCCGTCCACGATTGGTTGGAGGTGGGGTACGTGACTGGTTGCTCGGGGAAAAATCAGATGACTACGATGTTGAAGTCGCTGGGGTGAAGTTTGAGGAGTTGCATCGGGTATTGGCTCCATTTGGTGCCACGGATGTAGTCGGCCGAAGTTTCGGGGTAATCAAATTACACCACCACGGGCAGGAATACGATTTCAGCCTACCCCGTCGCGAATCAAAGACCGGGGCAGGCCACCGTGGCTTCGCAGTGCAACCCGACCCGGATTTGAGCGATGCGGAAGCCGCAGCCCGACGAGACTACACCGTCAATGCCATCGCATATGATCCTTTCAGCAATACCGTCATCGATCCGCACAATGGTAAGGCGGATCTGGAGCGAAGGATCTTGCGCCATACCAGTGCTGCATTCGTGGAAGATCCCTTGCGGGTTCTGAGGGGCTTTCAATTGGCGGCACGGTTTGATTTCAGCATGGCCCCGGAAACGGCGAACCTTTGTCGCACAATATCCGACGCTTATGCCGAACTACCGGTTGAGCGCGTCTGGGCCGAATGGGACAAGTGGGCGATAAAATCAGTTAACCCTTCACTGGGACTTAAAGTGTTGGAAGAGACCGGGTGGCTGCAGCACTTCCCGGAAATTGACGCTCTTCGAGGAACCCCGCAGGATCCTGAATGGCATCCCGAAGGCGATGCCTTTACCCACACTCAACATTGTCTGGACGCGCTGGTAAAATTATCTCCATGGATTGAAGCCTCCTCCTTTCGTCGCCGGCAACTTACTCTCGCTGTTCTCGCCCACGACTTTGGTAAACCGGGAACCACCCTGAAGGCCGAGCGAAAAGGCGTGGAACGATGGATCAGCCCGGGGCACGAAGCTGCCGGTGGTCCACCAACGAATAGTTTTCTACAACGCATCGGAGCTCCACTTGACCTTGTAGATTGGGTGCGCCCTTTGGTGCTTCACCATCTAGCGCACCACCACGGCCAAACCGGATTTAGCGATAACAGTGTGCGACGCCTGGCCCGTAAATTGCACCCGGCCACCATCGATGATTTGATCGTGGTGATGCGGGCCGACCACGATGGTCGCCCCCCCCTGCAGTCCGAGGAAACCCTGACCCGAATTGATGAACTGAATGCTCGGGCCCACGATTTGGCGCTACAGGATTCCGCTCCGCAGCCTTTAATTCTTGGCCGGCATCTGGTCGCTCTTGGCTATACTCCGGGGCCACAATTCAAGCCCACGCTCGCAATGGCATTTGAAGCCCAACTCGACGGTAGCTTCAATGACAAGGCTGGCGGTTTGCGCTGGCTGCAAAATTATTTAAGCAAAAATCCTCTGGATCCCAAATAGCACATTCCTCCAACCATTATGCCCTCCAACCAACTCGAACAACTCAAGCAATTCACCAAAGTCGTCGCAGACACCGGGGACTTTGCCAGCATGAAGCAATATGCACCTCAAGATGCGACCACGAATCCTAGTTTGATTCTCAAAGCCGCAGCGATGCCGGATTATGCCTGGTTGGTCGATCAAGCGTTGAAGGAGACGGGAGGGGAAGCGTCGGTAGGTGCAATCATCGATCGTCTGTTGGTTCTGTTCGGCCTTGAGATTCTCAAAATTGTGCCGGGCCGCGTTTCCACTGAAGTTGACGCACGACTGTCTTTCGACACGGCAGGAACTGTCACCAAGGCACTCGAAATCATCGGGCTATACGAAAAGGCCGGTATCTCTCGCGATCGTATCCTGATCAAAATCGCCTCAACCTGGGAAGGTATCAAAGCAGCTGAAGTCCTCGAAAAACAAGGCGTTCATTGCAATCTGACTCTACTCTTTTCCTTCGCCCAAGCGGTTGCTTGCGCCGATGCCAATGTGCAACTTATCTCCCCATTTGTCGGCCGAATTCTCGATTGGTATAAGAAAAACACCGGCAAGGAATATTCCTCCACTGAAGATCCAGGCGTGCAATCGGTCGCTGAAATTTACACCTACTACAAAAAATTCGGCCACCAGACAGAGGTGATGGGGGCAAGTTTCCGCAACAAGGGTGAGATTCTCGAATTAGCGGGCTGCGATTTGTTAACCATCGCTCCAGCCCTGTTGGGGGAATTGCAGGTTTCGACCGAGAACGTAATTCGCAAGCTGGATGCCGCCAAGGCTGCAACCGCTGATGTGGCTCAAGTAAGCTTCGATGAGAAATCTTTCAGGTTGGCGATGAATGATAATGCCATGGCCACGGAAAAAACTGCGGAAGGCATCCGGGGATTTTCAGCGGACATCGTCAAACTTGAACATCTTATCCTGCAGAAACGGGGCTAAGCTCACGCTTACTAATCACCAGTTGTGTTGGTCCCGCCTTGAGCATGCCGTCACCTATTATTTTTGCCCGTAATCCCCCGCGTCCCGCCAGCCATGCCTCAGCGCCGGGAGCAACCGCTTCATTCATCCAGTAACAGGGCTTGGCCTCACCCGTGCCTACAAACTCGATTCCCTGTAGTTCAAAGCGACACCCCACCAATTCCAGCAAGTTGACTCCTGAGAGAATCACGTTGCGGCGAAACGCCCCGGACGAAAGGCGAGGCACATTGAGTTCCTTCTTGATCGCTTCATAATCATCCCAAGAGAAAAAAGTGATCTGCCCCTTGTAATCCTCTTTGAAATCAAAAAAACGGTCCCCTGCAATACCACGACCTGCCACACACTTGATGCAATTGACTTCCACCGTGGCCGAGTCACCTGCAGGTTGTCCATGGTGACCAAAATAGTTATGGCCCGGAGAGATAAATATCTGGTGAATGTGCACTTCCACGGAGCACACCATAGAATCGCGATATCTAATCTTACAAGATCACGTTAACCATAAATATCTCACCCCAATCTTATGAAGCGCGCCTTTCAATGGGATCTCGGTCGACAGGTTGAACGATTGGATTGGTTGCTTGCCCAGCTACCCCGATATGCTGAATGGGGTTATCAGGAATTGTATCTGCATCTGGAAGATGCCGTCGAGTTTCCAAGCCTGCCCGGAGTGGCCCGTCGTGACGCCTATTCCTATCAGCAGATGGAGCGTTTGGTGAAAACCGCCGACAAGGTCGGCATCAAGGTCGTGCCGATTATCAACCTCCTCGGTCATACCCAATACCTGATCAAGGTGCCTGAGTTGCGTGAATTAAATGAGTTAGTAGATCCTGACGGTTCCCCCTTTCCGGGCGGTCAAGTTTGTCCGTTGCACCCGCGGCTGTTGGAAGTGGCCGAAAAGCTTCTGTCCGACATGGCCCCCTTTTGCACGGCGGGAAAAGTTCATGTCGGCCTCGATGAGTCATTCCAGCTTGGGCGCCATCCTCTAAGCCAACAGGAAATCAATAAAATCGGGCTTGGCGCCCATTTTGCCGGCTACGTAAATCGGTTGCACAATCTTGTCTCGAAGATGGATCTCCGGATGGGCATGTGGGCCGACATGCTGTATTTCTTGCCTGAAGCGATCCCGCTGTTGCCGAAAGACGTCACGATTTACGAATGGTATTATTACGGTTTTCCGCGTCGCCCGCGTGTGGAGTTGTTTAATTTTGCCGAGAGTTCACTGGGCGAACAATTACGCGCCCAAGGTTTCAAAGTTTGGGGATGCCCGATGAACGGCTCAGCACGTTATGAGCCGCTCCCACATTTCACGGATCGACTGGAGAATATACTGTCCTGGTGGCGTCACGGCGCAAAGATTGGCACCGAGGGCATGCTTATCACCTCATGGGAACCATTCCGGCTGGCCATGGAAATGACCACGGTGGTCGACGCCGCAGCGGCGAGCTTGTGGCTTGATTCCGGCGTCACGGAACCGCGCGAAATGTTAGCCCAGGGATTCTCCCGGGTCTTTGGCTCAAAGACTGCACCCAAATCTTCTCAAGTTGCCCTCGCATGTGATCAATATCCCTTCGGCGGCTACCCTCTTTGGCAAGCCAACGAGCGTTGGGATACGGTTTCCCGTCGTGAAGCATTGGGACCATTTCGAATGCAGGAGCGCTATTTCTCAAAACTGGCAAAACGTGCTCAAAGCCTGCCGACACCACTGCGAGCCAGTGTGGAATTTAGATATTACCTCGCTTGTCGGGATGTGTTTATCAGGACGGCGGCAAGAGGCGCACATGATGGGCTGAAGCCCGATTTAAACGCTTCAATCATTAAAGCGTCCAAGGATTTTGAGAAAGCACTGTATATTGGCCAAACGGCAGTGCGGGAAATGTGGAATTTTACCCGCGATCGTCGCGTAAATGGAGCCAACGAAAAAATTCTGGCACAGGACGCTCGTCGATTGGTGGCATGGCAACGGGGCGAAAATGTTTTCGGCGGGCGCTGGCAGCTTTGCTATACGGTGCGGAATTTCGCACCTTGCCTCCAGTTGGTCGGTGTGGAGCAACAAAAGCCTGATAAAACTTGGGTCAGCATTCAATCCTGCCAAACCATCGAGTTTCAAACTCGGGCAGCTCGGCCACGCGGATCAATAGTCCGTGAACACGCCGCACCGGTTGTTTGGGATGGAGATCGGTCCAATCCACCACAACTACGTTTCACCTTACGCGGTCTTGGCGAAGTCAAAGTTGAGCGAGTTGTGCTCATCGGTGGGAAACAACCCACCCAAGTGAGGCCTATGATTATTAGACTTGGGCAATCGGCCCCACGATCAGGACTGCCCGAATTGCATTGGGATTCTAACTGCGATACACGGACTATCCGGTTGGTCTAGTTGATCCGATTTTCGGAACTGCCCCATAAGACCAGAATGCCTACAGATTTTTGCCATCGCGATGCACGCCGTGGCGATCCACGAAAAGTCCTGCATGGCTGACCGGTGTTCGTGGATTGTTTCCGCCTTCGCCAAGGCTATGGCGGACAAGTCACCACACCGCGACTCGTTATAACAGTCCAAATATAAACAATCTTTGTTAATAATCTTACTTGGGATTTTACAAAAACAAAAAAGGCGACCGGTATAAACCGGTCGCCTTGTTAAGCTGATACTTGAAGCGGATACTCGCTTAGAAGTCGTAGCCAGCGCTGAGCTGCATGCGACGCGGCGTCTGCCAGGAAGTCGGCAGCATGTAGGTCGCGTCAGGAGTGCCGGCGATACTGATATTGGCAGTCTCAACGCGTTCCGTGACGGTCTGCAGATTCAGCACGTTGAAGACATCGAGCTGCAGGGAGAACTTCTTTTGCGCCCACTGCGGACGATAACGGAGGCTCATGTTATTCTCCAAGACCCAGCCCATGCGACCGGCATGGCCACGAGGAGTAAGGTAATAGGCATTCCCATAATCAGTGCCTACGACCGGATCGTTATACCAGCCGAGTCTGTTGAGGCCGCGGCCCGAGGTCCAGCGCATGTTGGTGCCGAGGGTCAGTTCATCGGTAAGCGCATAGGCCCCGAAGAACTTAAAAGCATGGCGACGGTCATTGGCCAAAGACCCATAGGAGTTATTCTGGAGGCCCGGAGTATCGAACTGGATGGTGATACCGGCGTCGTCTTGGTCGTTATCTGAAAGAACCCAACCTTCGGTGTTACCGTAGCTTTGCGACCAAGTATAGGAGAACTGGGCGGACCATTTGCCATCCCAGATCTTTTCCCAAAAGAACTCAAGAGCGGCATATTTGCGGACACCGGCTGTGTAACCAAGCTGCTCAGCGGTCAAGGTAACGGGAACGACACCATTGCCGTCCTCGAAATCCCAAGCGGTCTTCATACCATTGCCTGGGTTGCCAAGAATATAGTGGTAGTAGCCTGAGAAGTCCGCACTGGCTATCCCAAGGGTATTCTTCGCATAATCGGTCAGTGCATGATCGATGATCATGTCGTCCATGGTGGACTTGAGATCGCGGTAGGTGCCACGAACGCCAATTTTGTAATCATTGCTCAAAGCATGGTCGATACCGACGATGAACTCATCCTGATACATCGGCTTGATACCTTTATCAACAATGGTGTCCTTGTCGGGAATACTACCGTCGGCGTAATTGGTCGTATTGCCAATCTTGGCCCCCTGCACGGGAGTGCCATCGGCGTTGACAGATGTCAGCACAAAGTATTCCTGGGTGAAGAGTTCACCACCAGATAGTCGAACATTGGTATTCGAAGCGACCGGCATGTGGTAACGGCCGTAGTTGGTGTAGATCTTGGTCTTCTTGTCCCCGAAAAGGTCATAGGCAGCGCCGAGACGGGGGGCCAACTGGTCCTTGATTGCAATGAATGAATCGCCAGCCTTGTTGAAGTTCTCAAAAGACTCATTACGCCAACCTAGGCGGAGCAACAAGCGGTTGTCCATCAGGCTCCAGTTGTCTTCGATGTAGTAGGCTTCCGAGGTTACGGCAAAGGAACCATTGACTTGGTAGTTGCGAGCCCGGACGGATTGCGTCACTCCGGAGGGAACTGTGCCGCCGGAGAGGGCTGACCCAGGCGTGACGGTCACATAACGGTAATAGATACCACCGGAATAAGACGTTACGTCATCCGAGTTATTGTTTTCGGCGTCGTAACCTACGCGGAGGCTGTGGTCACCCAACAGGCTGAACGTATAGGTAAGGTCAACGCGCTTGGACTCGCGGGTGTCAAAACCAGCGGAGACCAGTGAGGTGGAACCTTGGAGAACTCCACCCCCACCAGCACGGACATCAATGATGAGAGGAACGGTGTCCTGATTACTCAAAGTGGAGAGAGTGTTCTCACTTTTGCCATACATGGCGGAAACCGTGAAGTTATCCGTGATACTACCAATATAACGCGCAATCTTCACTTCACCACCACGGGTGGCGTTGATCGTGGTCACATCAGTTCCCAGGTCCCTCTTGGTGGCATAGTCGTAATCAGTGTCGTTATTAACAGTTATGGACTCATTCTTGATGTAGGTGACTTCCAATGTGTGACCGTCAAATGGATTGGCGGTCAGTTTGCCCAGATAAAGCGGATCATCCAGCTTCTGGTGACGGATACGCGCACCGCTAGAAGTGACGTTCTGGATTGTGATATCACGGACATTATAGAGGCCATAAAAGAACAGCTTGTTCTTGATGATCGGTCCGCTCGCGTAGACGTTGATGTCAAGGCTGTCATATTCATCAGCGCCATTGTAATTCCATACCGAGCCATGGGTGCCGGTCTGGTCGGTGTATAACTTGTTGGGACGGTCTTCGTAGCCAGCATCCGGGATGTAGTATACGTTGAAACCACCCTTGTAGGTGTTGGAGCCGGTCTTGGTTGTGGCATTGATGACGCCACCAAGAGAGCGACCGAACTCAGAAGAGTAACCACCGGTCTTGATTTCGAACTGGTCGTAAGCTTCGAACGGGATGCTCATCGGGTTGGTGCCAGTGCGGAAGTCACTAAGGTTGAAACCGTCCACGAAGTAGGCGTTTTCAGCAACAGACGCGCCACCGAAGGAGGCGAGATTACCGAAACCCGGGTCACCGGCTACAGTGCCGGGGGCCATCAAAGCTACATCGGTCGTATTACGAGCAACCGGCAAGGACTTGAGCTGAACAGCGCTGAAAACCGTCACAGACTCCGTGCGGCCAAAGTCGATCGGATTGAAGGCCATGCCCGAAACATTGAATTTTTCGAGTAGGACGACAGCATCGTCACCGAATTTTACCACGGCGGTCGAAGCGAGGGACACCTCAACAATGGGCTCTTTGTCCTGACCTGAAGCTGTCACTCTGTAGCGACCAGTTGGCACGTTGGTTATGACAAAGCCACCGCTAGTGTTGGCAGTGACCGATCGGGTGTAACCGTTTTCGAGATTTACGGCCGTCACGGTGCTACCGGCACCTACATCACCGGTAATCGAACCCGTAACGTTGGATTGAGCGTAACTTTGGGTGGGGATCAACGCCAACGCCGCAATGGCGAGGGCGGCGGCGAATACGACTCGTTTCAAAGAGCTAACTCTAGAAACGAGGTTTTGAGTAAAGGCAGCGCAATAGCATGCCTTCCATACTGGATGTATGTTCATAGTTCAGTTGTGTGTTGTGTTGTGTTAGGCAAAAGAGCGGCCGGTACCGCATGTTCTCTTGTTTATGACAAATACAACTTCCATATTGGTTATACAACTAAATTTGTTACAACCAAGTTACGCCATAGGGGGTATTGATTGGTCTAGCAGATCCAACCTCAAAACGAAACGGCCACCAACCAGAGTCTTGGGGAATACTAAAGCCGTTGCTTAAGTTTGCGGGCTTCAGCCAACGCGTGGTCAACATCGGCGGCCATAACGGTAAAATGCCCCATCTTGCGCCCCACTCTGGGCTCACTCTTGCCGTAGAGGTGTAATTTCGCGTAAAGGTGCGCCAGAATCAGCTCCCAAGCAGGAGAACTTCGTGACGCCGCTTCTGCTCCAAACCAAGCGTCGCCCAAAATATTCACCATGACGGCAGGTGAAACCAAATTGGGCTCGCCAAGCGGCAGTCCGCAAATGGCCCTGACCTGTTGCTCAAACTGAGACACCCGACAGGCATCAATGGTGTAATGGCCCGAATTATGAGTGCGCGGGGCAAGTTCATTGATCAGCAACTGATCGTCACTTGTGACAAAAAATTCCACCGCAAACACGCCCACCACACCAAGTCTTTCAGCAACGGCCAGACCTAGCTGCTTGGCATCAGCCAAAATCAGGGGGTCCAACCGTGCCGGCACGATTGAAAAATCCAAAATATGATTGGTGTGTATATTCTCAGCCACGGGGAAGTCGCGGATTTCACCAGCTTCGGTCCGGGCGACGATAATCGATGCCTCGCATTTGAAATTAATGTAACGCTCCACCACCACATGCTGACCGGCAAACTGCTTAACGGCGCTGGCGATTTCTGACGCTTCGGTAAGCTTCAACTGTCCTTTTCCATCGTAGCCAAAATCCGCGGTTTTCACGACACAAGGCAGTCCAATCTCCTGCACCGCTCCGGCAAGGTCACCCCATACATCGACTTCCTTGAAAGCAACGTGGGGAAATCCATTGCTGCGCAACCAATGCTTTTCTCTCAACCGATTTTGGCAGATCTCCAACACTGTCCAGGACGGGTGAACCCGGGTCAGTGATGATATCTGCTGTAGGGGCTCAACGGGAATATTCTCGAATTCGTAAGTCACCACATCGCAACTCCGGGCAAATTCTGCCAACGCGGCCAAATCCGTATAGGGAGCATTAATTTCCCGATTGGCCACTGCGCCTGCGGGACAACCCGATTGGGGTTCATAAACGTGCACCCGATAGCCGAGTGTCTGCGCCGCCTGCGCCAACATACGGCCGAGTTGCCCGCCGCCAAGAATACCAATAGTGCTACCGGGAAGAATCATACGATGTGAATTCGCCAACAAGAAGCACTCGTTACTCCCGGGAAAGCAAATTCCAACAATTCAAGGCAATCGTGCCTTCAACACCTTACCCGTCTGTTGGGTTCGATGTGTCTCCACGGCTTTTTTGATCGTTTTATTACCTGCGGCCAAAATCTGCGCGGCAAAATGCGCGGCATTGATCGCACCGGCTTTGCCGATGGCAAAGGTAGCAACGGGAATCCCGCCCGGCATCTGCACGATCGATAAAAGTGAATCCATACCTTTGAGTGCGGCCGACTCCACTGGCACACCTAAAACAGGTAGGACGGTCATGGCGGCCGTCATGCCGGGAAGGTGAGCGGCGCCACCAGCCCCAGCGATGATAACCTTGAGGCCGCGTTCCTCTGCCGAGGTGGCATATGACACCAACAGTTTTGGGGTGCGATGAGCGCTCACCACCTTTTTTTCGAAGGACACGCCCAATTGTTCAAGGGTCGCAGCCGCGTGCTGCATGGTTTCCCAATCCGAAGTGCTGCCCATGATGATGCCAACCAATGGTTTTGCCATGATCGGACTCTTTAGAATGCCAGACCGCGTGTCAGCACCGAAAAATACTATCTCTTCCCGTTTATGTTCCGTATCCCAAGATTAGGGAGGGCAGAAAAAGCACCGCACGCATAAAGGCCAGCAATGCGGTCACTGCCACCCAGATAAATCCGGAAGGGCAAAGCGAGCAACCAAACCACCGCAAGCATGATAATAGCGAACAAGGCCAACGGCCAGCAAAGCACCAACAGGCAACACCATAGTATAAAACTTAAGGGGATATGCAGTTGACGTAAGCACCCGATTTCAAGCATCGGCTGTAGCTCACAGCCTGCGATTTATCAGTTGTTGTCTTGTGATGGGGCGGTGGGCAACCATTTGCTCAACCAGCGAGCGGAAAAGCATGCCTCGATTAGAGGAGGTGCGGCGGTTGAAACGGAACACAAATTCATCCAGATAAAATTGCAACTGGCGCGGTCTGACGGAGCCTTGGTGTGTTCCCAGCAGCCACCGCTTAACAAGGGCGGCAACGCGATGGACATGGGGAAGCAGGTTGCTTCCCACGTTTTCAGGCAAGTGCGTTGGGTGTCTCGAAATAGTATGGATGTAGCCTTGAACGGGCAACCCAAGATAGGACTTCCATCCGTCGGTCACAATCTCACTGCCGGGTTCAACGACTTCTTTAATCGCGCCCTCCAGCGTTTCGGCGGACGCGTCGGGAATGATCTGCAGTCGGATCCGGCCGATGGCGACCCCGCGCATCTCCGCCGCAATAAGCACCAAAGTCTTGCCCGCAGCCCCTCGACCCCGTTTGCCGTGCTTCACACCGCCGATCAAAGTCTCGTCCACCTCAACCTCGCCACGAAGTAAACTTCTACCCGGTCGGACCATGACGCGTCTCATCCGATGGAGCCACTCCCAAGCCGTATTGTAGCTTCCGAACCCCATGGCTCGCTGGAGCCCCAGGGCACTTATGCCATTTTTCTGTTCACAGACGTGCCATGCAACCTCCAACCAGGTCTTCAGGGGATAACGTGAATCTTGAAGGACGGTGCCGGACTTCAGGCTCTGTTGCCGTCGGCATCGGGTGCAGCAGACATACTGCCGGGCGGTCAGCCACCACTCTCGATTTCCGCAAGCGCAACACTGGTAAGACGACGGCCAGCGCACGCGTGCGAGGAAATCTATGCAGTCGTGGTCGGTGGCGAACATCTCATCGAACTCGGCTGGCGTCCGGGGAAAGGAGGGTAGTCCCGCCATGCTGGCGATGGCAGCAAACCCCGTTGCTTACGTCAACTGCATACCCCCTAAAACTTATAATAATGATCATGGGTGCTTTAATATAAATCAGATCAGTGAGCCAACCTTGAGCGATTGAACAACAATAGTGCCGGCAATCTTATCGTGCCATGATTGTTTCTCTTGATCAAATGCCACCCAGATAAATCCGAGACCGGCCACGGCCAAAGAAAGGAATCCGCCGAGCCCACGCACAATTGAAACCGTCCAATCCACCTTGCGTTCATCCAGTCGCACAATTTTTAATCCACAAACGATGCCACCAATCGTGGTGCCCTTTAGTGCCCAGAGAACGACGCAATAAATCGCATAGAGTAAGAGAAATATTTCACTTGTATGGGTAACCGACGCCACGACGCCAATGATCACGGCGTCAATCGCTGATGCCGCGATCCGGATCCAAAAGCCTGCCCGTGGAAGAGAGGTAACTGGCAGCATCGGGGGAACAACCGAAGCTGCTAAATCAGCTTGATCCGAAACCGGGGCAACGGGAGTAATTCCAATACCAGCAGCTGCTGCAGCGGTGGCTTGAGCCGTTTTTAATGAAACAGCTCTCTCACTCTTCATGGTGAGAATCAAAGTGTATGCCACCACTCCCAAACCAAGCATGCCCAACCCCTTCATGAGCAGGAAACCGAGAAATGGCACGGTGTAGAGGACAAGGATGATGACCCCGCCAATCAAAGTTGAGACCGCAACATGCTTCAGGGGACCCTCACCAAAATACTTGGTGAACCTGCGCCCCAGCCACGCATTCATCACCACCTTGCCGAAGATTGAACCAAAGAACAGGCCGGCCAAGACAAAGGGTATCAGAATTATGCCCACCCCAGTTAAAATTAGCAGGATGGTCAGCACCGGGGTAATGAGCACCGAAAGCAATACTGCGAGCAGGGAATAACCCGGACGTTGTTCCAAGGTCTCTGCACATTTTTCAACCGCTCGGGGGAAAAGTAGCGCGATCAATATATAGGCCACTAAAACACCAATCGCGATGCTCCAGGCCCAACCGAGATTGTGCCCAAAGGCCAGAGGACGACCCCACAGCAGACAATTGCGCACCCAATCCTTGAGCCATGCCATATCGTGACCCCCAAAAATATTTATTTCCTGCACATTGCCGTTCACAACTGCACCTGCCGCCCGGTTAAGATGGCCGCCTATTGTGATAAGATCGCCGTGAATGATCGCGGTTTCACCCAAGGTTACATCACCCAACACAGTCACCACTTCCCCACCGACTTCACCGTTGACGGTCA
>DFDG01000124.1:0-14277 GCA_002367815.1 Opitutaceae bacterium UBA3033 | reverse complement strand
TTGACGGTCATATTCCCCAATACGGCGACAGCTTCACCCCCGGATTTACCGTTTACCGTGGTATTGCCCAAGATGGAAACTACCCCTTGCTCGCTCTCACCATCCAACACCGAGGACCCAAACACTGATACCAATTCTCTAACGGTCCTCCCAACTGGCACGGTGTGGTTACCAAAAGGTAGTTCCTCTGCCGGTCCATGCCGACGTCGCACCGTAATGCTAATATCAGTATCTTCATCAGCATCCTCCGCCATCTCACCATCAATTGATAATTCGTCTGCCTCCGATCCGGTATCAATATCCGCTTCTTCGGAAGCAGTTGTGTCCAACCGACGCATTTCATCTTCGGCGGCAGGGTCTGCCGCAGGCGCAACATGAGCAGACGCAACCACCTCAGACCCAATCACCGGAGACTGTGCAGCTTCGTCAGTGGTTGCGGCTTCAGATTCAGCTGCCGCGTTTGATTCAACTACCGGTGACGGTGGGACATCGGCCGTTTGGGCGCGAGCGACCAATGCCATGGCTAGGGTGAGTGCGATAAGTGCACTAATAAATAGATTCTTGGGGTGGGTTTGCATGGGTAGCGGGAATTAACGTTGATTGATAAATGTGCGATAGGCAGTGGCGCTAAGGCCGAATAGGGCCGCATACATGGCGGCAAGAAAGGCGATGCTTCCATAGAGCCAAATTGGAGGAATGCTCCTGTATACTAGTGAACCAAATCGGGAGATACCGGCGAACGTTGCCTTGATATGGCGGATAATCTCCATCGGACCAGAAAGCGCCGAAACCGCATTAGCCTCAGGACCTGACCGGAAGACCATGACAATCAATGCCGCGGCCACCATGCCGGAAAGCAATAAGAACGCGCCCCGGGCGGCCAGCGGCCAATGTGTGAATGATTGCTGCCACCACGGTTGGGCATGCTGGGCTTCGATTGCCGCCAACACACGTGATTCCAAAGTGCGCGGTGCCCGGCGATCGGGCAGAGAACGCAGTGTCCGGTGAATCATCTTTTCGAGATCTTCAGGATTTGAATGAGGCATGAGATTAGGTGTTAAATTTTTCGTGACTGGCACCGCTTTGCATCAGCACTTGGGCCAAGGCCGCGCGGGCGCGTAGAATGTCGGTTTTTACCTTACTGAGAGAAACGCGTAGTTTTTTGGCGATCTGATCATAAGGCATATCTTCAAAATGGAAAAGCACCAAGGGGACGCGTTGATGTTCGGGTAATTCTTCCAAGGCCTGCTCCACCCACGCTCGGCGCTCTTCGGAATCCAGTTCACCCAAAAAATCATCCGGTGAAGCAAACTCCACTTCGGGAGCATCACTATCATTTGCTCCATCGCCATGACGGGTAAATTCTGAAAAAAAGCGCCAGCGATTGCGATACCGAGTCAGGTGATTGAGGGATAGATTGGTCGTCACGGTCTTGAGCCACCCCCCCGCAGTTTTACTGGTCTGCAGATTGTCAAAATGCTGATACGCTTTCAAAAAGACTTCCTGAGAGATATCCTCAGCCTGCGCCTCGTTGCCAACGAGGCGAACCGCGGTGGAGAAGACCATATTTTGATAATTGCGCATAAACGTGGTGAAGTCGATCGGGGTGATCATTCCCTCTGGGTTGGTTCGCACTGGAGTTTCATCGTTCATGCTGAAAACACGGCTCGATTCACAAAGTCGCAAAAAATTGATGGCATGAAAATATGCCCTCGCCAAGCCCACCGACAGCGGTGCGGTCCCTTCACCCTTTTAGCCTAAGCTATCGCAGGTCATCATTAATAGGCCGCGCTTACCCCACAAATTAGCCGGCATTCAACTCACTTCCCGAACTTCCAGCTTCTTGCTAAAATAATCTGAAACGAGAGAGTGTCATATCTTCATTAACCCCAATGCCTACATTTCTCGTTCCAGACCCCAAAATTGAATCCGCCACCCTGCTCAAAGGTGAGCAGCTCTTCAACTTGATGGACCAACAACCGCCCCCGGTGCTTTTTTCGAAAAAAGGCGCCTACGCCCGGTTGATGGATTGGTCCATGAAAGACCCTGTTTTTAAAACCCAACTGTTTCGTTTCGTCGATGTGCTGCCTACTTTAAGTTCCTCGGCTGAAATCGTCCGGCATTTGCAGGAATACCTTGGCGATAAAGCGGTCGCTCTCAATCCCGCGCTAAAAGCAGGGCTCGCCGCCTCATCATTTGCCCCGGCCTTGGTCGCTGCACCGGTTAAGGCCCAAATCGTGGACATGGCCGGCCAATTTGTTGCGGGCAAAGATGGCGCCGACCTGATCAAACAAATAAAGCGCAATGCCAAACTCGGCTTGGCTACGACGATAGACTTGCTGGGTGAGACCGTGGTCAGCAATGCCGAGGCCGACATATTTCTGGAACGCAATCTCGAAATCATAACTTCCGTTTCCCATTATTTTTCCAAGGACCCCGAGCCCTGCTTCAGTGACCATGGGCCCACGGGGCCACTGCCGCGGCTCAACCTGTCGGTTAAGATTTCCGCCCTCACCCCCGATGTGCATCCGGCAGATCCGGAAAACTCAATTTCGGCCCTCAAAAAACGCCTCCGGCCAATTCTCCGTCGTGCGATTGAGGCCAATGCGCTCATCAATTTCGACATGGAGAGCTACAAGCTCAAGGAGCTCACGCTGGCTCTCTTCAAATCGATCTTTGAGGAATCCGAATTTCGCACCCAACCCGCCATTGGCATCGCATTGCAGGCCTATCTGCGGGACAGCGAACGCGATTTACTCGACCTCATCAATTGGGCGCGTCGCAACCAGCGTCCATTGAACGTTCGCCTCGTGAAAGGAGCCTATTGGGATTACGAAACCATCATCGCTCAACAAAAAGACTGGACGGTTCCCGTGTGGTCAAAAAAACCGGAGTCCGATGCAAACTTTGAGAAACTCACTCTGATACTACTCGAGAACATCGACATCATAACTCCCAATTTTGCCTCCCATAACGTGCGGTCCTGTGCCCACGCAATCGTCCAAGCCGAACGTCTCGGCATCGATCCGCGGGCTTATGAATTCCAGGCCCTTTACGGCATGGCCGATGAACTTAAACTGACCCTCATTAAACTGGGCCATCGCGTTCGCGAATATTGCGCCATCGGCGAGCTCCTTCCCGGTATGGCCTACTTGGTCAGGCGCCTATTGGAAAACACCTCCAACGAGGGATTCTTGCGTATCAAGAATATGGGAGAATCCACCAAGGAAGGACTGCTCGCTAATCCGGTCAATCAGATCGCTTCGGCCCCTGCACCAATGGAACGCAAATCACGAGCGGCCGGGACCTTCATCAATGCCGCCAATACCGACTATTCAGTCACCGTAAATCGTGAACGCCAGCGCGAAGCATTATCCGCGTATACGGCCAAGCTCGGTCGCAAATTCCCTTTGGTCATCAATGGCCAGAAAATTTCCGACCGCGAATACATTGCCTCGGTGAATCCGGCTCATCCCACCCAGATTATCGGCTCATGGGCCCGGGCAACCATAGCGGATGCTGATGCCGCTGTTACCGCCGCTCGCGCCGCATTGCCTGCTTGGCAAAAGAAAACCGTGGCAGAGCGTGCGACTGTGCTCGAGCGCGCAGGAGATATCATGGAATCAAAGCGGATGGAGCTTAATTCCCTCCTCATCCTGGAAGCGGGAAAACCATGGGTTGAAGCCGATGGCGACGTTTCTGAAGCAATCGACTTTTGTCGGTTTTACGCGGTCGAGATGCGCAAACTGGACCAGACTACGATCACCCAATCCGTGCCCGGCGAACGCTGCACCCATACATGGACGGCCCGCGGCGTTGGCGTTGCGATTGCTCCATGGAATTTCCCCTTGGCTATTTTGACGGGACTGGTGGTCGCACCCTTGGTCGCGGGTAACACCATGATCATGAAACCGGCCGAGCAAACTTCCGTCATCGGCGCGACCTTGATGGAAATATTGATGGAGGCCGGTATTCCGGCCGGCGTGGTCAATTACTTGCCGGGACTGGGCGAGGATGTTGGGGCTCATCTGGTCAGCCACCCCAACATTGATTTCATCGGTTTTACGGGCTCAAGGGCCGTTGGCTGCAAAATATGGGAAGCGGCCGGGCGCACTTTGCCGGGCCAACAGAACCTTAAAAAAATTGTCTGCGAAATGGGCGGGAAAAATGCGCTGATCATCGACAATGATGCCGATCTGGATGAAGCGGTCCCGGCGGCGATCTACAGTGCATTTGGATTCAGTGGTCAGAAATGCTCCGCCCTATCGCGATTGATCGTGTTGGATGATGTTTACGACCAGTTCGTGGAAAGATTTGTCTCTGCCTGTCCGACCATTCCAATCGGCGATCCCGCTATGCCCGGCACCATTATTGGGCCGGTTATAGATTTGGATGCACAGGCAAAAATCCATGCGATGATTGAACAGGGGAAAAAGGAATCCGGCCTGGCCTGGCAAGGTCCCGCCCCAACCGATGGATACTACGCAACACCAGCCGTGTTCGCCAATGTGAAGCCAACGGATACGATTGCCCGGGAGGAAATATTTGGACCCGTTGTCGCCATTCTCCGAGCCAAAAATCTCGACGAAGCCTTTGCCCTCGTCAACGGCACCGACTACGCACTGACCGGTGGTATTTTTTCCCGCAGTCCCAAGGCATTGGCCAGAGCCCAAAACGAATTGATGGTCGGCAATCTTTACCTCAATCGCGCAATCACTGGTGCCATTGTGGAACGGCATCCGTTCGGCGGATTCAAGATGTCCGGCAGCGGCACGAAAGCCGGCGGAAAGGAATATCTGCAAAACTTCCTGTTCCCTCGCGTGATAATTGAAAACGTCATGCGCCGCGGTTTCACTCCAGTTGAGGAGCATTGACGCTCCCTGCCGGAACTCCGCCCCGCCGATTCTTTTTGCAACCATGAGGATATACGCGGTGTCATGATGCCGTGGATTATCTTTTTTGGAGCCTCACCGTTTCCCTGTTATTGGTCGGCTTGATAGGCTCGGTCGTGCCTCTGTTACCCGGCACGACATTCATCCTGCTCGGGGGGGTCCTGCAAAAAGTGCTCCTGCCCACCACTATGAGTTGGTCTCTGGTCGGATGGATTGCCCTCATCTGGGCAGTTTCGGTGGTCGCCGATTTCTTGGGTATTATTATCGGTGCACGATTATTTGGTGGCTCCAAATGGGGCATGACTGGAGCAAGCGGCGGAGCATTTATCGGCATGTTCTTTTCCCTGCCCGCACTGCTATTGGGATCATTCCTCGGGGCGGTCGCCGCAGAAAAATTCGGGGCCAAAAAGAGCGGCCGGCATTCGATCCGCTCAGGGGTCGGCGCCACCGTTGGATTTCTACTCTCAACCTTTGTCCGATTAGCTTGTGCCGTCCTGATGATAATGCTGTTCCTGTCCGCGGTTCTCTCGTCCACCAGTGTGCCACTTGTTGCTCCCGGGAATTAATTTTCCAAATAATCGAAAAGTTCCAGAGCTACATTATGCTCAACTCAATGCGCTCGCTCACTTGAGAGTTTGAACTCTGTAATATTTATCCAAAGGCGCGTAATTCAATTCCAGTGAAAGTGGATTCAAATTAGGCAGGAAAGTCGCGATGTGCGATAGATCACTCTTGCCGAGAAAAAATAATTCCATGCCCGCCATACCCAACGGACTGATCGTGTAGTTTTCGGAAATCATTTTTTGATCGTGCCCATAAGTTCTTCATTACCTTGAACTCCCGCGGCGCAAAACATGGCCAAAGCAGCCTCCATCCATGCATCCGCCGGTTCGATCGGCAAACGAGGCAATGTATTGACCAATAACTTCAGCAAATCCGGATCCGGATAACTGACCAAATGCACTGCCAACAAGGTGCACTCGGCCGACTTTATTTTTCGATCCACGGACAAAAGCGCTCTGTATTCCTCAATCAACCGCGCTCGGTTCTTCTGCACGGCATAGGCCGCAAAAATCAGTCGCGCCACATCGCGGCCCACCAATTCTTTTCTCCGCGCAGACAATATTGTCAAAGCGTCCTGAGTAAAACCCAGCCGAATGAGTTCATCTATTCGAAAGACCAGATCAAATTGAAATCCCACGACCAGTGGGGCCTCGATCAGCAACTTGCGGGCAGACTCAGGAGGCAATTTTCGAATCTGCGATGCCAGAGTTAGAATTGCCCGAGGTCCATCGGGTACCCCCCCGGCATTCAATACATCATTCAGTAACACATCGCTGGCTAGGTGACGGGTCGCAAACAGTAAGGCGTAAGTCCAGGCCGCCCCCTGCTCTGGTTCGATCACCAATTGGCGCTTGGCCAATTCCGCCATATCTGCCATCCGCCCTCGGCCCAGTAAACTTTGAAACCATGCCCGGGAAATTTCCCCACGGTGCTCCGGATGACTGATCAATAACTTACGGTATAGCGTGTCCGATTGGGTCGCGTTTCCTGCTTGGTGAAACTGCGCCAGCATCATGGCGACTTGATAATGGGCCGGATTGAGTTCGTGGGCAATCGACAGGGATTGGATCGCTTCCCGCACGCGGCCCGACTTGTAGTTGATGCGCGCTTGATCAATAAACAGGGCTGCCCGCACCGCTTGCAATTCGTGCCACGCTGGAGGCCATACGACTTGTCTCAAAGTCACTTGATACCCGATAGCGCGCATCCCTCCGAAAATCACACCGACCATCAATACCCAAACAATGAAACCTGTCGCACTTCCATATGCCAAGGCGCGGCCCCAGAATGGTCTGACATCATTGGCATGCACACTGTACACCCATGCCCCCATTTCGTTTTTTTGGAGCAAAGGGCAAACCCGACGAAATCGTTCCAGTTTCGCCCAACCCGCAATCACATCGCAACCTGTCTTCATGGCCTCACCCGAATCACTCGGATTCTGGCAAGGGCAAGTCCCCTACCCTCGTCCGGCCCGATAGATGGATTTGCGCGTGTTCCAGTAGAACAGCGCCCAAACCGTCAATACCATGTCGGTGATCCATCCTTTCACATCGAGGTGATATTAGAAACGACTGAGGCTCGCAAGTTATCTTCGGAGTTTGGCTCAAATTTGGGGCCAAACAAATCCATGGTCCGAATAATTCCTGAGAATTCCCTGCATGGTTGATCGGGCTACCAATCCTTAATATTCGAAGGCCTTTAATTCCCTGCACTTCACGTCAAAACGATTTTCGTAAAGTTTGGTGCGTTTGAAATCCACCCAGGCAATTTCAACCCCAATCCGAATATATAAGCTATCCGGAATCACGAGCTATAACATGCCCGCTGGGGTCCACCGTGATAGGAACAAAATTCACATCCGACAGATCAATAGTTCGCGTTCGTAGACCATTTCTTTGGGCAGACGATCATGCAGATCAAGGAAGAGTTCTTCATGACTGATCACTTCGGCGCGCCAAGCCGACCGGTCAAAGGCCTGAAGTGAATCAAAGTTTTCCTGCTGAAATTCCATTCCTGCCCAGTCGATATCCTCGTAACGCGGCATCCAACCAATCGGAGTTTCACGTCCCAGGGCACGACCCCGCGCACGATTCACAATCCACTTAAGCACCCGCATGTTGTCGCTGAAGCCCGGCCACAAAAAGTTGCCGTCATCATCTTTGCGAAACCAATTGACGTGGAAGATGCGTGGCGTGGTGGAGAGCTTTTTTTGCATGCCGATCCAATGCCGGAAATAGTCGCCCATATGATAACCGCAGAACGGTAACATCGCGAAAGGATCGCGCCGGACTTTACCCACAGTGCCAGCCGCCGCCGCCGTCATTTCACTACCCATGGTGGCACCGATGTATACGCCACTTGACCAATTGAAAGCCTGGTAGACCAAGGGCATTGTGGTTGCCCGGCGTCCGCCAAAAATCATGGCACTGATCGGCACCCCGTCCGGCATTTCCCAATCTGGATCAATCGTCGGACATTGCGCAGCCGGTGCGGTGAAACGCGCGTTTGGATGGGCGGCTTTGCGACCACAATCCGGCGTCCATGGATTCCCTTGCCAGTCCGTGCATTTCGCGGGTGGTTCGTCCGTCATGCCTTCCCACCAAACGCCACCTTCAGGCGTGAGCGCGACATTGGTGAAGATTGTGTTTTTGGCCAACGAAGCCATCGCATTGGGATTGGTTTTTACGGACGTGCCGGGGGCCACGCCGAAGAAACCAGCCTCGGGATTAATCGCCCGCAACTGACCGCTGGCATCGGGCTTGATCCACGCGATGTCATCACCGACCGTCCAGACTTTCCAGCCGGCGTCGGAAAAATGTTTCGGCGGCACCAACATCGCAAAATTAGTTTTTCCGCAGGCACTCGGAAACGCTGCGGCCACGTAGGTCTTTTCACCTTCGGGATTTTCGACCCCCAGAATCAGCATGTGCTCAGCCATCCAGCCTTCATCCCGCGCCATCGCGGAAGCGATGCGCAACGCAAAGCACTTTTTACCCAGCAATGCGTTGCCTCCGTAACCGGAACCGAAGCTCCAAATCTCGCGCGCCTCAGGAAAGTGCACAATATATTTTTCCTTGTTGCAGGGCCAGGCCACATCCGGCTCACCATCTACCAATGGAGCTCCCACCGAGTGCATGCACGGCACGACTCGCTTCACATCTTTGTCGATCTCCTTGAACACCGCCAGCCCCACGCGGGCCATAATCCGCATATTGACCACGACATAAGGTGAGTCCGTTAACTGCACCCCGATCTGGGCAATGGGAGAACCAACCGGACCCATACTGAACGGTAGCACATACATGGTCCGACCGCGCATGCAGCCGGCAAAAAGGCCGCGCAGCTTTTTGCGCATCTCATAAGGATTAACCCAATTGTTCGTGGGACCAGCCGCATCTTTTGACAGGGAGCAAATGTAAGTACGATCCTCAACCCGCGCCACATCACTGGCATCACTGCGGGCGTAATAGGACCCCGGCCAAAGCTTCTCGTTCAGTTTTATAAACGTGCCCGAAGCGACCATTTGCTCACATATCGCATCATTCTCTTCCTGTGATCCATCCACCCAGTGAACCGAATCAGGTTTGCATAATTCAACCATCTTTTCGACCCATCTTAGCAAATGTCGATTGTTGCTCAATGGAGTGGCGGAGGGACTTTTCTTCATCCTCCAACCTTATCCCGAGACCGGATAAGGTAAACTGCAAAGGTGAACCCCAGATCTTAATAATCTACGCTCTCAAAGCGTATTAGAACATTCTGTTTTCACGAATCTGACTATCGACAGTTATGCTTCTAACCGCAATTTAGTTAACCTATGACCAAACTCAGTATTTTCACCGGCACCATGCTTGGCAGTTACTTGGGCTGGTATTTGGGCGAAGCCGTGGGTTGGGGATTTTGGGGCGCATTCATCCTGAGCGGCGTCGGCAGTGTCGGCGGCGTTTATGCGGGCTGGAAACTCGCGCAAAAACTCTCGGAGTAGATTTAATCCACCGGTTCGATGTGCACGGCCACATCCGTAATCGCGTGAGGCACCGAATCAATCAGGGCATCCTTCACCGCGTGCGCGATATCATGCCCAGCCCGCACACTCAGCGTCCCATCTACCCGAACATGGATGTCCACCAGATGGCAGAGTCCGCTCTTGCGCACCCGGCATTTATCGATCGCTTGCACTCCAGTCACTCCCAGCGCCAAGGCTCGCACTTCGTGCTCCAAGTTCGGTGGCACAGCTGCGTCCATGACATCACCCAGTGACCGGTTGAACATCCCCACCCCGTTGACCACAATCACGATGCACGCCAACAACGCGGCCCAGTCATCAGCCGCTTCGTAACCTTCGCCCCCAATAACCGCTATCGCAATACCCACAAAGGCCGCCCCAGAAGTCAGGGCGTCCGAGTAGTGGTGCCATGCCTCCACGCCCAAAGCCGTGCTCCCCATCTGATCTCCTGTCCGGGCCATGCGCCGGGAAAACCAAACCTTGGAGCAAATCACAAATACCAGCACCAACAATGTCGCCCAATGTGGACCCTGATGCGGCGCAATGATCTCCTGCACCGCGTGCCACGCGATCCAACCGGCGGCCGCAAAAATGAAAAGCGACACCGCGAGAGCCGCCAACGATTCGGCTTTGCCATGACCGTAAGGGTGATTTTCATCCGGCGGTTGGGCCGCCACCTTGAATCCCACCCAAACCACCAGTGATGAAAAAACATCCAGCAAGGATTCTACACCGTCGGCGATGAGGGCATAGGTGTGACCCCATATCCCACCGGCAAATTTCACCGCTGCCAAAAGCCCATTAAGTGCAATCCCCCGCAAGACCAATCCTGCCCCAATTTGGTTCCGTTGGCGGTTGAGCATATGTGGGGGGGATTCACCGGACATGGAAATAGAGCTAGGGCTTCTGCCGTAACATCGGGAGGCCGCAATTGACCAACCGGTGCAATCGGTTCACCTTTAAATTGTCCGCCATGGCCAAGACCCACACCACCTCAGCGCTTGATCCGGTTAAACAGTTTTCCGTCTTTGCGGAGAATCGCGTCGGTCGACTTTACGATCTAACCACCCTGCTCAAGCAACACAACGTGCACATCATGGCTATCACCGTGCTTGATACCACGGACAGCGCCATCATCCGGCTGATCGTGGATGATCCCGACCAGGCCCGTGAGCTCATGGTCGCCAATGATTTCCCCTTTGCCGAATGCGAAGTGATTGCCGTCGAGGTTGTGGACGAGTCAAAATTCCGGGGAGTGCTCGCGGCTCTACTCGAGGCCGAGATCAACATCCACTACATTTACTCTTTTATAAAACGGCCCGCCGACCGAAGTGCGTTGGCCATCAATGTCGAGGATCCCGAGATCGCAGCCCAATCACTGAACCAGCGCGGTTTCAAAGTGCTCACTCAAGGCGACATTTCACGCTGATTAGCCGTTTCACTCACACGCGGTAAAACGCCTCGGCGTTGCGCACGTAGACTTTGTGCAATTCGTCGGGCGAGCAGCCTTTAAGTATTTCGTCCAAGGTATCCACCCAGCGTGGATATTCCGTCGCTTGGGAGGCTACCGGCCAGTCGCCACCGAAAAACAGGCGATTAAAACCAAAGCACTCGACCACATGATCGGTGTAAGGTCGGAGATCATCGATCGTCCAATGCTCGAAGTCCGCCTCGGTCACCAAGCCGGACAATTTACACGACGTATTCGGTAACGAAGCCAACTCCCGCATCTGCTCACGCCATGGATCGAGCAGGTGATTCTTAACGTCGGGCTTGGCATGGTGGTCCATGACAAATGACACGTCGGGGCACTGCCGCACGAGCTTCAGCGTATTGGTCATCTGCTTGTGATTGATACAAATATCAAAAGTGAATCCGAATTTCGCCAGTAGCTGCACGCCCTTCACAAAATCGGGACGCAGGCAAAATTCCGGATCCGCTTCAAACTGAATGATCCGACGAATCCCCTTGATCATTGGATTGGCAGCCAGTCTGGCCAAATCCTCTTCCGCCGCATCGCCCTTCTCCAATGGCGCCCATGGCACGATGCCCCGGATACGTGGATCGAGCAGGGAAACCTCCGTAACCCAATCCGCCTCATCCTGATATTGTGACTGATCACATTCGCATTGCAGAAACACCATCTTCGCGACCTGCACCGGCCCACAGACCTTCCGATATTCCCCGATCAAGTGGTCACGGTTCAGCATCGGCACTCCGGCCAGCCAAGGATAATTCAAGCGCTGGAGATTCCAAATATGGAGGTGGGTATCAACAATGGGAAATGAAGGCATGGCTAGATTTTGGAGTTTAAATTGGGGATTTCAGATTGGGCCATTCGCTAGGGCTAAGGGCCTGCGTGATTTCAACACAGGCTTCCATGTATAGAAACATTTCTACCTCGGCCATCCGTATGAATCTGCGCTCTTCTGTGGTTACATGGATTGGAAATCAATCGTGCAAATTCGTGTCCAGTCGTGGTTAAAAATCACTTGTTTATTTGATTCTTGAGCGATTCTGCCCGCAAACCACGGACCACCTCTTCGGCGGCCAATCGCTGCAATCGTGGTATGCTGCTTTCACTATACCAAGCAACATGAGACGTGATCAATGCCCGTGGAGCTGAACGCAGTGGATGATCGTCAGGCAAGGGCTCTTGTTCGAAAACATCGATCCCGGCCCCTGAAATTTGGTCGGCCTTTAACGCTTCGGTCAACGCCACCGTATCAATCAAAGGGCCGCGAGCAGTGTTCACGATGATTGCGGTGTGCTTCATTTCAGCCAGCCGATCTGCATTCACGAAATGCTTGGTCTCGGCAGTTAATGGCAGGTGAAGGGAAAGAATATCAGCGCGGGTAAACAAATCGTCCAACTCCACTTTTTCCACGCCCTCCATCTGCATCACGTCGACCGGCACAAATGGATCGTAGGCGATTCGTTTGCCATCGAAGCCGCGCATCATGTGGTGAGCCGAACGT
The DNA here is from genome assembly GCA_002367815.1 of Opitutaceae bacterium UBA3033. Taxonomy (GTDB): domain Bacteria; phylum Verrucomicrobiota; class Verrucomicrobiia; order Opitutales; family Opitutaceae; genus Cephaloticoccus. Next base: position 1,834 of record DFDG01000124.1, on the reverse strand, counting down.
GCGATCCGACCGAAACCCGCCGTGGCAAAAGTCATTTCCCTCAATGAGGGCATCGGTCGATCCGGTGTGATTTTCCAGATGCCTTTGCGCAATCGTGCATCGATTGACGGCAATTGTCTCGCCAGTGCCAGCGCCAGGGAAACGGCATGCTCTGCGACTTCGTGAACGCCGTAGTCCGGCACATTGCAAACGGGAATGCCTCGCGCCTTGGCGGCGGCGATATCCACATTATCATAACCAATTCCATACCGGACAATGACCTTGCATTGATCGAGGCCGGCGATGGCCCCGGCATCCACCGGTGCCCATTGCACGAGCAGGGCATCCGCCCCACGCGCTGCTACGGCCACTTCGGCCGACGTCTTGCATTGTGCTACGATCAGTTCACCTCCGGCAGCACCAATCACATCCTCTTCGTGGCGAAGATTGGGGAAACCATGATCAGTAACTACGACGCGGAATTTGCTCATAAAATTGGTGGCTTGGTTTGTAGGGCGGGATCGCTGATCCCGCGTTGTTCGTTTTCGTAGGCGGGGTCAGCGACCCCGCCCTACATTAAAAAATTCATTATTTGCTGCCGGCGATCTTGGTATTCTGCCCCAGCCCTTCCGGACCAAGACCATTGTAACCGCCATCAACCGGCAGATCCGTCCCGGTGATGAACGACGCATCATCACTAAGTAAAAACAGCGTGGGCGCGGCTATTTCAACCGGGAAACACATCCGGGCCAACATGTGAAATTGCCCCCAGATGGGATCATATTTCTCCATATCGCCACCGGCGGCTTTTTCCACTTCGCGGGTCCAGGTCCATCCGGGGCTGACGCTGTTGACGCGAATTTTCTGCGGGGCGAGATCGAGCGCCGCGCAGCGGGTAAGTTGAGTAACGGCGCCTTTCGACATATTGTAGGTCCACCGGTTGGGCTGCGCGACCCACGAGGAAATACTGGAAACATTAACCACTGCCCCACCGCCGACCTTGTTCATATGTACAGCGGCCAGTTGGATCATGAGGGCAAAGCCCAAAGGCCCCACTTCAAGTGAATAGAGAAAATCCGCCCGCGTGGCATCGAGTCCCTTGGCTATAAACGAAAACGCATTGTTCACCAGATAATCCAAGCGCCCATACTTGGCGACCGTGTCCGAGACCAGTTTGTGGCAGAACTCTTCGCTGCTCATATCTCCCACGATCACCAAGGGTGAAAATCCGGCAGCGGCAAAAGCAGCTTTGCCCCCGGCTTCATCGGCGGGCAAACAACTCACCGCCACTTCCGCCCCTTCGCGCAATAGTTCGAGCGCGATGGCGTAGCCAATACCGTTGGTGCCGCCCGTCACAATGGCGACCTTACCTTTGAAACGATCAACGATGGGTTTACGGATAGCGTGTGGATTCATGGGGTTTTGGATGGGGTTAAGAGTGGAAGGAAATATCCAATTCCATCGCCGATTGATCAGTAATTTTCCTCACGGACAAACCACCGCTTTGATGTCGTCTCCTTTGGCGGCGAGCATGCGCTGAAAAGCCGTGACGCCATCGACCAGTGAAAATTGTTTTACCCAGGATAGCGCGTCCACCTTGCCGGCAGACATCAGATCAAGGGCCTGCCGCAATTCGTCTATCGTCGCCGCATAGGTTCCGAGAACCTGCTTCTCCGGCAGTGTAATATTGTAAGAATCAAAGGTCATCGGGTTTTCGTGGAGACCGATCCAAACCGTGGCGCCACCGGGTCTGATCGCGTCGAGTGATGTCCGTTTGGTCAAACCCGCCCCCACGGCATCAACGCTGAGATCCGCCCCTTCGCCATTGGTCGCCTCCATGATGATCTTCGTCACG